>CAZEJR010000009.1:0-75558 GCA_964512675.1 uncultured Haloferacaceae archaeon | reverse complement strand
GGTCACGGCGAGTCCTCCGGCGAGGCGTGACGAGCGAGTGGAGTGATCGTGGTCACGGCGCCTCGAGGTACGACCGGTAGTCGAACCCGCGCTCCGTCTCGACGACCTCCGCGTCGACCATCTCGAGGGCGATCCGGTCCGACCGCTCGACGTCGTCGACCAGCCGCTGGATCTCGTTCGCGTCCTCCGCGGCGGCGGTCACCACGACGCCCGCCGGTGTCGACGGCGCCGCCTCGATCCGGTCGAGGAGCGCCGAGAGCTCCGTCTCCGCGTCCGCCTCGACCGCCGCGTACCGCCTCCCGTCGTCGCCGAGACACGCCGCGTCGGAGACGACGTCCGTCGCCTCCGTCCCGACCCGCGCTTCGACGACCGCGTGGAGTTGCTCCGCGCGGTCGGCGGCGCGCTGCCGCCACCGCTCGGCGCCCTCGTCCGGCTGACACCTGACCGTGTAGCCGTGCGTCCGTCGGTCGAGGAGGCCGTATGCGACGAGGAGGTCGAGGCGCGACCGGAGGTCGTCGACCGACAGCTCCGTCTGCCGCTCCAGTTCGGCCGCAGACACCGCTCCCGACGCCTCACAGACCCGCTCGTACACCGGCAACGAGCCCTCTAGCCCGGGGAGCGCGGAGTGATCGTTCATCTGCCGACCCCGGCGTACTCTCTCGTCACGTGAACTCAATGCGGCCTACAACGAGCGTACTGGAATAAAGGATCGGGAATCGGTCAAAATACGACTGCACCTCATGGTATATATCCGTCCGTCGTACGGTGAGATAGTATGCCGGAGACGGTGTTCGAGGTCGACACAGAGGCGCCCCCAGACGAGCAGCCAGACCCGATCGTGAACCGGTGGCACCCGGACACGCCGCCGGTCGAGACGGTCGAGCCGGGGGAGAAGTTCCGCGTCGAGTGTCTCGACTGGACCGGCGACCAGGTCGAGAACAGCGACAACGCGAACGACATCCGCGACATGGTGCTCTCGCCGAACCACCACCTGAGCGGCCCCATCGGCGTCGAGGGCGCCGAACCGGGCGACATCCTGGTGGTGGACATCCTCGACCTCGGGCCGTTCCCGGACCACGAGTGGGGCTTTACGGGGATCTTCGACCTGGAGAACGGCGGCGGGTTCCTCACCGACCACTTCCCGAACGCGCGGAAGGCCATCTGGGAGCTCGACGGGGTCATGACCCACTCCCGGCACGTCCCGGGCGTCCGTTTCCCCGGCTGTGCCCACCCCGGTATCGTCGGCACTGCGCCCTCGCACGAACTCCTCGCGGAGTGGAACGAGCGCGAGCGGGCGCTAATTGACGGCGACACCGACCAGGCCGAGGCGGTCAACCACGAGACCGGCGACGACGAGCCGCCGCTCGCGCTCCCGCCGGAGCCGGAAAACGTCCTGCTCGGCGGGATGGACGAGGACGACGTCGAGGCGGCTGCCGAGGAGGCCGCCCGGACGATCCCGCCGCGCGAGAACGCCGGCAACTGTGACATCAAAAACCTCGGCCGCGGCTCGCGCGTCTACATCCCGGTGTTCGTCGAGGGCGCGAACCTGATCACCGGCGACCTCCACTTCTCGCAGGGTGACGGGGAGATCACCTTCTGTGGCGCGATCGAGATGGCGGGCTACGTCGACCTGAAGGTCGACCTGATCAAGAACGGCGTCGAGAAGATGGGCGTCGACTACCCGATGTTCAAGCCGGGCTACCAAGACCCCGACTTCTCGTCGTACACGGTGTTCGAGGGCTACTCAGTCGACGAGGACGGCACCCAGCACTACAAGAACTCCACCGTCGGGATGCGCCGCGCCTGTCTGGACGCGATCGACTACCTGACCAACTTCGGCTACACGCGCGAACAGGCGTACATCATCCTGAGCACCGTCCCGGTCGAGAGCCGTATCGCCGGTATCGTCGACCTCCCGAACAGCTGTGTCACCGTCTCGGTCCCGGAAGAGGTGTTCGAGTTCGACGTCAGTCCCGAGGCCGTCGACGACACCACCGCCGACCGCGGCACCGCCGCGCGCCCGGACTGACTGGCGGTCGACCCACCGCTACTCACACGACCGCGCTCGCCAGCAGCATCGCCCCGCCCGCGAGCACGAGTGTCCCGGCAGCGTTCAGGGCGCTCTCGACCCGGTCGCCCGACCGCCACAGCGAGACGGTCTGGACGCCGAACGACGAGAACGTCGTGAACGCGCCACAGAACCCGACCCCGAGGAGGAGCGCCGCAGTCGACTCCGCGCCGCCGAAGACGACGAGGCCGAGCGCGAAGCTCCCGAGGACGTTGACCGCGAGCGTGGCGTACGGCCCCGGGTAGTCGGCGAGGAGGCGCCCGACGCCGTACCGGCCCGTCGCCCCGAGTGCCCCGCCGGCGGCCACCGCCGCGACGTCCCAGATCACGACCGGCCCTCCGGCCACCCGCTTCGGTCGACGGCGGCGCCCGCGAGGACGACGGCGAGAAATCCGACGCCGTAGCTCGCGAGAAGGTAGCCGACGGCGACGGCCGGCTGTGCCCGGACGAGGTCGAGGACGAACGTGCTGTAGGTCGTAAACGACGAACAGAAGCCGGTGCCGACGAGGAGTCGCGCTCGCTCCGTGACGGCGCCCGGCGTCCGGTCGGCGGCGACGAGCGCCCCGAGCAGCGCACAGCCGACGACGTTTGCCGCGAACGTCGCTCCGAGGGTGTTCGGCACGCCGAGTTCGACCGCGTACCGCGTCGTCGCCCCGACGGCGCCGCCGCCGCCGACCAGCACAGCGATCCGACCCTGTGTCCTGAGTGTCACGTGTATCGGTCCTCCGACCCGGTTCGGGCCGCCTCGCTCCCGGTGTCTCTGCTGGGGGGCTGTCGGTCGTGTCTTACCAGTCCACGAACGGCGTGTCGGTCGTCGTCCGGTCGACGTACTCCCGCTGGGTCGTCACTATCGCGGCGGCGAGATCTGCCCCGTCGTCGAGCCGTTCGCGGACCCGCGTCTGCTTCCACGTCGCCGGTGTCGTCCGCTCGGTCCACCGGCGCTCGACGGGCGCGAGCAGGTCGTCGACCGTCTCGTCGTCGACCCCGCGGTCGCGCAGGCCGGCGCGGGCGACGGCGAACAGGTCCGGGTACACCCGCTCGGGGTCGTCGACCCGCTCGCCGTCGCGGGTCACCCACGCGAGGTCGGCGTCCAGGCCGTCCCGCGCCGCGGCGTAGAACGTGTCTCGCGCCGCCGTCGACGGCAGGTCCGCGAGCGGGTGGTCGGTCGCGACCACCCCGTGGACGAGGCCGACGACGAGCGCCTGGATCGCGGCCACGTCCGGCACCGACGGCTGCGCGGCCAGCACGCGGTACTCGATCCGAGGCCCGGTCGGTCCGAGGACGGGCCGGACCCACCGCCAGCAGGTACTGGCCTTGTGGAGCAGCTCCCAGTGCTCGTCGCGAAAGCCGTCACGCGGCCCCTCGACGGTCCACTCGCGGAGGCACGGCGCACACCGCCGGTCCTCGGCGACCCGGTCGACCGCCGCGCCGGCGTCGGCGACGTCGTCGGGGAACCGAACCTTGCCCGGGTCGCGGACGTTCAGTGACTCGAACGCCGGCACGCGGAGCTCGACGCCCGCAGAGAGCACCGTCTCCGGCGCGGGGTCGGTGTAGAGACTCGGCGGGAGAAACGGCGAGTTCGCCCCGAGCGCCAGCACCGGTCCGGCTGTCCGGAGCGCGGCGTTGAAATGCGGCGCGAACGCCGCCGGCGGCGTCTGGAGGTGGACCTGCGTCGAGGCCGTGAGCGACTCGACGAGGATCGAGGGAAAGACCCGACGACAGCCCGGCACCGACAGCTCGACGCCGCCCGCGGCGGTGACGTCGGCGTCGAGCGCGTAGTACCGCGCCGCGGGCGTCATGTTCGTCGGCACCCGACGGCCCTCCGCCTCGTGGGTCGCCGTCAGGTAGGTCAGCGCGCCCTCCGGCGGCCCGACGGTCCACATCCCGTCCGTGACGAAGCGTCGCCCACGGGCCGCGAGCGCGTCACGAACCGTCGTCAGCCGCTCGGCGAGGTGGTCGGCCTGTCCCGCGACGCCCTCTGTGTCGAACGACGTCGCCGGCGTGTGTGTCTCGGCGTTGTGTCGCCCGAGCTCCGGCTCACAGTAGTCGCCGAAGACGGCGTCCGGCACCGTCGCGAGCCGGCCGTCGTCGTCGACGGCGTACCCCTCGAGCTCGAGGCCGACGCGGTAGTCCCCGTCGAACGCGCCCGCGGCAATCGCCTCACGGACCGACCCCGCCTGCGCCGACACGCGTCGGCGAAACTCCTCGTGGACGTCCGGCGCTCGGCTCCGGGCGACCGTCTCGGCCCAGCCCATATCTCGGATCCGTTCGCCGCGGACGCATAACTGTCGGTGCCTCGCGGCGCCGCACGCGTGCGATTCAATCCACCGTCCCTGTGCGGGCCGGACCGCGACGGAGCTGACGGCGGCAGTGGCGTCGCGACGGTCGACTCCGGGGACGCCCGCCTCGCCCTTCGCGACCCGGCGCGCCGGACGGTCCCGCCGACGTCGTCTGCCGACACCGACGCGGCCACGCCGCGGACCGGTCAGCTCTCGCTCCCGCCGGGCCGCAGCCACGCCGGGAGTCCCCCGGCGTCGAGGAGGACGGCGACGAACGCCGCCCAGACGAGCCCTTCGAGGAAGAAGGCGGGCGACCAGAGGTAGAACAGCACGAACTCCCCCGGCGGTATCGCCAGCGGGTCGGGCGGGACGACCAGCGGCCAGCCGAGAAAGAGCGCGTCCGTCGGTCGTCCGTTGACGACGACGTGGAGCGCGTCGAGCGCGAGGTGCAACGCCCACCCGACTGCGAACGCGAGCCCCCGACGGCTCACCGCCGCGACGGGGACGAGGACGACGACGAGGAGCGCGCTGTGGCCGACGGTGTGAAACAGGTCGACGACCCCGAGCGAGGCGAGTGGCTTGTCGACGAGGTCCGGGAGCGCCGCTCCGGCGACGAGCGGCCACGGCACGAGACGCGACCGCTCGGCGAGGACCGCGGCGGCGACGAGGTGGGTCGCGAACAGCACAGCCGCTCTACAGCGTCCGTGCGTATCGCCGTTTCCCTCCACGGGCCCCTCGACACGGCCACCGGGGCAGCCACGTGGTCGTGCAGCCGACCCGGGCCCGGGCCCAGGCCCGGCTGCATCAGTCGCCCGGCAGGCGCCCGTCCAGCTCCGCCGCGTACGCCCCGACCGCGGTGCGACGGAGGAGCCGCCGGGCGACCAGCACCGACACGACGCCGAGACCGACGCCGAATGCCGTGTCGCTCAGGTAGTGGGTCCCGAGGTAGATCCGCGAGACGGCGACGACGACGGCGAGCCCCCCGACCGGCCAGAACGGCAGGTTCGACGACCGCCGTGCGACCGTGGCGTACGTCGCCGCGACCGCCGCGTGTCCCGACGGGAACGAGTGAGGCGCCAGCCCCGGCCCGTCCGTCACGCAGACTGGTCCCGGCGGAAACGGACGCTGGACCGCGGCCATCAGGGACACGACGGCGATCCCGGCGGCGAGGAGCGCGACGCCGGCGACCGCGGTCTCGCGGCGCCAGCCGGCCAGGTGGCACAGCGCGAGGACGACGAGCGCCGCCGCCGCCGACCCGAGTCCCGTCACCGACGTCATCACCTTCGTCAGCAGCGGGTGTCTGACCGCGAGCACCACGTCGACGACTGCCGTGTCGACGGCCAGCACGAGGTCGAAGAGGCGGTCGACGAGCGCCGCGACGAGCGCCGCGACGAGCGCGCCTACCATCGCTGGAGCGCGTCACTCGCCGGTCGACGGCTACGAACGCGACACACCTCAGCACTCCCAGGGGACTCGGGTACTTTTCGGTGTCGGTTCGACGACGCTCGACGACGGCGTACGCGCCGCCCGGGCGGAGCGCCCGGCGGGCACCGCAGCCGCCGGAGCCGTGTGATCCTGCCCGGCTGTCGCCCTCGGCCACGCGGGTGTCACCCCCACACCCTGCCGTGTGCCGCCCCCCGCAGCCGTGACGGGTGATTGAAGTCGTCTCGACCGCAACGTGTCGACTATGGTCCCCAGTCGTCTGCCTCTCCGCCCCGTAGCGGCGGTTCTTTTCGTCGTCGTGGCCGCCGCCTCGCTCGCCGCCGTCCCGGTCGTGACCGCGCAGTCGGGCGACCGAGCGACGGTCGCGGTGTCGAACACGACGGTCACCCCCGAGACGCCGACCGCCGGCGAGCCGTTCTCGATCCAGGCCACCGTCGCGAACTACGAGCGCAGTCCGTCGTCCGCGACGATCAACCAGGTCGTCGTCGTGGTCGACGGCGACCGTCGCTACGTCGCCGACGACGTCGGACGGCTGTCGCCGGGCGCGCAGACGACGCTCGAGCTCCCCGTGACGGTCGACGACCCCGGCCAGTACACGATCCGACTGGAGGTGTACGGCGAGTCCCGTGGCGGCCTGGTCAACACGCAGTCGCCGGTCGTCGTCGACGTCCGGTCGCAGCGACAGCCGAGCCTGAGCGTCTCCGTTCCGGACGCCGTCCCCGGCGCGTCGCGCGACGTGAACGTGACCGTGGCGAACGGGGTCGGTCACGGGGTCGACAGCGTCGTACTGCGCGCCGACTCGCCCGCGAGCGCGGTCACGTTCGACGAGACGACGCGTGTCACCGGCGAGATCGCCTCCGGCGAGACCCGGACGTTCAGCTTCCCGGCTCGGGTGAGCGAGACCGGGACCTACCCGGTCGACCTCTCGCTCACCTACGCCGACGACGGCGAGCGCCGGACGGTGACGACGACGTCCGAGACGCGGTTCGCCGCCCCGACGAACCCCGGACGGGTGATCCTCTCGGGCGTCGAGACGACCCGGCGCGGCGGGACGTTCGAGCTCTCCGCGACGGCGAGCAACGCCGGCGGCACGGAGGTCGGTGGCGTCGTCGTCGCAGTGTCCGAGACGGACGCCGTCCAGTCACAGACGTACTTCGTCGGGAGCATCGACGGGGACGGGTTCTCGACGTTCTCGCTCCAGACGGCCGTGACGGGTGATCCCGCCTCCGTCCCCGTCGAGGTGCGGTACGTCACCGGCGGCGTCGAACGGTCGTTCACCACCGACGTCGCGGTGCCCCCCGCGTCGCGCCCGACGACACCGACCGGCGGGGGTGACGCTCCGCTGTCCGAGCTCGCCCTGCTCGCCGGCGCCGGCACCCTCGTGGCGCTCGTCGGTGTCGTCTACCGTCGGAGGCGGTAGACCGTGGCGACGACAGACGAGCCGGAGCCGATCCTCCGCGGGCGGGACGTCGTCCGGGAGTACCGGACGGGCGACCAGACGGTCCGTGCGCTGGACGGCGTCGACTTCGCGATCCGTCCGGCCGAGTTCGTCGCCGTCGTCGGCCCCTCCGGGAGCGGGAAGTCCACGCTGCTCAATCTCCTCGGACTCCTCGACGTGCCGACGAGCGGCCGGGTCGAACTCGGCGGCGAGGACGTCTCGACGTTCGACGAGCGTCGACGGACCCGGACGCGCAAGCGCGACGTCGGCTTCATCTTCCAGAGCTACTACCTGATCCCGACGCTCACCGCGCTCGAGAACGTCGAGGTGCCACGTCTGCTCGACCGCACGCCCGTCGAGACGCGCGGACGAGCGACAGAGCTGCTGGAGCGGGTCGGACTCGGCGACCGGCTGGACCACTACCCGGACGAGCTGTCGGGCGGGCAGAAACAGCGGGTCGCCACCGCGCGCGCGCTGATCAACGACCCGTCCCTGCTGCTCGCCGACGAGCCGACCGGCAACCTCGACCGTGACACCGGCGACAGCATCCTCGACCTGTTCGACGACCTGCGGACGGAGCGGGACGTCGCGGTCGTCACGGTCACGCACGACGAGTACGTCGCGGACGCCGCCGACCGGGTCGTCCGCCTCATCGACGGGGAGGTGCGCGGGTGACGATACACGCCCGCGACACGCCGTGAGACTGCTCGCCCGGCTCGCGGGCTACGTTCCGACGGTCGCTCTCGCCCGCCGGAACGTCTCGCGGGCGACCGCCCGGTCGGCGCTCGCGGTCGTCGCCGTCGTCATCGGCGTCGTCGCCGTCGGCGGCGTCGGTCTCGGGGGCGAGGCGTTCACACAGAACCAGCTCGCGGCCTACGACGGGTTCGGCGGCGTCGCGACCGTCTCACAGCTGGACTTCCCGGACGACGGCGCGGCGGAGCCGAACGGGGCGCTCTCGGAGCAGGAGGTCGGTCGGCTCCGCCAGGCCGTCGGGAGCGCGGCGGTGATCCCCGTCGTCAGGCCGGCGAACGACACCGTCCGGACGCCGGAGGGAGAGGCGCTGCTCACCGTCCGTGTGGTGTCGATGTCAGACCCGTCGCGGTTCTACGAGCTCCGGTCCGGGTCGTTCCCCGGCTCGTCGGCGCGCGCGGTCGTCGTCGGGTCGCGAGTCGCCGCGAACAACGACCTCGCGGTCGGCGACCGGGTGACGGTCTCGACCGACTCGTTCACCCGGTCGTTCCGTGTCGCCGGCGTGCTGAACGGACAGGGGTTCTCGGACCCGCTGTCGGCCGACCGGTCCGTGTTCGTCCCGGTCGGACAGTTCGACGACCCGACGTACGACGAGGCGCTCGTCCAGGTCGACGCCCGGGAGGGCTCGCTCGACGAGACGGTCGAGCGCGTCGAGACGGAGTTCAACAGCCGCGACCGCACCGTGTTCGTCGACCGGGTCAGCGACCAGCGCGACCGGCGCGAGGAGACGTTCGAGCAGATCAACCTGTTTCTCCTCGGACTCGGGGCCGTCTCGCTGCTCGTCGCCGCCGTGACGATCACGAACACCATGCTGATGTCGATCGCGGAACGCGAGGGCGAACTCGGCGTCCTCCGGGCCGTCGGCTACGGGAAGTGGGCCGTCCTCCGGCTGGTCGTCGCCGAGGCGACGCTCCTCGGGGCCGTCGGGGTAGCCGTCGGCGTCCCGCTGACGCTCGGGATCGGTGCCGTGGTCAACCACGCGCTCCTCGGCGACCCGCTGGCGTTCACGCCGACCGGTCTGCGCTACGTCGCGCTCGGCGCCGCACTCGGGCTGGGGATCGCCGTCGTCGGCGGGGCCTACCCGGCGTGGCGCGCGGCGACCCGCGAGCCAGTGGAGGCGCTCGAGTGACGTCCGCCCCGCCCGGCGGTGGCCACTCGTGAGCCTTCGACACCGGCTCGGGGGGTCCGTCCCCGTCCTCGTGGCCGCGCTCCGGAACGTCTCGCGGGCGAAGCTCCGGTCGGCGCTGGCCGCCGCGGCGATCCTGATCGGCGTCGTCTCGATAGCGGTCGTCGGGGCCGGCGGCGAGGCGTTCAAGTCGGGCCAGCTCGAGCGCGTCGAGTCACAGGGCGCGACGAACGTCTACGTCTTCCCGGGCCCCGACCGCGAGCGGGAGCAGTTCACCCGCGAAGACTTAGTCGAGATACAGGAGACGGTGGGCACGACCGCGGTCGTCGCGACGACGACCCGCGACGGCCAGTGGCACCGCCGGAGCGACCGGTCGGAGCAGGTGTCGCTCAACTACGTCGAGTCCGCGGCGGCGCTCCGGGCCATCACGCCCGTCGCACGCGGCGAGCTCCCGTCCACGTGGCGTCGACAGGCAGCCGTCTCGAGCCGGTTCGCGTCCGACCACGGCCTCGAGCTCGGCGACCGACTGCGGATCAGCACGGGCGACGAGTCGGTAGAGACCTACCGGGTCGTCGCGGTGCTCTCCGAGTCGACCGGTGGGGTCGGGAGCGCCGACGTCTACCTCCCGACCCGTGCGCTCGACGACCGGCAGTACGACCGGGTCCGGGTGTTGACCGGCTCGGCGGACGAGGCGGAGCTGACGGCTGCCCTCCTCCGCGAGGAGTTCAACGACCGGCGCGACCGGCTCCTGGTGTTCGAACTGACCGCGCTGTTGCGTCTGTTCACACAGGTGGTAAACGGCATCAACACCTTTCTCGTCGGGATCGGCGCCATCTCGCTCGTGGTCGCCGGCGTCGCAATCGCGAACACGATGTTGATGGCCGTGATCCGTCGGCGCGAGGAGATCGGCGTCCTCCGGGCGGTCGGCTACAGCCGCGGCGCGGTCGTCCGGATCCTCCTCGCGGAGGCGGGCCTGATCGGCGCCGCCGGCGCGACCGCGGGGGTGGCAATCGCGCTCCCGGCTGTGATGGTCGCGAACGCCGCCTTCCTCGGCGACCCGCTCGCGTTCACGCCGGGGGCCGTCGGCTACTTGATCGCCGCCTTCGGCTTCGGCGTCGGCATCAGCCTCCTCGCGGGCGTCTACCCGGCGTGGCGCGCGGCGAACGAGCGCCCCGTCGACGCGCTCCGGGGCTGACCGCCGGGTGTGTTCCGGAGCCGGCTGTGGCGTCCTGCGGGCGGCAGACGGCTGCCCGCCGCCATCGCCACGACTATAAGACCACCGCGCCGACCGCGCGTATGCGATTCACACTCACGGACTCGCAGCGCGATCTTCAAGAGGCCGCCGCCGACCTCGCCGCCACGGAGTTCGCCCCCGCGGCGTTCACCTGGGAGGGCGACCTCCCCGTGGAGAACCGCGAGACGCTCGCGGAGGCGGGACTCCTCGGTCTCGCGATCCCGGAGCGGTACGGCGGCGGCGGCGGGAGCGTCGTCGACGTCCTCCTCGCGCAGGAGGCGGTCGGACGGGTCTGTCCGGACACCGCACACGTCCTCTCGCGGTCGTCGATGGGGCCGCCACGCATCATCGCGGAGCTCGGAAGCGAGGCGCTGAGAGAGCGGTACCTCCCGGAGGTCTGCGCGGGCGACCTGACGATGTCGACCGCCATCTCCGAACCAGAGGCGGGGTCAGACGCCGGGAACATGACCACGAGCGCGCGCGTCGACGGCGACACGGTCCGGATCGACGGCGGGAAGATCTGGGTCGGCAGAGCCGAGGAGGCCGGGGCCTTCCTCGTCTGGGCGCGGTTCGACGACCGCGGCGACGGCGAGCCGGGGGTCGGCGCGGTCGTCGTCGACGCCGACGCGCCCGGGTTCGCGCTCGGCGACGCACACACGAACATGGCGGGCCACACACAGCACGAGCTCCGGTTCGACGGCTGCGAGGTGCCCCGCGACCAGGTGCTCGCCCGCGGTCCGGAGTCGTTCAAGCGCCTCCTGACCGAGTTCAACGTCGAGCGGTGTCACAACGCGATGATGTGTGTCGCCTGTGGGCTGGCCGCGTTCGACGAGGCGCTGGACTACGCCCGCGACCGCGAGCAGTTCGGCGAGCGGATCGCCGACTTCCAGGGGATCGAGTGGAAGCTCGCCGACGTCGCGATCCAGCTCGAGGCCGCCCGGCTGATGGTCTACCGCGCCGCCGACCGGGCGACCCGCACCGGTCCGTCGCGGCTGGAGACGTCGATGGCGAAGGTGCTGGCGAACGAGGCCGGTCAGACTGCCGTCGACGAGGCGCTCCAGATCTGTGGCGCCCGGGGGTATATGCAGTCGAGTCCGGTCGAGTACCTCTACCGCTGGGTCCGCGGGTGGAAGATCGCCGGCGGAACGGTCGAGATCCAGCGCGACAACATCGCCGCGGAGCTGAAAGACAGCGGACTGTCGTGATCGACCGTGATCCCGCGGCGGCGCTCGGCCAGTTCGTCGCCGCTGCCCTCCCGGAGTCGGTCGTCCGCGGGGCGGAGCGACGGGTGCTCGACACCGTCGCTGCGGCGCTTGCGCCGCTCCGGGAGGAGCCGTGACCGCCGCCCTCTCGCGGCTGTTCGACCCGGACGCCGTCGCCGTCGTCGGCGCCTCCGCCGACCCGGAGAAGCTCGCCGGTCGTCCCCACCGCTACCTCGACGACCACGGCTACGACGGGGCGGTCCACCTCGTCAACCCGAACCGCGAGTCGATCGACGGTCGGCCGTGTCACGACTCGGTGCGGGACGTCCCGGCGGTCGACGTCGCTCTCGTCCTCGTGCCGGCCGGCGCCGTCGAGAGCGTAATCCGGGACTGCGGCGCCGCGGACGTCCCGTTCGCCGTCGTCGTCGCGTCGGGGTTCGCCGAGACCGGCGCGACCGGCCGTGAGCGCCAGGAGGCGGTCGCCGCGGCAGCGCGCGAGGGCGGGGTGCGGCTGGTCGGGCCGAACTCCGAGGGGCTCCTCTCCGTCCCCGTCGACGGCGCGCCCGTCGCGGCCTCCTTCTCCTCGATTCTGAAGCGTGACGACCTCGTCTCCGGCCCCGTCGGGTTCGTCAGCCAGAGCGGCGCGTTCGGCGGCGCCGTCTTCCAGCTGCTCCAGACCCGCGACGTCGGCACACGGGCGTGGGTCACGACCGGGAACGAGGCGGACGTCGACGCCCTGGAGGTCCTCGCTCACTACGTCGAGGACCCCGCGGTCGACGTGGTGGCGGCGTACCTCGAGTCGGTCTCCGACGGTCGGCGTCTGCTCGCGGCGGGCGAGCGCGCCGTCGAGACGGACACCCACGTCGTCGCGATGCGTGTCGGTGCCTCCGACGCGGGCGAGCGCGCGACCGAGTCACACACGGGCAGCGTGGCAACCGACGACGCCGTCTACGACGCCCTGCTGGCGCAGGCGGGCGCGACCCGTGTCCGGAGCGTCGACGCCCTCGCCGACGCAGTCGCGGCGTTCTCGCGCCTGCCGGCGTCGTCCGAACCGCCGGCGGGGACGGGTCTCGGCGGCGTCAGCATCTCCGGGGGCGCCGCGGCGCTGGTGGCCGACGCCTGCGAGCGGCTCGGGCTCTCGCTCGCCACGCTCGGCGACGACGCCCGCGCAGCCGTCGAGCGCGAGATACCGCCGTACGGCTCGCCGACGAACCCGGTCGACGTGACGGGCGGAGCGATCTCCGACCCGGCGGTGTTCGAGCGGTGTCTCGACGCCGTCGCCGGCGACCCTGGCGTCGGCTCGCTACTCCTCCAGTTCGGCAACTCCGGCGCCGAGACCGTCGCGGCCTGCGGGGCAGAGGTGCTCGCGGTCCGCGAGCGCCACGACCTGCCCGTCGCCGCCGTCTTCACCGGCTCGGTGCCCGACGACGCGACGCTGGCGCGTCTCCACGACCGGAACGTCTGGACGTTCGGCGACCCCGTACGGGCCGTCGAGACGCTCGCCGCGGTCCACGCCGCCGCCGACCGGCGTCGGCGTCTCGCCGCCCGCGACGCGGGGTGGGACCTCCCGACCGACCGCACGCCGTTCCCGCGAGACTGGGCCGACGCGACGGAGCGCCTCGCGGCCCACGGCGTCCGGTTCGCGGCGGACGAGCTCGTCGACGACGCCGACGCGGCGGTCGCGGCGGCGGCCCGCCTCGGCGACCCGGTCGTGCTGAAGCTCGACCCGCTCTCGACGGCGCACAAGACCGAGGTCGGCGGCGTGGTGACCGACCTCTCCGGCGACGAGGCGGTCCGGGCGACCTACCGCGAACTCTCGGACACGGGCGACGTCCTCGTCCAGGAGACGGTGACGGGCGTCGAGTGTGTCGCCGGCGTCGTCGACGACCCGGACTTCGGACCGGTCGCGACCGTCGGCCCCGGCGGGACGCGCGTCGAACTGTTCGACGACGCCTTCGCCCACCGCGCCCTGCCGCTGACCGAGACGGACGCCCGGGAGATGGTCGCCGACTCGGCCCTCGACCGACTCCTCGACGGTCGCCGGGACGCACCCGCGGACCGCGAGGCGGTCGTCGCGGCGCTGGCCGGCGTCTCCGAGGCGTACCTCGCACACGACCTGTCGACGCTCGAGCTGAACCCGCTCGTCGCGACACGGTCTGGCGCGGTCGCGGTCGACCTGTTCGTCGAGTGATCAGACCAGCGCGAGCAGGAGGTCCGACGCCCAGCCGACAGCCGTCTCCCAGACCGAGACCCCGGTCGTCACCGCGAGCACGGTGTCGAGGGCGAAGAAGGCAAACAGCGCCGCGCCGACGTAGTGGGCCGCCCGGGCGTCGAACCGTCCCGAGAACCGGCTGAAGAGGTAGGCGTTCGCGAGACTCACCGGGACGATGGCGAGCATCTCGCCGACCCAGATGGCCGGCGTCGCGCCGTACTGGACCGCCAGCCCGATCGTGACCAGCTGTGTCTTGTCGCCGAACTCGCCGGCGGCCATCATCGCGAAGATGGTGAGGAACTCGCCGGCCCGCCCGCCGACGGTGACCCGTCCGACGTCGAACTCCGGGTCGATCGCCGCGACGTCCAGTCCTCCGATGCCGAGGCCGCCGTCGGTCTGTGCCGCGGCGTCGCGGTCGGGCGCCGACCGGACGAGCAGCACCGCGAACAGCAGGAACAGGCCGGCGGTGAGCGCGTCGAGCGCGAGTCCGGGGAGCGCGCGCTGGATCGCCCGCCCGAACGCGATCTCGAGCGCCGTCCAGCCCGCGAACGCCGCTGCCGCGGCCCCGACGACCACCTTCGGGTCGAACCGGGTCGACAGCCCGGCGATGATGAACTGAACCTTCTCGCCGGGCAGGACCGTCAGCTGTGCGACTGCGGCGATAGCGACGATCTCGACGAAGCCTACCATGGATTCTCTCGGTGACCGGTTCCGGACGGTCGTACCACGGCTACGAATTAGACGAGTCTAACTTAGTGCTTGCGGACGTGCCACGACGGCACCGCCTCAGCCGTCGACGGTCGCCGTGTAGACGTCCCACGCGCCCGTCTCGCGGGCGAACGCGTACTGTCCCGGCGGGTCGACCCCCCACGACCGCAACAGGTCGTCGAGCTCGTCGGCGTAGGTCGCGAGAAACGCGTCGCCGTCGCGGAGGTGCGACCGACGCTCCCGGGCGCGCAGCCGGAACGCGACCCGGAGCGCCCCGTCCTGTGGCTCGACCCGGAGACGCAGGTCGGATCGAAGCTCCGCCTCGACGGCGGTCGCGTCGTCGCGCAAGCGCGCCGCGAGCAGGTCGTCGAGCCGCTCTCGCACGGCGTCGGGCGTGTGGCGCACGGTCGCGATACGCCGGCGAGAGTCAGACCACTTTCGTCTCCGGAGCGCTTCGGAGCGGTTTAGAGCGCTCCCGAGTCAGCGTTTAGTCACCCCCGACCCCAGCCGGCTGTGTGGCCACCGACGACGCGGACCCCGTCGCCGCCGACGCCTACCGTGGCGAGCCCTCCCGTGCCCGGCTCGTCGAGGTGGCGCTGTTCTTCCTGAAGCTGGGGGTCGTCGGATTCGGCGGCCCGCTGGTCCACATCGCGATGATGGAGGACGAACTCGTCGGCGAGGACGAGCGCGGCTGGGCAGACGACGAGCAGTTCGCCGAGGGGCTGGCGGTCTGTAACACACTCCCCGGTCCGGCCTCGACACAGCTCGGGATCTTCATGGGCTGGGTCCGGGCCGGTCGGCTCGGCGCGCTCGTCGCCGGCGTGTCGTTCATGCTGCCGACGTTCCTGATCGTCGTCGGGCTCTCGTACGTCTACTTCGCGTTCGGCGGCCTGCCGTCGGTGCGGGCGTTTTTCTACGGCGTCAACCCGGTGGTGATCGGCCTGATCGGCGGCGCCGCGCTCTCGATGGGCCGGAGCGCGCTCGGGGCGAGCGACGGCGCCCGGTCGGTGTCGGTCGCGGGCCGCCAGACGACCGTCGACCTCCGACTCGCGGCGCTCCTGGCCGGCGCGCTCGTCGCCACCGTCCTCCTCGACCCGAACCCGGTCGTCGCGTTCGCCGTCGCGGGTGCGCTCGCGGTGGCCGCGTTCCGCCCCGGATTGCTCCGTGCTAACGCCGGTCGAGCCGCCCTCGCCGCCGGCGCCGGCCTGACCGTCGCGGGTACGCTCGCGCTCCGGGACCGGCTGTTCGGCGCGGCTGCCGCCCGGGTGGCGGTCCCGGCGGCAGTCACGGCGGCTGCCGGCGCGCTCTGGAGCAACCTCTGGGTCCGGCTCGCGCTGTTCATGCTCTACACCGGCTCGTTCATCTTCGGCGGCGGCCTCGTGCTCATCCCGTTCATCGAGACGTTCGTCGTCGACGCCTTCGACTGGCTGACCGGGACGGAGTTCGTCGACGGGATCGCCATCGGACAGCTGACGCCCGGCCCGGTCGTGATGACGACCGCCTTCGTCGGCTACAAGCTGATGCTCGACACGTACGGCTCGGTCGGGTGGGCCGTCGTCGGCGCGTTCGTCGCCGCGTTCGGCGCGTTTGCCCCGTCGTTCCTGTTCGTGACACTCGCCTTCCCGTTCGTCGCACGGGTGCGCGAGAACGCGGTCGTCCGCGCGGCGCTGTGGGGGATCAACGCCGCCGTCGTCGGTGCTATCGTCGGCGCGACGGCAGTCCTCGCGGTCGACGCCTTCGCCGTCGTCTCCGGGACACCGGCGGCGGTCGCGGCCTGGCCGGTCGACCCCGTTCGCGTCGCGCTGGCGACGGCGACGTTCGTCCTCTTCGGCCGTGACGTCGACGCCGCCTACCTGATCGTCGGCGGCGGCCTCCTCGGCGCGGCCGTGTTCGCGCTCCTCTGAGCCCGCGAGATCCCGTGTGGTTTAGGCGTCGTCGCCGACGACCGGCGTGCGATGATCTCGGTGCTCTTGGCCGTCGGCCTCGCGGTCGCCGCGTTCGTCGGCTTCAACGTCGGCGGGTCGACGACCGGACCGGCGTTCGGTCCGGCGGTCGGCTCGGCGGTGCTCTCGAAGACTGCCGCCGCCGGCCTGATGTCGCTGTTCTTCCTCCTCGGCGCGTGGACGGTCGGTCGCGAGGTGGTCACGACGCTCGGCACCGACCTGAGCACCGACCCGGATGTGTTCACGCTGTCGACGAGCATCGTCGTCCTGTTTTTCGTCGGCGGCGCGCTGTTCGTCGGGAACTACGCCGGTGTTCCGGCCTCGACGTCGATGACCGCCGTCGGTGCAATCGCCGGACTGAACGTCGCCGCCGGGTCGCTGAACTGGGCGACGATTGGGGAGATCGTCGTCTGGTGGATCGTCGCGCCGGTCGTCGGGTTCTGGGTCTCTGCGGTTGTCGGCCGGTACCTCTACCCGACGATCAGCCGGTGGGTCGCGGTCGCGTCGAGCGACGGGCCGCTCGTCGATCTCGACCGCTCCGGCGCCGTCCCCCGGCCGACCCCCGCCCCCGACACTACGTCGCGGGAGCTCGCCGGCGCCGCCGTCGTCGTCGCAATCGGCTGTCTGATGGCGTTCTCGTCTGGCACGTCGAACATCGCGAACGCGATCGCACCGCTGTACGGCGCCGGTCTGCCGATGAGCCCGCTGATCCTCCTCGGCTGTGGCGCCGTCGCCGTCGGCGCGTTCACGATCGCCCGCCGGACGCTCGACACCCTCGGAAACGACATCACCGACCTGCCGCTCCCGGCGGCAATCGTCGTCGCCGTCGTCTCCTCTGTCATCGTCACCGCCCTCTCTGCCGTCGGCGTCCCCGCCTCGTTCGTGATCATCGCCACGATGTCGGTCGTCGGCCTCGGCTGGGGCCGGGCGACCCGCTCTGTCACCGTCGCCGAGGGCGTCCGAGGCGCCGACGAGCCGAGCGTCTCCGTCGGCGCCCTCGTCGCCGCCGACACTCCGGACATCGGCGACCCGGAGGACGTACCGGCCTCGTCGGAGCTGTTCGACCCGCAGACGACCGGCCGGGTCGTCGTGATGCAGAACGTCGTCCCGGTGCTCTCGACGGCGGGCGCGTACCTCACCTTCCGGGCGCTGTTTGCGCTCTCGCTGGTCTGACCAGGGCGCGCAGGCAGTCGCCGGAACAGCAGCGGTACGACCGCCGCGTCCCGTCCCGGAGGTCGACGACGTGGCCGACGAGGTGCCACTCGTCGTCGTACAGGTGCCCGCCACACACCGGACAGTCCCGGACCGTCTCGTCGTCGGGGTCACGGCCGACTGTCACCGCGCGGAGGTAGTGCGTGCCGCCGAGCGACCGAGGAACGCGGAGGTCCACGGGTACGGTCGGTGCGCGGCGGACAAGCCGGTGTCGCTAGATCGACGCGCGGCGGTACAGATCGAGCTCCGCGACGGTCGCGGGCGGCGTCTGTCGCAGACAGAAGACGACGCTCTCTGCGACCTGCGCCGCCGACAGCGCCTCGTCCTCGCCGTAGCGCTCGGCGTTCGTCCGGTCGCGGGTGCCGCGACCGAACTCCGACCGGACCGCAGCCGGGTTGACGACCGACACCCCGACCGCCTCGCCGTACCGCGCCGCGAGGCTTCGCGCGAACCCACGGAGCCACCACTTCGAGGCGGCGTACACCGGCGTCGCGGCGCTCGGGTGCGACCCGAGGTAGCTCCCGACCAGCACGACCTGCCCCGCCGAGTCGCGGAGCGCCGGCAGCGCCGCCCGCACCGTGTGGAAGGCGCCGTCGACGTTCGTCCGGGTCACCGTCTCGAAGTCGACGTCGGCCAGCGGTGCGTCGCGGGCCTCGCCGACGCCGGCGTTCACCACGGCGGCGTCCAGCCCGCCCGTCCGCTCGACTGCCGTCTCGACGAGCGCGTCGACGGCGTCGGCGTCGCGCACGTCCGTCGGCACCGCGTGGGCCCGCCCGCCCGCGGCCTCGACGCGTGCCTCGGTCTCGGCGAGACGCCTCTCGCGCCGCGCCGCGAGCACGACCGTCGCCCCCGCCGCCCCCGCCCGCTCCGCAGTCGCGGCGCCGATGCCGCTGGAGGCGCCCGTCACCAGCACCGTCCGACCGTCGAGGCCGGCGAGGGGGCCGTCGGTCACCGCCGCTCACCGCCGTCGACCCGCCGGCGCCGTCCCTCGACGACGGTCTCGCGCAGCTCCCGGGTCGCCGCCTCGGGGTCGTCGGCTGCCGCGATCGCCGACACCACCGCGACGCCGTCGGCGCCGGCTGCGACCACCGCCGCGGCGTTCTCGACGGTCACGCCGCCGATGCCGACGAACGGCAGGTCGACCGCGTCCCGGATCGCCCGCACCCGGTCCAGCCCGATCTCGCTCTCTTCCGGGTCGGTGTCCTTCGTCGCCGTGCGGTACACCGCGCCCACCCCGAGGTAGTCCGCGCCCGCCGCCGCGGCCTCGCGCGCCTCCTCGACGGTCGAGACGGAGCGCCCGACCAGCGCGTCCGGGCCGAGCCGGTCGCGCGCGACCGTCACGGGCAGGTCGTCGTCGCCGAGGTGGACACCGTCGGCGTCTATCGCCGCCGCGATGTCGACCCGGTCGTTTACGACCAGCGGCACGCCGGCCCCGCGGGTGACCGCGCGGACCTCGCGCCCGAGGTCGTACCGCTCCCGGGCGGTCGCGTGCTTCTCGCGCAGTTGGACGACGCCGACCCCGCCCGCTGCCGCCGCGCGGACGACGTCGACGGTCGACCGTCCCTCCGCGAGGTCGCCCTGGGTCACGAAGTAGAGGCCGTAGTCCACGTCCACGGCGGGTAGTTGGCCGGCTGGTACTCGTCGGTGTCGGTTCCGGAGCGGGAACTCAACCGTGTCTGCCCGCTCCGACTGGGTGTCACAGTCACTCCCAGACGAGATGCGTGCGACGGTCGTGCCGACAGCCGGCGAGCCGTCCCGTGTCGGGCCCCGACCCCGGTCCAGAGCGGTGCTGGTGGACGTCGACGCCTGCGGCGACGAGTTCGTCGTCGAGGGCGAACGCGTCGCCGTCGACGTCCCCGGCGAGTCCGTCGGTGTGGACGTCCGGGGTCTCATCGGCAGGCCGCCGCCGAGGGCTGGCCCTCTGAGTCGCTCCGTGACTCCGCAGACACGCTCTCGTTCAGCGCCCTCCGGGACGTCGCGGCGGCGTACGACCGGACGGTCGAGAGCGACGCGGTTCCCCGCCGTCCCGGAGCCGTAGCCGACACCGACTTACCGCCGCGAGTGGACGCCGGCCCATGAGCGACGAACGTGACCGCGCCGAGGGGGCGCTCGTCGGTCTCGCCTGCGGAGACGCGCTCGGTCGCCCCGTCGAGTTCCTGCGGAGCGACGCCGTCGCGCGCGAACACGGGCGAGTCACCGAGATGCTCGCGGACGGCACCCACGGCAAGCCCGCGGGGACGGTCACGGACGACACGGACCTCGCGCTCCGGGTCGCCCGGTCGCTCGTCGCGCGCGAGGGGTTCGACGCCGACGACGTCGCACGGCGGCTCTCCGCGTGGCTCGCCGACGGGCCGTTCGACGTCGGCGGCCTCACCCGCGAGGCGATCCGGCGGTACGACGAGGGCGCGGCGCCCCCCGAGGCGGGCCAGGCCGCCTGGGCGGCCCGGTCGGAGGGACAGAACGCCGGCAACGGGAGTCTGATGCGCTGCCCGCCCCACGCACTGGCGTACGAGAACCGCGACCGACTCGACGAGGTCGCCGCCGCCGAGTCCGCGCTCACCCACGCCGACCCGCGGTGCACCGAGTCCTGTGTCGCCTGCTGTCGCGTCCTCCGTGCGCTGCTGGACGGGGCCGACGGCACCGCGGCGCTCGCTGCTGCGCTCCGGGCCGCCCGCGACCGGGACGCCCCAGACGAGGTGCGCGAGCGCCTCGCCGTCGCGGCGGAGCCGGAGGCGCGGCTGGTCAACGGCGGGTTCGTGCTCGACACGCTGGAGACGGCGCTGACCGACGCCCTGACCGCCGACTCGTTCGAAGCGGCGGTGGTCACGAGCGTCTCGCGCGGCGGCGACGCAGACACCGTCGGCGCCGTCTGTGGCGCCGTGGCGGGCGCGCGCTTCGGCGTCGAGGCCGTGCCGGACCGCTGGACCGACCGCGTCGCCGAGACGCCGGCGCTCCGCGACCTCGCAGCCGATCTCGTCGTGCTGACGCCCGGCACCCGGAGAGACTGAGCCGCCCCGCCCGCGACCGGTGGCGATCCGTAGTGCCACGTCGTGGCTGGACCGACGACGACAGCCGGTCCCGAGGTCGACTCGCCCGGGCCGAGCGCCCTCGACGCGCTCGCCCGCCGTCAGTCGGCTGCGTACTCGCGGAGCGTCTCGCGGTCGACCGCCTCCAGCACCGACTCGTTCGTCGCCGACAGTACTACCGGCGGTGCGACCCCCGCGGCCTTCGCCTCTAGCCACCGCGGCAGGCAGAGACACCAGCGGTCGCCCGGCTCCAGCCCCGGGAAGTTCATCTCGGGCCGCGGCGTCACGAGGTCGTTGCCCTGCGCACGCGAGAACGAGAGGAACTCGTCGGTGAGGACCGCACACACCTCGTGTCGACCGGGGTCACGCGCGAGGTGTCGGCAGTGGCCGTCCCTGAGGTAGCCCGTCTCCGGGTCGGTGCTACACGGTTCGAGCGCGTCGCCCTCGACGTTCCGGTCCTCGCTGTCGGTCACGACCGGACTCCGTGCCGCGCGCCGAAACCCCTACCGCTCGACGACCAGCAGCGCGACCCGCTCGCGGACGAGTCCGGCGAGGTCGCCGGCGGCGGCGAGTTCGGCGTCACCCACCTCGAAGAACTCGCGGAGTGTCGCCGGGTCGCCGAGGTCGACCGAGTGCGGGTCGACGGCGTCGAGCGACGCGACCGCCTCCGCGACACGCTCCTCTGCCGCACTCGGCGTCCCGTCGCCGCCCGCCACGACCAGCGCCGCCGGCTCGCCCCCTCTCGCACCCATCGCGAGTGCGCGATCTATCTGCCGCCGCCCGGCGGCGTAGAGCAGGATCTCCATCGCACGGCTGTCGGCGATCCCCTCGCCTCGCGACCGCTCGCGGTCGGCGAGGGCGACGGCGCGTTCGAGGTGCGCCCGGTCGGCGACGTACCGGGCGTCGAACGCCTGCGCCGTCACGCCGCCCGTCGTGACGCCGTCGAGGGCGCCGAGGAGCGCCTCGACGCTCCCCGTCGGGGTGCCGGTGACGAGCCGCATCGGGTCAGAAGTCACCCAGACTGGACTGGTCGCCGTCCTCCTCGTCGGTGCCACCGGAGGACGCCGTCGACTCCGAGGCCCCAGAGGACGCGGCGGGCGTGAACTCCGCCTCCGGCGGGTCGTCGTCGGTCTCGCGCTCCGCGACGTCCGCCACCGACGGGTCGGGCCGACCGGCGTTCTCGAGCACCCGTTCGGCGGTGCCGCGGCGCCCTCGGAGCGCCGCGAGGACGGTCGACTTGTCGGCCTCGCGGAGCGCCGCGCGGCTCTCGATCCCCGCCTCGTACAGCCGTCGAGCGCGCTTCCGACCGACCTGTCCGACCTCGGTGAGGGGGAGGAGTTCGGCCCGCACCCCGTCGGCGACGCGACGCTTCGCGTCGCGGACGGGCGCGGTCGCGTGGCCGGCCTCGCCGGCGAGGGACTCTGCCGCGCCGAGGAGCCACTCCGCCGCCTCCGTCTTGCCGCGCACGTCGCCCGGTCCGACGCCGTAGCGCTCGGTTATCCGGTCCTCGTCGACCTCGCTCGCCCAGTCCTCCAGCAGCCGCGCGGTCTTGAGCGCCGAGAGCCACGCCTCGAAGCCGACGTCGTCGAACTCCGAGGGAGTCGTGCCGAGCAGTTCGTCCTCGCGGTCGTAGGCGACCTCGGTGTACGTCTCGCGGTCGCCCGACTTCAGGTAGAGCCGGTAGATGTCCGGCGTGCGCGCGACGAGGTGGTAGAGCCCGAGCGGCGTCGGCTCGCGCCCCTCGCGTTCGGCCCACGCCAGCCCGTCGAGTATCGTCGCCGCGCTCATCGGGTCGAGGTAGAGCCGCGAGACCGTGTGGCCGAGCGGCGTGACGCGGAGTTCGCCGCCGTCTGCCCCGGAGCGCTCGAGAAAGTCGTTCGCCGCGAGGTAGTCGAGCGCCCGGTCGGTAACCCGCACCAGTTCGCCCCGTCCCTCCGTCTGTTCGGCGTACAGGGTCCGGTCGAGAAACTCGAGGAGTCCCTCGCGCGACCGTGCGAAGCCGGAGGCGACGGTCGCGAGCAGGTGGGTTCGCAGCGCCGGTTCGGCGGCGAGCTTCGACCGAACCGGCTCGGGGTCGGCCTCGACGTAGCGCTCGACCAGGTCGTCGTACTCCTCTGTCGACGTCGCGGTCAGCACCGCCTCGCCGTACGGGTCCAGGCCGGGCCGACCCGCCCGACCCATCATCTGGTGTACCTCGAGGACGTCGAGGGGCTTCATCCCGCCGTAGTCGCCGTCGTAGCGCCGCCAGTCCCGGACGACCACGCGCCGCGCGGGGGTGTTCACCCCCGCCGCGAGCGTCGGCGTCGCGGCCACGCACCTGACCAGTCGGTCGCGGAAGGCGTCCTCGACGAGCGAGCGCTGGGTCGGCGAGAGTCCGGCGTGGTGGAAGGCGGCGCCGCGCGCCACCGCGTCGGCGAGGTCGGCGCTCGTCTCCGTGTCCGAGTCGTCACGAATCTCGGCTGCCACGTCCGCGAGGTCGGCGCGCTCGCCGTCGGGCAGGCGCTCCGTGACGACGTCCGCGAGGCGGTCGGCGGCGCTCTCGGCGTTTCGTCGCGAGTTGACGAAGACGAGCGCGGACCCGCCTTCGTCGACGGTGTCGGCGACGAGCGCCGACGTCTGCCGCCCGCCCGGCGGCACCGGCACCTCGCGCCTGCTCTCGTCCTCGAAGTTGATCGCGGCCCCGACGTGGACGCCACGCTTCAGGTCGATCGGCCGCCAGGTCGACTCGACGAGCTCGGCGTCGAGCCACCGCGCGACGTCGTCGGCGTTCCCGACCGTCGCCGAGAGCGCGACGACCTGGAGGCCGGCGTTTAGCGCCCGGAGCTTCGCGAGTGTCACCTCCAGCGTCGGGCCGCGCTCGGCGTCGTCGACGAGGTGGACCTCGTCGGCGACGACACAGGCGAGGTCGTCGATCCACGGCGCGTCGTTGCGGACCAGCGAGTCGACCTTCTCGCTCGTCGCGACGATTATATCCCGCGACGCAAGCCACTCGCCGTCCGCGTCGTAGTTGCCCGTCGAGACGCCGACGTCGTAGCCGAGCGTCTCCCAGCGCTCGAAGGCGTCGCGCTTCTCGCTCGCCAGCGCCCGGAGGGGGACGACGTACAGCGCCGTGCCGCCCCGCTCGATCGCCGAGAGCATCGCCAGCTCCGCGACGAGCGTCTTCCCGCTCGCGGTCGGGACGCTCGCGACGACGCTCTCGCCGTCGAGCAGACCGGCGTCGACGGCGGCGGCCTGTGGCGGATAGAGCGACTCGATCCCCTCCTGACGCAGGCGCTTCGCGACGCCGTCCGGAAGGGCCAGCTCCGCGAGGTTCACGTTCGACGGTGGCGCGTGTCCGGCTTTAGTCCCTCGGCTCGCCCGCCACCGCTTTCACGCTCGGCGCGCTCTCTCGTCCGTGCGCGTCGAGTACGACCGCGAGACCTGTATCGGGATGTTCCAGTGCGTCGAGGAGTGGGGGGAGTTCGAGGAGGACGTCGACGCCGGCAAGGCCCGCCTCGTCGACGGCGAACGTGTCGACGCCGACTGGGGCGAGGAGGTGTACGCCGTCGAGGTGCCCGACGACGAGACGTTCGAGGCGACGTTCGCCGCCCGGGTCTGTCCCGTCGACGCAATCCGGGTGTACGACGACGGCGAGCGGGTGGTGTAACGCGAGCCCCGACGCCCCGCCCGAAGACGGGCGTTTTATTCGCCCCCCGTCGCTCAATCCACCGATGAACGGAGCGTGGTCGCGGTGACGCTCTCGTATCTCGGCTTCCACGCCGTGTTCGTCCTGCCGCCGCTTCTCGCTCTCCTCGCCCTCCGACCGTCGATCATCCGCGCTGCGGGCCGGACCGAACGGACCGCGCTGGCGATCATGGTCGTCGCGGCGGTGCTGTACACGACGCCCTGGGACAGCTACATGATCGTCCAAGGCGTGTGGTTCTACGGCGACGGGACGGTCGTCGCGCGGTTCGGCGCGGTCCCGCTCGGCGAGTACCTCTTTTTCATCCTCCAGACGGTCGTCACGGGTCTCTGGCTCTCGTGGTACGGCGTCGACGCGTCGTTCGACGCCGGGGACTGGCGTCCGACCCCCCGTGTCGCGGGCGTGCTCGCCGCGTCCGGCGCGACGGCGGCGGGCGTCGCCTCGCTCACGCTCCCGCGGGGCTACTACCTCGGCGCGATTCTCGCGTGGGCGTGCCCGCTCTTCGCCCTCCAGTGGGGTGTCGGCGGAGGCTACCTCGCCCGGACGTGGCGGACGTGGCTCCCCGCCGTCGCCGTCCCGACACTCTACTTCGCCGCCGCCGACCGGGTCGCGATCGGCCTCGGTATCTGGACGATCACGCCCGAGCGTTCGACGGGAGTTCTCGTCCTCGGTCTGCCCGTCGAGGAGGGCCTGTTCTTCCTCGTTACGAACCTCCTCGTCGTGTGGGGTCTGACGCTGTACGACTGGCTGGTGGACGCCCGACGGGTCGGCGCCGTCTCCGGACCGCTGTTCGAGGCGGCAGAGCGTGCGGCGGGGGTGGTGCGGTGGCGGTAGCCGTCGCGCCCGCGGCCCGACGGACGCTGGCACGGACGGTCGTCCGGCCCTCGTGGCTCGCGCTCGGTGCGGTCGCGCTCGCGGCGGCGACGGGGTCTGCCGTCGGTGTCGACCTCCCGACCGCCGTCGTCTACGCGCCGTTCGCGCTCAGCGTCGTCGTCCTCGGGCTGCCCCACGGCGCCGTCGACCACCTCGTCCCCGGTCGCCTCGGCGACGGCGTCACCGTCCGCTCGATGCTGTGGGTCGTCCTCGTCTACCTCGTCCTGATGGCCGCCTACGCGGCTGCGTGGTTCCTCGCGCCGACGGCGTCGTTCGTCTTCTTCGTCGCGATGACCCTGTTTCACTGGGGACAGGGCGACGTCTACGCGCTCCTCGCGCTGGACGGCGCCGAACACCTGCCGACGACCGCAGAGCGGGGCCTCGCGCTCCTCGTCCGGGGCGGGCTCCCGATGCTGGCGCCGCTCGTCGCGTTCCCGGGGCGCTACCGCGAGGTGGCGCTCTCGGTCGTCTCGCTGTTCGGCGCCGACGCCGCGGCGCTCGCACCCCTGTTCTCGCCGGCGGGTCGGCTCGTCGCAGCCGGGGGCCTGTTCGCGCTCTCCGTCCTCGGTGTCGTCGGCGGCGGCCTGCGGGTCCGTGCCGGCGCGGCCCGGACGCCGCTACTCGTCGACGCCGGCGAGGTCGCGCTACTGTGGGGCTACTTCGCGGTCGTCCCGCCGGTGCTCGCCGTCGGCGTCTACTTCTGTCTCTGGCACGCCCTGCGTCACGTCGCCCGACTTCTCGTCGTGAGCGACGCGGCGAGCGACGCCCTCGTCGCCGGCGACGCGACGGCTGCCCTCGGGCGGTTCGCCCGCGACGCCACGCCGCTGACCGCCGTCTCGCTGCTCGCCTTTGCCGGGCTCTGGGTCGCGGTGCCGAACGCGCCGGGCGCGGGTGACCGGGCGGGGCTCCTCGGGCTCTACCTCGTCGGCATCGCGGTGTTGACGCTCCCACACGTCGCCGTGGTGACGTGGATGGACCTCCGGCAGGGCGTCTGGCGCGACGCGCCGACCTGAATCATAAGACACTTGAATCGAAAAGCTGGAACAGAGTCGACACGCCCTCCACGATGTCAGACACTACTACGCGAACGGTCGCGGTTCTCTTCGCGGCTGTCGTGACTCTCTCCGCCGTCGTCGTCCCGCTCGGGTTCGCGGAGCCGGCGTCGGCTGCCGCCTCGTCCGTCAGTAGTGCCAGTGCGACCGACGTGGTCGTCGGCACAACGGGCGCAGAACAGGATATCAGCTTCGACGTGACGGTGGTGAACAACAGTTCGGATACCCTCACGGTCGAGACGAGCGCACTCGCCAGCGCCGCCGGTGCGTCCGTCACCGGCGCGAGCGTCTCGCCGACGGCCGCGACCGACTTCTCCGCGAGCGCCAGCCCGAGCGGTAACGACGTGGAGGTGACAGTCCAAGACGCCGGAGGGAACTCCGGCGACGTCACGGGGTCGCTCACCGTCAGTGTCACCTACGACACGAGCAGCGCGAGTACGACGGGCGCACAGACGATCACGATCAGGAACGGGACGAGGGACTTCACGACCGTCTCGGGCGCCGTCGTCGACCCCGTGGCGGCTGCCGGGAGCGCCCCGGACATCACCGCCTCCGGCGGGCAGACACAGACCGTCTCCGGGGTCACGGTGAACACCGGCGGTAACCCGAACGGCGCTGCCTACTTGAACGTGACAGCGCTCCAGAACGCCGGCGGGTCGCTCACCGGTCCCCCGAAGGCGTCTGTGTCGAGCGGGAGCAGTAACGGGAAGCCGTCGGTCAACAGCGGCGTCGTCACCGTCCCCGTCACAGACGACGGCGACGGGCCGGTCACGGTCGACGTCGACCTTCCCGTCGACGCGGGCAGCGTGTCGCCGGGGACGAGTCTGACCTACAATATCGGCGGGTCTGTCGGCAGTTCGCCCGACCAGTCGCCCTCGGGGTCACCCTCCACCTCTTTCACCGTCACCCAGCAGTCCGGCGTGACCCGTGCCGGCCCCGGTGGCTCCGGCGACTTCGACACCTCGAACGGCGAGGGTGTCGTCTACGACGGCGCGCGCGTCTTCCGGGGCGAGGACGACATTGAGTTCGGCGGGTCGCTGTCGTCGTCGCTCGTCGGCGTCAGCGGCGACGCCGCGGGACGGGTTCTCAGCCCGCCGCTCTCGTCGGAGGAGCGGGCCGGTCGGTACACGAACGACGGCGACTCCGGCTCGCCCGGCGTCATCGTCGACCGGCCGCGCATCCAGACGTTCGAGATACGGAACCAGAACGGCGCGGACGTCTCGGACGGGACGGTCGCACAGCCACAGGCGACCCTCGACGTGTTCGTCGAGTACAACTACTACGAGGCCGAGAACGTCGAGCTGGTCGTCGAGGGCCCCTCGGGTCTCGAGGTGACGAACGCCGTCGCAGACGCCTCCGAGGTGTCGTCGTCCGACGGCACGGCCAGGGTCGGGCTCGACCTCCGCGACAGTGAGGCCGGTCGGTACAACGTCACCGTCCAGGGCTCAGACTCGCTGACGTTCGACGACGCGACCGACACCCGGTTCGTCGAGATCAGCGCGCAGGACAACGTCGGCGTCGAGATCGAGGACGACCCCGTGTCACAGGGCGAGAACACCCGATTCGACGTGGTCGGCGGCGCAGCCGGCGACTTCCACCTGCTCCGGATCGACGCGGGCGACCTCCGCGACGACGTCTCGCCGTCGCAGGCGGCGACGGTCTTCCGTAGCGCCGGCGACACACGGGAGGTCGGCTACGTCAACGGCTCCGGCGGCTACGTGCGCGAACTGGACGCGCGGGCGAGCGACGACGTCGACGCCGCATACGCCGTCGTCGAGGTCGACGACGACGGCTCCGGCGCCGGCTCGATCGACACCCAGTTCCTCGGCGACACGGACGTCGCGGTGACCGTCTCGGACCCGCTGGCGACGAGCGGCGGGACGTTCACCCGGCCTCCGACCCCGGCTGGCACCGGGGAGTTGGACGCGAACGAGGCCGAGTTCGAGGTCCGGGAGGGCGAACTCCGGCTCGCGTCGCCCGGCGACCGCTACGTCGTCGGCGCGACCGTCACCGTGGCCGGCAACGCCACCGGTGGCACCGACGACGTCGCGATCTACGCGCGCAACCGCGACGACTACGAGCTCGTCTTCGTCGACGGCGACCGGTCCGTGCCGGTCGACGTCGACGGCGAGTTCGAGGTGGAGGGCGTCGCGCTCAGCCGCGACGACGGCCCCGGCAACGGTCTGCTCTCGCTCCCCGGCAGCTACCGGATCGGTGTCATCGACGCCGCCGGTGCCGACGTCGACGGCGACGGCGACCCGGACGACCGGCTCACGACGAACGAGTTCACGAGCGGCACCTCCGACCAGCGGTCGATCCGCGTGGTCGGACAGTCGCTGTCGGTCTCGTTCCCCTCTGTCGTCGACGGACAGATCACGACACAGGACGGTTCCGTCGACGTGAACGGCACCGCGCCGGGCTCCGGGTCGGTGCTGTTTTTCGCCGTCGGCGAACGCGGCGAGATCACCACCCAGGAGATCGACGTCGACGAGGAGGGAGCGCGCATCGACGAGGAGGACATCCCGGTCTCCGGACTCTCCGAGGGTGACGTGACGCTGTACGTCGTGAGCGCCGGCCGCGACGGTCGGGTCGGCGACGGCAACCTGCCGGGGTCGACCGGCACTACGATAGACGGGCTCGAGGACTACCTCGTCGACGAGCTCGAGCCGCAGGGGCTCACCGCGAGCCAGACGAACGACCTGATCCGCTCTCAGACCGTCAACGACACCGCGAGCGACGACCTGGCACACACCGAGACGGTCCAGCTTACCGACGCACAGACGCAGGTCACGGACGTCTACCCGCAGGACAGCGCTGCCACGGGACTCAACCCCGTCGCCGTCGGTGACGTGATGGTCGTCGAGGGGACGACGAACCTCCAGCCCGAGGACAACGTGATCACGGTCGAACTGCGAGACGGCGACGTCTCGGTCGGCCTGGTCTCGACGGACCTCTGGGGCCAGTCCGGCAGCTGGGTCGTCGAGATCGACACCGCCGGCGCGGCGATCGGCACGTACGACCTGATCGTCGAGGACGGGTCGAACACCCGGCGCGAGACGGTCGAACTCGTCGAGACGGTCGACACCCCGACGCCGACGCCGACGGAGCAGGACACCCCGACGCCGACGCCGACCCCGACGGCGACGCCGACCCCGACCCCGACGGCGACCCCGACGCCGACCCCGACACCCACCAGCGGCGGCGGGCCGGGCTTCGGCGCAGCCGTCGCGCTCGTCGCGCTGCTGGCGGCGGCGCTGCTGGCGACGCGGCGCGCCTGAGGCCGGACGCGCCCGCGTCCAGTTTCACCCCGCTCGGCGAACGCTTATGAGCCGGCAGCCCCCGACTCGAGACCAGATGGCGACCACCGAGGCCGACGCGGACACCGAGTACGTCGACCGGCCGCTGGTCGCGTCCGGCGTCGTCGAGCGCCGGCGCTACCAGACCCGGCTGGTCGACCGCGCCCGTGGCGCCGACACGCTCGTCTGTCTCCCGACCGGCCTCGGCAAGACGGCGGTGTCGCTGCTGGTCACCGCCAACCGGCTCCACCAGGCCGGCGGCACGGCGCTGCTCCTCGCGCCGACGAAGCCGCTGGTCCAGCAGCACGCGTCGTTCTACCGCGCGGCGCTGACGCTCGACGACGACGCGGTCGTGACGTTCACCGGCGACGTGCGGCCCGACGACCGTGCGTCGCTGTGGGAGGACGCCCGCGTCGTGGTCGCGACGCCACAGGTGGTCGAGAACGACCTGATCGGGGGCCGTATCGACCTCGCGTCCGTCACCCACCTCACCTTCGACGAGTGTCACCGTGCGACCGGCGACTACGCCTACGTCTACGTCGCCGAGCGGTACGGCGCGGACGCCGCCGAGCCGCTCGTGACGGGGATGAGCGCCTCACCGGGCGGCGACGCCGACGCGATTCGACGGGTCTGTGAGAACCTCGGGCTCGACGAGGTGGCGGTGATGACCGAAGACGACGCCGACGTCGCCGACTACACCCACGAGACCGACGTCGAGTGGGTCGAACTCGACCTGCCAGACGAGGTCGTCGCGATCCGCGACGCGATCAACGAGGTGATCACCGACCGGCTGACGACGCTGAAGGAGCTCGGCGTCACGAAGAGCACGAAGCCGGACATGTCCGAGTCGCAGATCAACCGCATCCAGGGCACGGTCCAGGAGATGATGGACGCCGACCGCTCGGAGGGGTACGAGGCGATGAGCCACCTCGCGGAGGTCCGGAAGCTCCGGACCGCGGTCACCTACGCCGAGACCCAGAGCGTCGAGGCGCTGCGGCGGTACTTCGAGCGACAGCGCAACGCCGCCCGCTCGTCGGGCGCGTCGAAGGCCTCACAGCGGCTCGTCGCCGACCCGCGGGTGCGTGAGGCGATGCGGACCGCCGAGTCGTTCGACGACCTGCACCCGAAGTTCCGGCGCACCCGGATCCTCCTCGCGGAGACGCTCGGCGTCGAGGGGGGCGACCGTGTCATCGTCTTCACCGAGTCCCGCGACACGGCGGAGGCGCTCGTCGACTTTCTCTCCGAGGGGTTCGCGGTCCGGAAGTTCGTCGGTCAGGGCGACCGCGAGGGGAGCGACGGGATGACCCAGACACAGCAGCAGGCGACCCTGGACGACTTCCGTGCCGGCGAGTTCGACGTCCTCGTCTCGACCTCCGTCGCCGAGGAGGGGCTCGACGTCCCGGAGGTGGACCTGGTGCTGTTCTACGAACCCGTGCCGACCGCTATCCGGTCCATCCAGCGCAAGGGCCGGACGGGCCGGCAGGACGACGGCCGCGTCGTCGTGCTGATGGCCTCGGACACCCGTGACGAGGCGTACTTCTGGATCTCGAAGCGCCGCGAGGAGGAGATGGCCGAGGAGCTGGCGGCGCTGAAAAGCGCCGCAGACGAGCTGACGGCGGAGCTGTCGGACGGCCAGCGGGCCCTCGACGAGTTCGACGGTGACGACGAGACGGGCGATTCCGGCGAGTCGCCCGGGAACGGCGGTGACGCCCCCGACGCCGCGCTGACCGACTTCGCCGCCGAGACGGACGCCCCCGAAACGACCGACGGGACAGCCGCGACGCCCGCGGACGAGGCCGACGTCGTCGAGGTCGTGGTCGACCAGCGCGAACTCGACTCGACTATCGCACGCGACCTCTCGACACGCGACGGGGTCGACACCCGGCTCGAGACGCTGGCGGTCGGCGACTACGTCGTCTCCGACCGGGTCGTCGTCGAGCGCAAGACCGTGAGCGACTTTCTCGACACTCTGCTCGGCGAAGAGCGGTCGCTGTTCGAGCAGGCCCGCGCCATGTCGCGTCACTACGCCCGTCCCGTCCTCCTCGTCGAGGGCGGCGACCTCTACGGCGAGCGCAACGTCCACCCCGACGCGGTCCGTGGCGCGCTGGCGTCGCTCGCCGTCGACTTCGACGTCAGCGTTCTCCACGTCGCTGACGAGGGCGGGACCGCAGACACCCTCGCGGTGCTGGCGAAGCGAGAGCAGCGGACCCGCGACCGCGCGGTGAGCGCTCACGGCGAGAAGGGCGCGAAGACCCTCGACGAACGGCAGGAGTACGTCGTGAGCGCGGTCGGCGAGGTAGGGCCGGTGACGGCGCGGTCGCTCTTAGAGCACTTCGGGAGCGTCGAGGCAGTGATGACCGCGACCGAGACACAGCTGATGGACGTGGACGGCGTCGGCGAGGTGACGGCGGGTCGCGTACGCGAGGTGGCGGGGAGCGACTACGCGCCGGCGGAGCGGACGTCGCTCGACGACGGCTAGGGGACGACCGTCACGGGCAGCATCTCGCCGCGCACGACCGTCTCGGAGGCGCTCCCGAGGATGGCCCGCTCTACTACCCCGGCCCCGTGGTGGCCCATCACGACGTGGTCGGCGTCTGTCTCCTTCGCGTAGGCGAGTATCTCTTGGCCGACCCGGTTCGCGGTCGGACTCGCCATGTCGCGGACCACCACCTCGACCGAGGCGTCGCCGTCGTGGTCCGCCGGGAGCCCCTCGCGGGCGCGGTCGAGCGCCGCCAGCGCGGCGTCCGTCTCGGCGTCCGAGAGGTGGACGACACGGAGACTGCCGTCGTAGCGCTCGGCCATCTCGGCGGCGAACTCGACCGCCCGGGTGCTACACTCGGAGCCGTCGACGGGGACGAGAATCTTCGTGCTCATCGGCCGTCCAGCGCCGCGAGCGCCTCGGCGGCCTCGCGCGCGGCGGCGAGGTAGTCGACGGCCTCGCTCGGGTGGTCGGCGGCCTCGGCGCGCCGGGCGAACCGTGTCACCGTCCGGACGAGCGCGGCACGGGCCTCGGACGGCCCGGAGGACGCGTCGCCCGAGGCGGCCTCGTCGCGTGGCGGCGGCGACTCTGCCGGCGCGTCCTCGCTCTGGGTCGTCGCGGGCCGCCCGGACTCGCCGCTCTGTCCCCCCGTCTCGGCGCCGTTCGCCAGCGCGTCGCGCGCGCGCTCGCCGGCTGTCGGTCGCGTCTGCTCCGCGGTCGCGCGCTCGGCCTCTGTCTGGTCCCGCGGCGTGCGCTCCTGCTCCCGTGTCCCGGCTCCCCGGCTCTCGGCGCGCTGTTCAGCCTGGCCGGCCGACCCGCCGTCCGCGCCGTCCTCGGCCTCGCAGGTGGCACAGAACTCCTCGCCCTCGTAGCGGAATATCGGGTCGCCACAGGTGTCACAGTGGCTGTCGGTCATTGTCGCTCCCCGGAGCAGGAGTTCGGACATCCGCTGTGTCGAGGCGCGCTTCTCCCGGTCCTGTTCGTACTTCTCGCGGAGTCGCTCGCGTTCGGCCTCGCGGTCGAAGTCGCTCATGCGGGCCGATAGGCGGGGGACGCCGAAAAGCGCGACGGGCGCGTGGCGCGAGGGCCGCGAGACCGACGACGACGTCGCCGGCGCCGGGCCGCCCCCGACTCCCCCGATCGCTTCGACAGGCTTACGACGGCTGCGCCTGCCCCGTGAGACGCTATGTCGAACGCAAAGGTCAGTGTCGTCGGCGCCGCCGGGACGGTCGGCGCCGCAGCCGGCTACAGCCTCGCGCTCCGCGACGTCGTCGACGAACTCGTCTTCGTCGACATCCCCGACAAGGTCGACGAGGCGGTCGGACAGGCCGCCGACGTCAACCACGGCGTCGCCTACGACTCGAACACGACCGTCCGGCAGGGTGGCTACGAGGCCACCGCCGGCTCCGACGTCGTCGTCATCACGGCCGGCATCCCGCGCCAGCCCGGCCAGACCCGTATCGACCTCGCGGGCGACAACGCCGGCATCATGGAGTCGATTCATGAGTCGCTCGCGGCACACACCGACGACTACGTCTCGGTCACCACCTCGAACCCCGTCGACCTGCTCAACCGCCACCTGTACGAGGTGAGCAGCCGCCCCCGCGAGCACGTCGTCGGGTTCGGGGGCCGGCTCGACTCGGCGCGCTTCCGGTACGTCCTCGCCGAACGGTTCGACACGGCTGTCCGGAACGTCGAGGCGACTATCCTCGGAGAGCACGGCGACGCGCAGGTTCCCGTCTTCTCGAAGGTACGTGTCGACGGGGCCGACCCCGAGTTCTCCGCCGACGAACGCGAGGCGATCACGGCGGCGCTCACGGAGAGCGCGATGGACGTCATCGAGCGCAAGGGCGCGACACAGTGGGGGCCGGCGACGGGTGTCGCTCACGTGGTCGAGGCGATTCTGCGCGACACCGGTGAAGTGCTGCCCTGCTCGACGGTCCTCGACGGCGAGTACGGCCACGAGGGGACGGCGGTCGGTGTCCCCTGTCGGCTCGGGAACGACGGGGTCGAGGCGGTCGTCGAGTGGGACCTGGACGACGAGGAGCGCGAGGACCTGTCCGAGGCCGCGGCGAAGCTCTCCGAGCAGTACCGGACGATCGCCAACTAGAGCCGTTCTCCGATCGCTGCCGCCGTCGACTCGCCGACGCCCTCGACGGCGAGCAGCTCGTCGCGCGACGCTGCCCGGACGTTCTCGACGCTCCCGAACCGACCGAGGAGCCGCCGTCGAAGCTCCGGTCCGACGCCGGGGACGCCGTCGAGCGCCGTCTCGACCTCGTCGCGCACCGTCCGGTGGTACTGGACCGCGAAGCGGTGGGCCTCGTCGCGCACCTGCCGACAGAGCCGGAGCCGCGGCGCGTCGTCGGGCCAGTCGTGGACACCGTCCGGTGTCACGACGAGCTCGTCTTCTTTCGCCAGCGCGACGCAGGGCACCTCCCACCCGGTCTCCCCGAGCGCGTCGAGCGCCGCGCCGAGCTGGCCCTCGCCGCCGTCCACGAGCAGGAGGTCGGGGTCGGGCCGGTCGTCTCGCCCCTCGACGGCGCGCTCGGCGCGCCACCGGACGAGCGCGCGCACGTTCGCGTAGTCGTCGTTCTCGTCCGTGAGCCGCCTGCGACGGTACGCGCTCGTCTCTGCGCCCCCGTCGACGAAACAGACGTTCGACCCGACGGCGCCCGTGCCGCCGGTGTGGCTCACGTCGAACCCCTCGATCCGACCGGCGTCCGGCAGCCCGAGCGCCCGCGCGAGGTCGACAGCCGGGTCGTCGCGCTCTCGGCTGCGCCGGGCGTTTTTCAGCGCGAGGTCGACGAGCGTCGCCTCCCGGCCCGCGCCCGGCACGCGAACGGCGACGCCGCGGGTCTCCAGCCACGCGCGTACGTCCCCGTCGGCGTCTGGCAGGCGCTCCGCGAGGAGGACGGCGTCGGGCAGGCCGCGCTCGGCGTAGAACTGCGGGACGAAGGCAGCGAGCGCCGCCGCCGGGTCGGGGCTCTCGTCGTCACCCGTCGCCAGGTGGTGCCGGGACCGGTCGACCAGCTTGCCGTCCTCGGCGCGGAGGCGCGCGACGACGACGCCGTCGCGGCCCGCGGCGGCGGCGAGGACGTCGACGCGGCGCTCCCGGGCTTCGGCCTCGCTCGCGACCGCCGCGCCGCCCCCGCCGTGGAGCGACTCGACCGCAGCCAGCCGGTCCCGGAGGTTCGCCGCACGCTCGAACGCCTCGGCCTCGCTCGCGGCGGCCATCTCGCGGCGGATCGGACCGGCCAGCACCCCCGTCTCGCCGTCGAGGTAGCGCCGCACCGCCCCGACGTCGTCGGCGTAGTCGTCGAGGCCGATCTCGCCGGTACACGGCGCCGAGCAGAGGCCCATCTCGTAGTCGAGACAGGGCCGGTCCCGGCCCTCGTACTTGTGGTCGGAACAGCCGCGCAGGCCGAACTGCTCGCGGGCCGCCTTCACCGCCGTCTCTGCCTCGCCGACGTCGGTAAACGGCCCGTAGACGGCGGCGCCGGGGTCTGGGTCCCGCGTCACCGCGATCCGGGGCGCGTCGTGGGCCGTCACCTGCACCATCGGGTAGGACTTGTCGTCCTTCAGTCGAACGTTGTAGCGCGGGCGCAGACGCTTGATCAGGTTCGCCTCCAGCAGAAGTGCCTGTGTCTCCGTGTCGGTGACGGCGACGTCGACAGTGTCGGCCCGGTCGCGCATCTGCCGGATGCGCTCGCTCCGGGGGTCGACGTACGACCGGACCCGGTCCCGGAGGTCGACGGCCTTCCCGACGTAGAGCGTCGTCTCGCCCGCGAGGAACTGGTAGACCCCCGGCTCCGCGGGCAGGTCGGCGGCGGTGTCGCGGACCCCTGTTGCGTCCACGGGCCGCCGTGGGGGTCGCGCGGAGTTGAGCGTGACGCTCGCCGCGTGGGGTTCATGACCGACCGCCCTGCACTCTGCCCGTGACCGACGCCGCCGAGGCCCGCGTCTGGCTGGTCGAACGGGACTACACGGACAAGGGGATGCTGACGCTCGCCTACGCGACGACGGCGGGTGACCGGGTCTGGCGCCGACAGCTCTCGCCGGTGGCGCTCGACGGCGACGGGGTCCGGGCCGCGCGCACCGTCGACACGGACGACCTGTCCCCGGCGCCGGAGCGCGACCGCGAGCGCTACGCCGCGGCGGCCAGACGGGTGGCGGCGCGAAACGCGCCCGACGACCGGCTCTGAGACACACGGTGCGCACCCGGGACCCCTCGGGCGGCGGCGACGTGGTCGCCCCCGTCAGTCGAGGCGCGACCCAGAAACGCCTTTAGGCGATCCGGCGCAACCGACCCTATGGACGCGATCGCCCTCCGTGGCGTGACGAAGCGGTTCGGCGACGTCACCGCCGTCGACGGCCTCGACCTCACGGTCCCCGAGGGCGAGGTCTTCGGCTTCCTCGGCCCGAACGGCGCCGGCAAGTCGACCACGATCAACATGCTGCTCGACTTCGTGCGTCCGACGGGCGGCGAGGTCCGGGTGCTTGGCCGCGACGCCCAGCGCGAGTCGGTCGCGGTTCGCCAGCGCACGGGCGTCCTCCCGGAGGGGTTCGACGTCTACTCCCGGCTGACCGGTCGGACCCACGTCGAGTTCGCCATGGAGTCGAAGGGGGTCGACGGCGACCCGATCGACCTGCTCGAACGGACCGGGATCGCAGACGCCGCCGACCGCAAGGCCGGCGGCTACTCGAAGGGGATGCGCCAGCGACTGGCGCTCGCGATGGCGCTCGTCGGACGCCCACAGCTGTTGATCCTCGACGAGCCGTCGTCCGGGCTGGACCCCTCCGGCGCGAAGGAGATGCGTGAACTCGTCCGCGCGGAGGCCGACCGGGGAGCGACCGTCTTCTTCTCGTCGCACGTCCTCGGGCAGGTCGAGGCGGTCTGTGACCGGGTCGGCATCCTGCGTGGCGGATCGCTCGTCGCGGAGGACAGTATGGACGGCCTGCGCGAGGCGGTCGGCGGCGGCGAACGCCTCGTCGTCGACGTGACCGGCGACGCCTCCGCGGTCGACCTCTCGTCGGTCCGGGCGCTCTCGGGTGTCTCCTCGGCGGAGGCGGTGAACGGCGAGGTGGTGGTCTCCTGCGACGCCGACGCCAAGACCGCCGTCGTCGGTGCCGTCGAGGACGGGGGCGCGACCGTCGAGAACTTCCGCACCGAGGCGGCCTCGCTGGAGGACCTGTTTCTCGCGTACACGGAGGGCGACGAGCCACGGGAGGTCCGAGGGTGACGTGGTCCGTCGTCGCGCGAAAGGAGTTCGAGGACACCGTCCGGTCGCGGTGGCTGATCGGCCTGTCCCTGCTGTTTACGGTTCTCGTCGGCGCCGCCGTCTACGTCACCTCGCTCGTCTTCGGGAGCGGCGGGGGCACCCTCTCGTCTACCGAGGTCCTGCGGGCGTTCCCGATAAAGGACGGCATCGTCACGACGCTCATTCCGCTGGTCGCGCTCGTGGCCGCGTACAACGCCGTCGTCGGCGAGCGCGAGTCCGGGTCGCTGAAGCTGCTCCTCGCGCTCCCGCACTCCCGCGCGGACGTCGTCGCCGGAAAGGTCGCGGGCCGTGGCGCCGCGCTCGCCGTCGCCGTCGTCGCCGGCTTCCTCCTGCCGGCGCTGGTGTTTGTCTTCTCCTCGACGTTCGCGTTCGAGGCGGTGGCGTACGTCCAGTACGTCTTCCTGGTCGCCCTCCTCGCGGCTGCCTTCGTCGCCGTCGGCGTCGGCGTCTCTGCCGCGGTCTCCTCTGACCGCCTCGCGATCGCCGCCGCCGTCGGCGTCTACCTCGTCTTCGTCGCGCTCCTCGGCGCCGTCCAGGGGTCGCTCGGCCTCTTTGCCACCTTCGTCGGCTGGCCGGAGTGGATGCCGCTGACGGTCCAGCAGACGACGCGGGTGCTCCGGCTGGTCAACCCGACCGGCGCGTTCAAGATCGTCACCAACCGGGCGCTCGGCACCGGCCTGTTCACCGGGCCGGACGTCAGACTCCAGATCTCCGGGCTGGTGATGCTCGTCGCGTGGATCGTGATCCCGCCGCTGGCCGGACTGGTCCGGTTCGAGGAGACGGATCTTTAGGGCGGCCAGTCGACGCCCCGGTCGGACAGGAGCGCGGCGAACTCGCGCTCGTCGAGCGTCGGTACGCCCTCGGCGTCGGCGTCCTCGCGCTTTGCCGTCCCGGGGCTCTCGCCGGCGACGAGGTAGTCCGTCGCGCCCGACACCGACCCCGTGACGCGGCCGCCCGCCCGCTCGACCAGCTCCGCGGCGTCGCCCCGCGGGACCGACAGCGACCCCGTGAACACGAACGTGAGCCCGTCGAGCGCCGCCGTCCCGTCTGCCGCGCCCTCGACTGGCTCCGGCTCGACCCCGACCGCGAGTAGCTCCTCGACGGCGGCGCGGTTGGACTCGGCCCGAAAGAAGTCGGCGACCGACCGCGCGACCGCGGGGCCGACGTCCGGCACCGTCTGGAGACGGTCGCGGAAGGGGTCTGTCCCGTCACCACCCTCGAACGCGTCGAGCGTCGCCTCGGGACGATCGGCTGCAGTCCCGTCAGTCGTGGCGTCGCCGGTCTCCGCCGACGCCGCCAGCAGCGCCTCGACGCTTTCGAACTCGCGAGCGAGGCTCCGGGCCGTCGCCCCGCCGACGTCCGGGATCGACAGCCCGGCGAGGAGGTCAGCGAGCGCCGGCGTCCGGGCGTCGTCGACCGCCTCGACGAGGTTCGCGGCGCTCGTCTCGCCCCACCCGTCCAGGTCGACGAGGGCTTCGGAGTCGAGGCGATAGAGGTCCGCGAGCGACTCGACGAGGCCGGCGTCGACGAGCTGTCTCACCGACTCCTCGCCGAGCCCCTCGATGTCGAGCGCGCCGCGGCTCGCGTAGTGGACGATCGTCCGCTCGAGCTGTGCCTCGCAGGCGAGCCCGCCGGTACAGACCGCCACGGGTCCGTCGCGCTCGACCGCGCTCCCGCAGGCCGGACAGCGGTCGGGGAACGCGAACGCCTCGCCCCTGTCGTCGACCACCTCGACCACCTGTGGAATGACGTCGCCCGCCCGCTCGACCCGGACGCGGTCGCCGACGCCGACACCGAGGCGCGCGATCTCGGCTGGGTTGTGGAGGCTGGCGCGCGAGACCGTGACGCCGCCGACCTCGACGGGGTCGAGCAGGGCGACCGGCGTGAGCCGGCCCGTCCGCCCGACCTGGACGACGACGTCCCGGACCGTCGTCTCCTCGGTCCGGGCCGGGAACTTGTAGGCGAACGCCCAGCGCACCTCGCGGCTGGTCGTCCCGAGTGCGGCGCAGTGCTCCCGGCTGTCTACCTTTACCACCGCGCCGTCGATCTCGTAGTTCAGGTCGTCGCGCCGCCCGAGCAGTCGGTCGCGGTAGTCGACCGCGTCCTCGACGCCGTCGACCCGTTCGACGTGGTCGCGGTCGGTCCGCAGCCCCCAGCCGGCGAGCGCCTCCAGCTCTCCGTACTGGGTCTCGGGGACACCGTCGACGCCGACGCCGCCCGCCCCGACCGCGAACTCGTCTCGCGGGTCGGCGTCCGGGTTCGCGCTCGCCGCGAGCACGTCGTAAAAAAAGCAGTCGAGCGGCCGTTCGGCGGCGGTCGAGGGGTCGAGCTGTCGGAGCGTGCCCGCGGCGGCGTTGCGCGGGTTGGCGAACGTCGCCTCGCCGCGGGCCTCGCGCTCGCGGTTGAGCGCGACGAACCCGTCGCGCGGGAGGTACACCTCGCCCCGGACCGCGAGAAACGCGGGCGGGTCGCCCCGGAGCCGCCGTGGCACCGAGGCAATCGTCCCCACCTGTGCGGTCACGTCGTCGCCGCGCTCGCCGTCGCCGCGGGTCGCGGCGCGGCTGTAGACGCCGTCACGGTAGATGACCTCGACCGAGAGTCCGTCGAACTTCGGCTCGCAGACGTAGTCGACGCCGCCGACCGCGCCACGGACGCGCTCGTCGAACGCCCGGAGGTCGGCGGCCTCGCCGCCCTGTGCGATCGAGAGCATCGGGACGACGTGAGGGACGGCCTCGAGTTCGTCGAGCGGCTCGCCGCCGACGCGCTGTGTCGGGCTGTCCGCCGTCGCGAGGTCGAACTCGTCCTCGAGGGTCCGGAGCCGCGCGAACAGCGCGTCGTAGGTCCGGTCGCCGACGACCGGGTCGGCCTCGACGTAGTACCGGTAGTCGTGTTCGCGGACCGCCTCGCGGAGCAGAGCGGCCTGTCGCGCGGCGGTCGACTCGTCGAGGTCCTCGACGGGGGCGAAGTCGGTCGGCGGGTCCCGGAGATAGGGGTTCTCCTCCGGGTCCACGTCGGCCTCGCTCATACCGGCAGTCGGGTCGCCGCCGGCTTGTAGCTCTCGGCTTCGACCGCGCGGCGCGGGGCCGTCGGAGCGCCACGAGGCGGGACACGCCCCCACGAGCCGCCGCCCGGGCGTGCCGGCCGTCGCGACCTCCACGGCGGCGTCGGAGCGAGACGAGCCTCACCCCGCGCGGCTAGCCTCCGGGCGGTCGCCGGTCGCTCGCTCCGTCCGCTCCGAACAGCAGCCGGCGTGGTGCTCGAATCCGCCGTCCGCGCCCGGACCTGGACGCCGACTGCCGGCGCCGCCGCGGTGTCGTCGAGCGTCGCCCGCCGTCCGTCGCTGTCGGCCACCTCCGCCCGGCGGTGGGCGTGTTGGACGTCGACACCGCCGAACTGCTGCGGCTCACCCTCTGTGACGGCGTCGATCCAGCCCTCCTCGCGCCGCCGACCGGCACGACCGCCTCGACCAGTACCGACCGCCCGCCGACGACACCCCGGGCGAGCAGAGCGCCGTCGTCGTCTGTTCGCACCACGACGTCGGCCGTGGGGGCCGGGGATCTCTCCTCCGAGTTCGTGCGCCGTCGCGCCCCTGTCGTTCGGCCCACGGAGAACTCGTAGTTATAAGTCTGCGGAGTCCTATGCGCGTCGTACATGACCGACGCCCCTCACGCGCGGTTCGCGACGCGGGCGCTCCACGTCGGCGGCGAGTCGGACCCGTCGACGGGTGCGCGCGCGCCGCCGATCCACCAGACTACCTCCTACGAGTTCGGGACGGCAGCGGCGGCGGCAGAGCGGTTCCGACTGGAGAGCGAGGATCCCATCTACACCCGGTTCACCAACCCGACGGTCCGCCGGCTGGAGCGGCGGCTCGCGTCGCTGTCGGGTGGCACCGGAGCGGTCTGTACGGCCTCCGGGATGGCCGCGCTCGACGCGGCGACGAGCGTCCTCGCGAGCGCAGGCGACAACGTCGTCGTCGCCGAGGACGGCTACGGCGGCACGTCGACGTACCTGACGACGATGGCGTCGCGTCGCGGCGTCGAGACGCGGCTCGTCGACACGCTCGACCCCGAGGCATACGCGGCTGCGGTCGACGACGAGACGGCGTACGTCCACTGCGAGACGGTGGCCAACCCGTCGCTCGTGACCCCGCCGCTCTCGGCGGTCGCCGACGTCGCCCACGACGCCGGGGCGCCGCTGTTCGTCGACAACACGTTCGCGTCGCCGGCGCTCTGTCGACCGGTCGAACACGGCGCGGACCTGGTGTGGGAGTCGACGACGAAGTGGCTCCACGGCTCGGGGACGACGCTCGGCGGTGTCCTCGTCGACGGCGGCTCGTTCCCGTGGGCAGACGCCCCGGACCGGTTCCCGGAGGTGGGCGGCGAGAGCCCCTCCTACGACCTCTGTTTCGCGGAGCGGTTCGGCGACCGCGCGCTCGCGGCGGCGGTCCGCTACCGGGCGCTCCGGGCGATCGGTGCCGGACAGTCGCCGTTCGACGCGTGGGCCACCCTCCAGGGCGTCGAGACGCTCCCGCTGCGGATGGCACGCCACTCGGAGAACGCGATTGCCGTCGCGGAGTACCTCGACGACCACCCCGCGGTCGAGTGGGTGGCCTACCCGGGGTTGGAGAGCCACGAGACCCACGAGGCCGCGACAGCGTATCTCGACGACGGCTACGGCGGGATGGTGAGCGTCGGACTGACCGGCGGCTACGACGCTGCCCGGGAGCTGTGCGAGTCGGTCGAACTCGCCTCGTTCCTCGCGAACGTCGGCGACGCCCGGACGCTCGTCGTCCACCCTGCCTCGACGACCCACTCGCAGCTGAGCGAGGCCGACCAGCGCGCGGCGGGTGTCCACCCCGAACTCGTCCGGATCTCCGTCGGGCTGGAGGCTCCCGCGGACATCTGTGCAGACCTCGCGGAGGCGCTCTGACGATGTGTCGGCCGCGTCTCGGCGGCGAGGGGTGGTCCCGGTGACGACCGTCGACCGCGACGTCCGCTCCGTCGGTTCCTTCGAGTTCGCCTGTGGCGAGTCGATCTCCGACCTCCGCCTGGCCTACGAGGCGTACGGCGAGTTCACGGGCGACAACGCCGTCCTCGTCTGTCACGCGCTCACGGGGAGTCAGAACGTCGCGCCGCTCGGCGACTCCGGCGAGGGACAGGCCGGACAGGCCCGCGCGTGGTGGGGGGACGTCGTCGGACCGGGGAAGGCCCTCGACACCGGCGACTACTACGTCGTCTGTGTCAACGCCCCCGGCTCCTGCTACGGGTCCTCGGGACCGCCGGCGACGAACCCCGAGACCGGCGAGCCGTACGGCACCGACTTCCCGCCGGTGACGGTACGCGACTGGACCCGCGCACAGCGGCGCCTCCTCGACGAACTCGGCGTCGGTCGCCTCCACGCCGTCGTCGGCGGGAGTGTCGGCGGGATGAACGCCCTCGACTGGGCGGTCGCCCGCCCCGACGACGTGCGCCGGGTGATCCCCGTCGCGGCGGCGGCCCGCCTCGACCCGCAGTGTCTCGCCCTCGACGCGGTTGCGCGCCGGGCTATCACGACCGACCCGGACTGGCGCGGCGGGGACTACTACGGCGCCGACCGGCCGACGGACGGCCTCTCTGTCGCCCGGCAGATCGGCCACGTGATGTACCTCTCGAAGGACTCGATGGAGCGGAAGTTCGGACGTCGTGCCGCCGGCCGGGACGCACAGATGTCGTTTCCGGCAGACCGCGCGGCGTCGTACTTTCCGTACCGCGAGGTGGAGTCGTACCTCGACTACCAGGCAGGGCGGTTCGTCGACCGGTTCGACGCGAACGCCTACCTCTATCTCACCCGCGCGATGGACGACTACGACCTCGCCGCCGGGTACGGGAGCGACGCGGAGGCGCTGGCGGCGTTCGAGGGCGAACTCCTCCTCGTGTCGTTCACCGGCGACTGGCACTTCACCGTCGAGGAGTCAGAGGCCGTCGCGGCAGCGGCCCGCGACGCCGGGGTGCCGACCGCCCACCACGTCGCGTCGAGCGACCACGGCCACGACGCCTTCCTCGTCGAACCGGGGAAGGTGGGGCCGCCGCTCCGGGACTTCCTCGCCGACGGCGTCGCCGGTCGCGCGGTGACCGACACCGCGGACGGGGACGAGGACAGGCCACGCCGCCGACCGGCGGCGGGACGGCTTGAGCGACTCGGACCGCGGTACCGCCCCTGAGCACCGGGTGGTCCAGGCGGCGACAGTCGACGAGCGCCGGCTCTACGCGGCAGCGAGCGCCCCGCCGACGAGCGCCGCGCCGGCTGCCGCCCCCGCGGCGAGCGTCGCGGCGTCGCGGAGCGGCGCGTCGAAGACGAGCAGCCGGACCGCGAGGACGAGCGCGCCGACGAGGAGGCCGGTGCCGAGCGCGCCGACGAGGAGGCCGGTGTCGACGACGTCGACGGCGGCGACGCCCGCCGCGAGCAGGTACGACCTGGGTCGCGGCCTCGCCCACACGACCGGATCACTCCTCACCGCCGGCTGCTCCCTCTCCGTCGAGTAGGCCCCGCTCGGCGAGGACGGTCCGCAGTTCGGGGACCGACCCGACGGCCACGTCACACGCCGGCGCGACCGACGGCTTCGGCGCGTAGCCGACCGCCAGCCCGGCGGCCTCGAGCATCGGCAGGTCGTTCGCGCCGTCGCCGACGGCGACCGTCTCGCCCGGTTCGACCCCCTCGCGCGCGGCGAGGTCCCGGAGCGCCTCGTCTTTCGTCCCCTCGACCAGCGGTCCCTCGACGGCGCCGGTCAGGGCGCCGTCCGCGACGGGGAGCCGGTTCGCGACCACCTCGTCGACGGCGGTGCCGGCGGCGTCGAGCGCCGCCCCGACCCCCCGCTCGAACCCGCCGGTGAGGACCGCGACGCGGCTGCCCGCGGCCCGGAGGTCGTCGATCAGGTCGCCGGCGCCGGGCCGGATCCGGGTCGCCGCGAACGCCGCGGCGGCCTCGTCGTCGTCGAGGCCCTCCAGGAGCGCGGCACGCTCGCGCAGGCTCTCGGCGTACGCTATCTCGCCGTCCATCGCCCGCTCGGTCACCGCGGCGATCTCCGCCCCGACGCCGGCCCGGTCCCCGAGTGTGTCGATCATCTCGGAGTCCGAGAGCGTCCCGTCGAAGTCGAACGCGACCAGCACGCTCGCCGGTGGACGCGCGGGCGTCTCAAGCGTTCCGGCACGCGGTCGCGCTCCGGCTCCGGCGTCGTGGCCGGCGAACGGTGTGCCGCGGTCACAGCGCGGTCCACGACTGCGGTGCGACGCTCGCGCCTCGCCCCCGAACCTCGCGACGACCGTCGTCGCGCTCCCGAACGTCGAGTCTCCCGTCGAACGGCTGTGAGAGCGCGCCGAACGCCTCATCCGGACCGTCGCCACGCCCCTCGAGGGCGGCGACGAGGACGCCGTCGAGCGCCCGTACCTGGCCCGCAAGGACGTGGAGCGCCCGGAACACCCGGTCGACGCTCGCGTACATCGTCATCGTCGAGAGCGAGTGCATCCCGACCCACGGCCTCGCGTCGCGGCGCTTCGCGCCGCGCAGGAGTTCGCTCACGCCGATCCCGATCCCGGTCAGGTCGCCGGGGCCGGAGACGTGGCGACGACGGGCGCACTCTGTGACGCGGCTGAACCCGCTCTGTCGCGAGACGTAGTCGACGACCGACAGCTCCGCTGCCGTCCCGCCCGCGGCGACGAAGTCCCGCTCGAACGCCGTCGCCGACAGTCGGGTCGTCACTCCGACCGTCGCGCGCTCGTCGCCGTCGCTACGCTCGGCGGCCAGCAGGTCGATCAGGAGGTCGCGCTTGCCGGACATCGCCGGCCCCGAGACGAGCAGGGCGGTGCCGGACACGAGCGCCGACAGCCGGAGGACACCGTCGTGTCTCGGGGCCATACCGCCACGTGTGTGACCGGGCGCGATGAATCCGACGGTACGGAAAGGGTTAACCACAGTCCGGGGGTCCTCCGGGTATGAGAGTCCTCGTGACCGACCCGATCGCGGAGCCAGGGCTAGAGCGGCTCCGCGAGGCGGGGCACACGGTAGAGACGGGCTACGACCTGGAGGGCCCGGCGCTCCACGACGCCGTCGCCGACGTCCACGGCATGGTCGTCAGGTCGGGGACGCGCGTCGACGAGGCGCTGCTCGCGGCTGCCCCCGACCTCGTCATCGTCGGTCGGGCCGGCATCGGCGTCGACAACATCGACGTCGACGCCGCCACCGACCACGGCGTGATCGTCGCGAACGCGCCCGAGGGAAACGTCAGGGCCGCCGCAGAACACACCGTCGCGATGGCGTTCGCGGTCGCCCGCTCTATCCCCCAGGCCCACGCCCGGCTGACAGCCGGCGAGTGGGCGAAAGGCGACTACCTCGGCACCGAACTCGGCGGCGCGACGCTCGGCATCGTCGGCCTCGGCCGGGTCGGACAGGAGGTCGCAAAGCGCCTCGACGGCCTCGGGATGGAGCTGGTCGCGTACGACCCGTATATCGGCGAGGAGCGCGCCGAGCGCCTCGGTGCCGAGCTCGTCGACCTGGGGACGTGTCTCAGCCGCGCCGACTTCCTCACGGTCCACACGCCGCTCACGCCCGAGACGGAGGGACTGATCGGCACCGAGGAGCTCGAGGCGCTCGGCGGCGGCTTCGTCGTCAACTGCGCCCGCGGCGGCGTCGTCGACGAGCCGGCGCTCGCCGCTGCCGTCGCCGACGGCCCCGTCGACGGCGCCGCGGTCGACGTGTTCGCGGACGAACCGGTCGACCCGGACAGCCCGCTGCTCGACGTCGAGAGCATCGTCGTGACGCCACACCTCGGGGCCGCCACCTCGGCGGCCCAGGAACACGTCGCCACCTCGATAGCCGAGCAGGTGACCGCCGCCTTCGCGGACGAGCCGGTCGTCAACGCGCTGAACGCCCCCTCCGTCGACGAGAGCGCCTTCCCGCGCGTCCGTCCGTACGTCGACCTCGCCGAGACGGCGGGTCGGGTCGCCGCACAGACCTTCGACGGTCGGCCCGCCGAGGTGCGGGTGCGGTACGAGGGCGACATCGCCGAGGAGGAGGTCGACCTCGTCACCGCGAGCGCGCTCAAGGGCGCGTTCTCGACGCTCGAGTGGCAGGTAAACGCCGTCAACGCGCCCCGGCTGGCCGAGGAGCGCGGCGTCGAGGTGACCGAGGAGAAGACCCGGCAGGCGGCGGACTTCCAGTCGCTCGTGACGGTGACCGTCGGCGACGGCGAGGGCTCCGTCTCCGTCTGCGGGACGCTGTTCGCGGGCGGGGACCCCCGCATCGTCCGTATCGACGGCTACCGCGTCGACGCCGTCCCTTACGGCCACATGCTCGTCGCGCGGAACTACGACACGCCGGGCGTCCTCGGCTTCGTCGGCACCGTCCTCGGCGACGCCGGGGTCAACATCGCGGGGATGTTCAACGGGCGCGAGACGATCGGGGGCGAGGCGCTGACCGTCTACAACCTCGACGACACCGTCCCGGACGAGGTACACCGGACGCTCCTCGACGACGAGCGTATCCTCGAGGTAAAGCGGATCGAACTGGACGCGCCGAACGGTCGGGAGTAGCCCGGCCCTACCCGGCGAGGTGCGCGAGGATGCCCTCTGTGTCGTTCGGGACGCCCTCGGGTTCGCCGCCGGCACGGTATGCCTCGTCCGGGTCCTTCAGCAGGTGGCCGGTGGTCAGGCAGACGACCCGCTCGTCCTCGCTCACGACGCCGTGACGGCGGAGCCGCCGGAGCCCCGCGATCGAACAGGCCGAGGCCGGCTCGACGCCGACTCCCTCCTCGGCGAGCGCGCGCTGTGCTGCGGTTATCTCCTCGTCACAGACGGCGACTGCGGTGCCGCCCGTCTCGCGGATGCCCGGGAGTGCCTTCGGCGCGTTCACCGGGTTGCCGATACGGATCGCCGTCGCGCGGGTCTCGACGTTCCGCCACCGCCGGATCTGGTCGTGGCCCTCCTCGACCGCCTCGACCATCGGCGACGCGCCGGCGGCCTGGACGGCGGTCAGCTTCGGCACCTGTTCGGCCCGGAGCGCGCCCGACCGGACGAGTTCGCGGAACGACTTGAACAGCGCCGAGGTGTTGCCGGCGTTGCCCACCGGCAGGACGATACGGTCGGGGAACGCACCGTAGTCGGCGTAACACTCCTCGAGGATCTCGAGGCCGATCGTCTTCTGACCCTCGAGGCGGAACGGATTGAGCGAGTTCAGCAGGTAGACCTCGCCGCGGGCCGCGAGGTCCTGGACCCGGTCGAGACAGCTGTCGAAGTTCCCGTCCACCTCGAGGATACGGGCTCCGTGGAGCGCCGCCTGTGCGACCTTGCCCGCGGCGACCTTCCCCGCCGGCAGGAGCACGAGCGTCTCCATCCCGCCGCGGGCGCCGTACGCCGCGAGCGCCGCCGAGGTGTTGCCCGTCGACGCACACGCGAGCCGACCGACGCCGACCCGCTGGGCCACCCGCACCCCGACGGTCATCCCGCGATCTTTGAACGACCCGGTCGGGTTCATCCCCTCGTGTTTGACCCGGAGCGCCCGGACCCCGACCTCGTCGCGGATACGCGGCACCTCGTGGAGCGGCGTGTCGCCCTCGGGCAGGCTCACGCCTTCGTCGAACGGCAGGGCGTCGGCGTAGCGCCACACCCCCGATCCGGAGAAGTCCTCGAAGGTCGGGTGGTCGGCGTACCGCACCTCCAGGAGGCCGTCACAGTCGTCGCAGGTGTACCGGACGTCGTCGAAGGGGGCGAACTGCGCGCCGCAGGCGATGCAGGTCAGCCACACCCCGTCGTCGGCGGCAGACGGGGTCCGCTCGGCCTCCGCGGCGAGTCGCAGACTCATACGGAAGCTCTCGCCGCGACGGAGTAAAAGAGCCGCGACTACTCGCCGTCGTCCGCGCCGAAGTCGTCGATGACGCCGTGGACCCGCTCGACCCACTCGTCGAGCGCCTCGTGGAGCATCGCCTTTGCCTCCGGCACCGGCGTCGCGGTGTACTGGTAGACGTAGCCGCCGGGGTCGAGCAGCCGCCGCCGCCGCTCGACGAGCCCCTTTTCCATCAGCGTCGACAGCGACCGGTTGACGTTTGACCGGTCGCGGTCCAGCGCCTCCGCGAGTTCGGCCACCGTGCTCCCCGGTCGGTCGGCGAGGGCGAGGTAGGTCCGACTCTCGTGGTCTCGGATGCCGAACACGCAGGCGAGGACGTGTTCGAAACTCGGGTCCGGGTCCCCGACGAGGTCGTCCATCGTGGGCGAGTCGGCGTCGAATTCGGCCATACCGGAGCCACGCTCTCCCGGGCGATAAACGTCCGGGGCCCGCTCAGTCCTGCCGTCCGTAGCCCATCTCTTCGATACACTCGCGCATCGCCGTCTCCTCGGCGTGACGGTGGAGCGTCGTCGGCGTGTCGCAGTAGAACGTCGACCCGTCGTGACGGAGCGTCACCTCGTGGTCGCCGCCGAGCATCCGGGTCTGGACGACGACGCGGCGCCCGTCCCGGAGCGCAGCGAGTAGCTCGTCGGCGCTGTGCTCGCCGGCCTCGACACGCATCGGCTCTGCCATACGTGCCACTGAGACGGCTGGGGGCAAAAGTCCGCGCTCGGTCCCGCGGGCCGGCGCTTCGCGCCGCCTCCCGGTCACCTCCCGCTCAGTTCCTCGTCGACCGGCCCCGGTGCTCGCCGCCCTCGCGCTCTCGCGCCGGCGGCTCGGCGCCCTCGGCGGCTGCGGCCCCGTCGACGCACTTCTCGGTGTCGACGTGCCAGCGGTCGACCTCCTCGTCGAACGCCGTGAGGTGGTCTCGCACCTCGTCTTTCAGGTCGTCGTCGTTGACGTTCACCTCGAGGACGTAGGTCGGGTCGACCGGCGAGCCGATCCGCTGGACGTTCGCACTGACCAGGCCGTTGTCGAAGTAGTACGGCGCGATCTGTGTCATCACCCGCCGGTAGACGGTGTTCTCGACGGCACGAAGCGCCTTCCGGCCCGCCGAGTCGGCGGCCCGGGCGACGTGACCGATCGACTCGCCCCACGACTCGACGGCGGCGTCGCCGTCGCCCTTCTCGGCGCGCTCGTAGGTCTCCGAGAGCTTCTCGCCCGCCGTCAGGAGGTCCTCGTCCGGGTCGACTCCCGCCCGTTCGCCCTCGCCCTCGGCGACGCTCGCCTGCTCTGCGGTCTTCTCGCTCACGTCGTCGCCGAGGCGCTCGTGGGCCTTCGGCCGCCACTCGTTCCACTCGGCGAACGCCTCGTCGTCTCGGTCGACGTCGGCTGCCCGGAGCGCCTGGCTGATCCGCTCGCCGTGCTCGACGACCTCCGGCCAGCTCCCCCTGAGCGAGAACCCGGAGACGCTCTCTTCCATCGTGCCACACACTCGGGGAGCGGAGTGAAAAGCACCACGGGCCAGGCCCCGCTAGCCCGAGGCGCGACGCCTCTTCGCTACCCCCTGTCCGACCACCACGTCGACCCCGCCGATCGACCGGTCGATCGGCGACGTCTGTCGTCACCGGCGCCCCGCGGCCCACGTCCACGAGGCCGCCCCGGCGAGGTGATCCCGCTCGCCTACCGCGTCTACCCGAGCCAGGAGGACTCTACGTGACCGCCGGCGATCTTACGCCGAGACGCCCGACCGGGAGCACGTCGTCGGGGCAGGCGAGGCGTTCGTCCCCGACGACGGTGCTGGCTGTCGCCGCACCGCCTGTTGAGGTCGTTCGGGCGTACGATCCCGGCTCACCGGGTCTGACCACGGCTACGAGTGGTAAAATTAACAATCGTGCGTGACAGTTCGATCGTCGTAGAGTCATGGTTCAGGCAATCGTCCTCGTCGTAGCGACCCTCGTAACGTTCAGCGTCGGGTATCTGGGCTACTCACGCTATCTGTCCAGATTCGTCGAACTCGACGACGACCGAGAGACGCCGGCGCACAAGTACAACGACGGACAGGAGTACGTCCCGTCGAAGAAGCCGGTTTTACTGGGGCATCACTACTCCAGTATCGCGGGCGGTGCGCCGATCGTCGGCCCCATCACCGCCGGTGTGGTCTGGGGCTGGGTGCCGGCGTTCCTGTGGATCGCGATCGGCAACCCGCTGTTCGGGTCGGTCCACGACTTCATGTCGCTGTCGTCGTCGGTGCGCCACGACGGCAAGTCGATCGGCTACATCATCGGCGAGTACGTCGGCGAGCGCGGCAAGGATATGATCCTCTGGTTCGCGTTCCTGACTATCATCCTCGTCATCGCCGTCTTCGGGCTGGTGATCGCGCTGGTGTTCGACGCCTACCCGCAGTCCGCGACGGCGAGTCTGGTCTACATCGCCCTCGCGCTGACGTTCGGCGTCTACATGTACCAGTTCGACCTCCCCTTCCTGCCCGGTGTCCTCGCCTTCGTGGCGATGGTGTTCGCCGGCGTCTGGGTCGGCGTCCAGTTCCCAATCGCGCTGGTCCCCGGCGACTACCCTGCCGGCACCATCGTCCTGCTCTCGGGGTCGCCGCTCCCCCCCGTGCTTGGCAGCGTCAACATCGCGACGTGGATCCCGGTCGTGCTGGTGTACGGTCTCGTCGCGAGCGTCCTCCCCGTCTGGGTGCTGCTCCAGCCGCGTGATTTCCTCACCTCCAGCCTCCTGTACGCCGGCGTCGGCGGGACGCTCCTCGCCGTCGTCGTCGGCACGTTCACCGGCGCCGCGACCCAGCTCGAGGTTGGTCTCCCCGCGTTCAAGGGGTTCATGGGCGGCGACATCGTCAACAACTCGCTCCCGCTGTTCCCGCTCCTGTTCGTCACGATCGCCTGCGGGACGATCAGTGGGTTCCACTCGCTGGTCTCCTCGGGGACGACCGCGAAACAGCTCGACAAGGAGACAGACGCCCGAACCATCGGCTACGGCGGGATGCTCGGCGAGGGGCTGCTCGCCACCGTCGCGCTCGTCACCGTCGCGGTGTACAGCGCGACGCCCGCAAGCGGCGGGATCGGGCTCGCGCTCCCGAACTTCGCGACCGGCGGCGGGATCATCCTCAACCTCGGCTTCGGGATCCCCGAGTCGCTCGCCGCGCCGTTCATGGGGCTCGTGCTCGTGAGCTTCCTGCTCACCAGCACCGACACCGCGGTCCGGCTGGGCCGGTACATGCTGGAGGAGATCGTCGGCACGCCCGAGACGAGCGTCCAGTCTACGGTGACGAACCGCTACGTCAACGCCTCGATCCAGGTGATCCCGGCGTACGTCCTCGTCGCCTCCGGCCGGTGGGCCGACCTCTGGCCGCTGTTCGGCGGCGCGAACCAGACGCTCGCGGCGCTGGCGCTCCTGGTCGCGACCGTCTGGATCGCCAACTGGGACGACAACAAGCAGCTCCTCTCGACCGGCGCGCCGATGGCGTTCATGCTCGCCATCACGACGTCGGCGCTGCTCTACCTCGCGCTCTACCAGAACCTCTACCAGAAGTTCGTCCTGGGCAACTGGGGTGAGGCCGGTCCGACCCTCGTCGCGCAGGCGTCGACCGCGCTCCAGATCGTCCTCGGCCTCGTGCTGGTCGGCCTCGGTCTCGGCCTGGCGTACATGGGCGTCTCGAACGTCCGGAGGGTCCGGGGCACCGGAACGGTCGCCACCGACGGCGGCGAACCGGGCGACGACTGAGCGCGGTCTCCGCCTCTCTGCTCGCTTCGCGCTCCCCGCTCAGTGTCGCACGCCCTCGGCCAGCCGCGCCACCCGCTCGCGCTCGTCGGCCTCCCGCGGGACGACGGCGACGACGCTGACGAACGCCCCGTCGTGTCGGACCGTCGCGACGCCGACGGTCACCGGGAGTGTCTCGCCGTCGCGTTCGCCCGTCGCGGCGTAGCGACGGATCGTCGTCTCGACCCCGAGTAGCCGGACCGTCGCGGTTCCGGTCTGACGGGCGTCGCGGGCCGTGTACGTCGTCGCGTTCGTCGCGAGGGTCGCCGGCCCGCGGTCCCCGAACGGGTTCCGGGGCTCGCGGATCGCCTCCGCGGGCCGCACGCCGGGGACGCCGAGGACGCCGACGGCGGCTGTCCCGCCCGCGACCGCCCGCTCGTAGACAACCCGACTCGTCGTCGCGCGCACGTCGAAGGTCGACGTTATTGTCACGTCGCCCTGTACCGACACCGTCAGCGTCGTGTTCGTCGTCCGGTTCGACCGGTCGACCCGTTCGTAGCCCGTCGCGGCGAGCGTCGTCGCCTCGACGGTGGCGGGCGACGCCTCCGCGACGACCGGGCCCTGGTCCTGCTCCTCGCCGCCGCCACAGCCGGCGAGGACGACGAGGAGCGCGAGACACACGGAGAGCGCGACACGGGAGCACACGGCGTGTGGACGCGACCGGTGCGGACGAAAGTCCCCCGGCTCAGCGCCAGATCCACCGCACCAGCCGCTCGACGACACCCGGCCCCGCCCGTTCGATCTGCTCCCACGTCCGGAACGCCTGCGCGACGTCCGCCTCGCTGCTGGCGACCGCGCGCTCGCGCTCCGGCGCGACGACGACGAGGTTCACCTCGTAGTGGCCGTAGTAGCCGCCCTTCAGCAGGGTTCGGTCGCGGAAGCCGGAGACGAACGACGCCGCCGCCGCCGGCACCTCCGGCGCGACGACGACGAAGGTGAACTCCGTGAGGTAGTGTTCCTCGTCCGGGTCGACCCACTCCTCGGCGAGGTCGTGTCCTAACTCGACCAGCGACTCGAGGGCCGCCTCGTCGACGTCGTCGGCCCGCCGGACGAACAGGTGCTCCTCGGAGTAGTGGTGGCCAAAGCGGAGCGCCGGGTGGAAGAACTGCTTGTGCCGGTCCATGTGGAGCCGCCCGTACATCTCGAACCGCTCGCCGCGGGCCCGGCTGTCGCGCTCGAGGTCGTAGCTGTGCGCGATCCGGTCTCGCACCGCGTCGAGGTAGTCGTCGCCGTACTCCGGTAGGTCCGGCGGCTCCCCGTCCTCGACGGTCCCGGTCGGGTCGTCTTCCCGGGCGCTCACGCGCCAGCACCTCCACGTCGGGCCGCGTCGGCACGGCCTCGTCGTCGTGTGCGGTCCACCACGACGGGTGGTGAGAAGCGAGCGATAAAAGCGCCACTCCATCCGTGTGTGCCCCCTCCCAAAGGATTGATGTGGATCGACCGTGACCGATCGGATATGGGCGGCAAGGAGTCCGAGGCCTGTGGCCGGTGTGCGATGAGTTCCGCCGTCTCGGCTGCGGGCGACGAGGCGGCGTCACGCGACCCGTTCGGTGACGAGCGGATCGAGGTGTCCGAGGACCAGCTGCGGAAGGTGTCGCCGGCTGCGTGGCTCGGCGGCCTGAAGCGCCGCGTCGACGACCTGGCGACCCGACTCACGTACGGTCGGTAGCGGCGCCGGTGGTCGCGTCCACCTGGAGTTCGGCGGCCACCTCTGCCAACAGGTCGCCACGAACCTCCTCTACCCGCGTCTCTATCGCTGCCACCAGCGGCGGGGCCAGCTCGGTCCGGGCGCGGTCGAGCCGCTCGCGCTCTGTCGCCACGCGCTCCCGGAGGTAGCGTGCCCCGCGTCCCTCCTCGTGGTCCTCGGGCGCCGGCGTCAGCCGGTTCGCGACCAGCCCCGCGACGCTCAGGTCGGCCTCGGCCATCCGCTCGACCGCCCGGCTCGTCTCGCGCAGCGAGAGTTCGTCGGGGTTGAGCACGAGAAAGAAGGCGGCGTCCTCGCGCAGGCGCTCCCCCGCGAACTCGAAGGTCTCCTTTCGCTCGCGGAGGCGGGCGATGATCGGGTCGCCGTCGAGCATCCGCCGTGGCTCGTTGTTACCGATCGCGGCCTTCTCGTACAGGTCGACGGACTTCTCGCGCTTGCGCAGGAGCCGGTCGATCCACCCCTCGAGGTACTCGGGGAGCGACAGGAGCCGCAGGGTGCCGCCCGTCGGAGCGGTGTCGAAGACGACCCGCTCGAACGGGCCGTCGCCGCCGGGGGGGCCGTCGGCGGCCACCTCGCGCATGACCGAGACGAAGCGGTCGAACAGCGCCGCCTCCTGTGCGCCCGGCGTCTGGTGGGCCATCTCGATCTGGCGGTCGATCTCGTTGACCATCGCGGGGCTGACCTGCCCGCCGAGCGCGCGCCTGATCTCCATCAGGTGGCGCTCGACCTCCTCGTCCGGGTCGATCTCCATCGCGTGGAGGTTCTCGTGGCCTTCGACCCGCCGGGGGTCGTCGCCGAACGACTGGTCGAACACGTCCGAGGTCGAGTGCGCGGGGTCGGTAGAGACGACGAGCGTCTCGACGCCGGCGCGCGCGCTCTTGACGGCGTAGGCGCTCGACACCGTGGTCTTGCCGACGCCGCCCTTCCCGCCGAAAAAGACAAACCGGTCCATCAGAAGTGGTACTGCTGGCCCTTTCGCTCCAGCACGGAGCCGCGGTTCCACATCCGTCGCTCCCACGCCTCGAACTCGTCCTCGAGGTACGGCAGGAGTTCGGCGGTGTAGTACGACACCGGGCTGGGGACGCCGAACGCGTCCGGGAAGCAGGCGAGCATGAACACGTCCTCCGTGTCCTCGGCCTCCTTCTCGATCAGTTCGTACGCCGGGTGACTCACCATCCCGTGGTAGAGCCCCCGGAGCCACTCCTCGAGGACCTCCCGGTAGGCGGCGATCCGCTCCGCAAGTGTCATGATCTATCGTGGTATCACCCGGTGAAAAAGCGTGTCGCTCCAGCCCCGCTGGCGCGGTCCCGACGCCTCGCCGCGCAGGTCGGCGGTTCGAACGGTGACGTCACGAACGTTCGGACAGCCGACTCACGGGCCCGTCGCGGTCGGGCGTTTGCGCTCCCGGACGAGCGTGGTGCCGGTGCCCAGCAGCGCGCCGGTGACGCTCGCAGCCGTGACGAGGCCGACGAACACGCCGACGCCGAAGACGAACTTCAGCGTGACGACCAGCAGGCTCGTCCAAGTGTTCCGGGCGGTCAGGAGCCGCTCGGTCGCCGTCACGAGACCGTCAGCCGACCAGGGGTCGTCGGGAAGGTCTGGCGTCGCCGGGTCGACCTCGACGTCGAGCAGCCAGGTGGCGAGCCGTGTCTCGAACGTTCCGACGTGAGACTCACGGCCAGCGTCGCGACGACCAGCGGCACGCCGACCGGCGTCACGGCCAGCCCGATACCAGCCGAGAGCCCGACCGTGACGACCGTGAGGTACGCTATTCCGAGCGGGAACGCCGAGAGGAGGTACGCGAGGTTACAGCACGTCTGCCGAGGAAACGCTCGAGTGCCTCCGTCGCGGACGAGGACCGGCTAGCTCCACTCGTGTTCCGTCTCCTCCGTGTCGGCACTGGTCTGTCGTAGGTGCGTGACCAGTTCCGAGCCAGCGACAGACGGCAAGAGGTATATACGACGATCTGACGACCGCCGGGTCAGCCCGTGACCGACCGGGCGAGCGCGACGCGGTCGGCGAGGTGGGCGAGCGCGACGGTGCCAACCAGCAGCCAGAGGACACCGACAGCGCGGCGAGGAAGGACGGACCGACGGCGAGAGACAGCATCGGCCGGCGCCGCGTGCAGGTAGCCGCGCGCGAACCGGTCGGTGGGGAACGCCGCGAGCAGGCTCGCGGGTCCGAACACGGCCCCTCGACGGGGATTCGGTCACGGAGCGGGTCGGGGCGGCGGTACGCCGTCGCCACGGGGGCGTCACGGGCCTCGTTCGGCGCCGCCGCCGCCCGCGACGGCGTGAGACCGGACGCCTGACAGGCGATCGTCCCGACACCCGACCGGGACGTGTTCCCCGTGACACGGCTGTTCCCGCCGGGACGTTCAATAGCGCGGCGGCCCTCACGGCTGCCGTGACCAGCGAGACGCCCGTGACGGTCCTCAGCGGGAGCCTCGGCGCCGGCAAGACGACGCTGCTCAACGGCCTGCTCGAGGCCGCGGACAGCCGCGACGTCGCGGTGCTCGTCAACGACATGGGCGAGGTGAACGTCGACGCCGACCTGGTGAGCCGCGGCACGGGGCCGGACACGGGCCGCGTCGCGGAGCTGTCGAACGGCTGTATCTGCTGTGAGCTCCGTGGCGACCTCGAGACTGCGGTGGTGCGGCTGGCCCGCGAACGGAACTTCTCGCACCTCGTCGTCGAGCCGTCGGGCATCAGCGAACCCGAGCCCGTCGCGACCCTGTTCGACCGCGGGTCGTCGGCGGCGGCGCTGTACGACGTCGACGCGGTCGTCACCGTCGTCGACGCGCGGCAGTTCTACGACGCGCTCGCCGACCGCGACGCCGAGGGAACGCCCGCAGAGGGGGTCGGCGACGACGAGCCGCGTCCGCTCTCCGACCTCCTCGTCGAACAGGTCGAGTTCGCGGACGTCGTGGTACTGAACAAGACCGACCTCGTCGACGACGACGAGCGCCGGACCGTCCGGGAGACGGTCGCTGCGCTTCGCCCCGGCGCCGAGACCGTCGAGACGACGTTCTCCGTCGTCGACCCCGACCGGGTGCTCGACCGGGGACTGTTCGATCCGGCGGCGCGCGAGTCGGACGACGCTGGACACGACCACGAGGACGGACACGACCACAGCCACCCCGAGGAAGAGTACGGCGTCGACTCGTTCGTCTACCGCCGTCGCCAGCCTCTCCACCCCGAGCGGTTCGCCACACTGGCCTCGGACCTCCCGGACGCCGTCGTCCGGTCGAAGGGAGTCGCGTGGGTTGCCGGACGCGACGACGTCCGCCTCGAGTACAGTCAGGCCGGGCCGTCGGTTCGCGTCGAGGCGAGCGGGCGGTGGATCGCGAGTCTGCCGGCAGCCGACCGGGAGCTCTACCTCGCGAACCGATCGGACGTGGACTGGGACGAGACGGCGGGCGACCGGCAGACGGAGCTGGTGTTCATCGGGCAGGGACTGGACGAGTCGGCGCTGACCGACGCGCTCGACGGCTGTCTCGTCGACCAGGACACGAGCGTCGAGGGAGCGAGACGGTATCCGGCAGCGGCGGGCGAGTCGGTGACGTTCGCGCCCTAACAGGCGCAGCCGGTCGACGACGTCGAGCGCTCGAACGCCATCTCCTCGCCGCAGCCGTCACAGGTCGGCGGCTCGTCGCCCTCGACGTCCAGGTCCAGCACGCGCTCGTCGCAGTCGTGACACCAGTACGCGCCCGCCGACTCGCGGCTGTTCCGACCGGTCGTCGACGTCGACGCCGCGAGCGCGTCCCTGAGTGTGCCGAACAGGCCCATATCGGCTTGAATGCGTGTCTCCGGTGTAAAACCCGCTCCGCTCCTGTACTCTCGTCGCACGACCGTCACGCGGCGTCGTCGGCGATGCGGTCCAGCGCCCGCTCGAGCTCGCCGCGTCGCTTCCACGCCGCGACGCGGTCAGTGAGGCCGGACAGCGGCAGCCCGAGGCTCACCCGCGAGCGGAGGCAGACGCGGGTTCCCCGGCCACCGTCCCCGGGAGCGACGGTCACCCACGTCTCCATCGCGTCGAACGGCCCGGCGTTGCCCTCCTGTGTGTAGTAGTAGCCGTCCTCGCTGGGCCGAAAGCGGAGCGAGAGCTCGAGACCGGCGGCGGCGGCGTGGACCACCGTGTCTCCGCCGTCCTCGGCGACGCCGACGACGTCGAAGCTGCCCTCGTACTCGACGAGCGTCGCCGGGTCGAGCCGCCGCCGGACGACGGGCGGCGACGCCGACAGGACGCGCTCGACGGCGGCCTCGCGCACGCCGGGCCGGTGCGCGCCGACCGGCCTAAAGGCTCCGACCGAGCAGCGGCAGCGCCAGGAGGGCGAGGAGGCCGACGATGACGAGCGACGCGTAGAACAGGCGCGCGAAGCGGTCGCCCGCGGGGCCGGCCACGCCGGGCCGACGGGCGTAGACGAGGCGGTGGTAGGCGCCGGCGACGACCGCGGCGCTGACGGCGAGACAGACGCCGATCGCGGGCGAGAGCGAGAGCCCCAGGGCCGTCAGGTAGAGCGGCCCGAACGAGAGGACGGGCAGGACGCCCGTGCCCGCGACGGCGACGAACGGCCACGGGTCGACGGCCTCGCCGTCGCTGTTGCGGAACACGAGAACACGTGGGCCGCTCGCCAAAAGAACCTACTCCCCGCGTCCGTAGGGCGCGTGTGACCGACTCGCCGGGCGACCCCCGCGTGCTGTTCGTCATGAACGTCCTCCTCTCGACGGCGTTCGCCGCACTCCTCCTCTGGGGGCTGAGCCTCGCGACGACGGTGCCGTTCACGCCCCGTGGCGTCGCGGGACTGGCGCTCGTGTTCACCCTGCTCACGTACCTGGTCGTCGTGCGCTGACGCGCCGGGCTTTAGTCCCCTGCCCGCGCCCGGCCTGTGATGCCGCTCGAAGACCGGGGCGACGCACAGGTCGTCGCCCACCCGCTGGCGCGGGCGACACTGACCGAACTGCGCGACGAGAGCACCGGCCACGTCGCCTTCCGCGAGAGCCTGGCGCGGCTGGGCCACGTCTGCGGGACGGTGCTCGTCGAGGACCTCTTCGGCGGGCGCGAGCGGACGGTCCAGACGCCGCTCGCGGAGACGACGGGCGTCGACATCGACGGCGCCGGGAACGTGGTACTGGTCACCGTCCTCCGGGCCGCGGCGCCGTTCGTCGACGGCCTGCTCAGGGTGTTCCCAGCGGCCCGACAGGGGATGGTGAGCGCCAGCCGCGACGAGTCCGCGCGACGCCCCGACGGCTCCTTTCCGGTCGGCGTCGACTACGTCAACCTGCCCGAGGTGCGCCCCGAGGACACCGTCGTCGTCGCGGACCCGATGCTCGCGACGGGGTCGACGCTCTGTGCGGTGCTCGACAGCGTGGCCGCGGCGGGGACGCCGCGCCGGACCGTCGTCCTCGCCGCCGTCGCCGCGCCGGAGGGACTCGCCCGCGTCGCCGAGGCCCACCCGGACGCCGTGCGCCTGACCGTCGCCGTCGACGACGGCCTTGACGACGAGGGGTTCATTCTCCCCGGGCTCGGCGACGCCGGCGACCGCGCGTTCGGAACGGACTGATCAGCCCAGCCGCACCCGACCGCTCGTCGCGCTCCGGAGCCGGTCGCGCAGGGCCGGGGCCTCGTCCGCGGGCGGACGGGCGACGAACCGCACCTCGGCGTCGTAGTCGGCCTCGAAGGGGACGTCGACCGACTCCAGGACGCTCCGGACGGTCCCAGAGTCGTCGTACGCCACCGCCGCGGCTACCCGCTCGCGCGCCCGGCGCTCGACCACCTCCGCGGCGTCGAGCGCCTCGCTCGCGCTCCGAGCGTACGCCCGCGCTAGCCCGCCGACACCGAGGTTCACGCCGCCGTGGTCGCGGACCACCGCGAGGACGACGTTCCGTACCCCGCGCCGCGTGAGGACGTTCAGCGCCGGCTTCCCCGCCGAGCCGCCGGGCTCGCCGTCGTCGGTCGCGTACTCCCGCAGGCGCTCCTGCTCGTCGCCCGGGTCGGCGGGCACCCGGTAGGCCGGGACGACGTGGGTGGCGTCCGGGTGCCCCTCGCGCCGCGCCGTGACGAACGCCTCTGCCTCCGCGACGCTCCCGGCGGGCGCGACGTAGCCGGTGAACCGCGACCCCCGTGTCTCCCACGACGCCTCCGCGGGACCGACGACGGTGCGGAACGACTCTCCCACGGGCGCCGCCGGGCGCGCACGCGATATGAGTGCTACGGTCGCGCCGGGACGCGCCCGGCGCTCGGGTGTTCCGACCCCGCGACGGGGTCGTCTGAAACGGGGATACCCTCGCCGTCGCCGACGCCGGTGCGGATTCAACCCCACGACGTCGTCTGAAACGAGTGGTGCGCGAGAGGGCCGCGTGTCTGTGAGACGAACGGATACGTTCTTACAGACAGTACTACCGACGTGAGTCAGACAGACGACTCCGAGACCACCCGCGTCACGGCGAGAGGACAGACGACGATTCCGAAGGCCCTCCGAGAGAAGTACGGGATCGAGCCCGGCGACGAGGTCGTGTGGATCGAGGACGACGACGGTCTTCGTGTCGTGCGTGCCGACCGCTCCGCGGGCCGCGGGACGCTCGCGCCCGACGGTATGGACCGCGAGGCGCGCGAAGAAGCCGCAGAGGCGTTCACCCAGGAGCTCCGCGAGGCGCGCGACGGCGAGTGGGCAGTCGACTGATGGATAGCCACACCGTCGACGCAGACGCGCTGCTCGGCTACCTCGTCGACGCACTTCCCACAGCCGCGTCGGAGTTGTTCGATCAGGCGGAGCGCGGCGATGTCATCCTCGAACACCCGACCATCGCCGCGACAGACCCCGTCTACATGGCCGCGAAAGGCGTCGCCGTGCGCGGCACCACCGTCTCGACAGCCCCCGCCGACATCGCCGACGCACTCGACCGCTTCCTTCCCGTGACCGTCGTCGCCGACGACCGCTCGACGCTCCGCGAGGTGATCCCGCTGCTCGACCCGTTCCCGAGCCAGATTCACCACGCGATGATCGTCGCGAGCCACCGGGTGCGCGACACCGAAGCAGTCGTCACCGCAGACGGACAGATCGCCAGCGAAGCACCGACCGTCTGGTCCTGACCCGGCTCCTGCCAGGAGACAGTCACTGCGTGTCAGTCCGTTCGTCGAGAGTTCGTCGTGGAACGCACACGAGCCGGGGTGTCCGTGGGGATACGGCAGGCTCCACCCCCACAGCGGGTTCGTCTGGACCCGTGCCCGGTTCGCGGGCACGGCGAGTCGTACCGGACGTTCGGAGGGTAGTGATCCCGTCGGCTCCTCGAAGCTCCAGGGGGTCGACGGATCAGAACTCGACGCGGCGCACGTACGGCAGCTCCCGGACCGCGACGAGCAGGTCGCCCGGCGGCCGGGTGTCGGTGACGAGGTAGAGCTTCGGGTCCGTCGCGAACTCGGGGTCCTCGCTGATGATCTGCCGGATGCTTATCTCGTGGTCGGCGAGCAGTCCGGCTATCTCCGCGACGATGCCGTGTCGCGTCTCGTCCTCGACCCACACGGTGAGGACCGAGAGGTCGAGCACCGGCGCGAGGTCCATCAGGCTCGGGATTGCGGAGATGTTGCCGAAGATCCGCCGGAGCTCCGGGTCCTCGCGAACCGCGTCGGCTGTCGAGTCGACGACCCGGCGGTCGACGCCGGCCTCGCGGGCGATCCCGGTGTCGGGGATCTCGATCCCGCCGGAGACGACCCGGCCCTCGTCGTTGACGGAGAACCCTCGCTCCAAGAGGAGACGGACCACCGCCTGCTGGCCCGGACTTCCGGCGAACTTTCCTATGATCTCGTCGAACACGGATCGTCTTGCGGTCGTCCGGCGCGGACTTAGGCGTGTCGCGGCGCCCGTCTGACGCGCGTCGTGCGGGCCGCGGGGCTTATTCGCCGGGCGGTCGACGCGGCGGACGATGCCTCGGCTGCGCCGACACGACCCTGCGGGCCGGCGCCGGGGGTTCGCGATCGACTGTGGCGGGTGGCGGCTCCAGGCAACGCCACGGGCCGACCGGTTCTTCAGGATCAGCCGCCACTACTGCGACGGCTCGTCCGTCTCCGTGCTCGTCGCGCGCACGCTCGTCCACCTCGGCGAGGCCACGCCCGACGAGCCGACGCCGAAAGTCGAGGTGCTCGACCGGTTTCCGCGGCTCGACCCCGGATCCTGCGAGATGCACGCCGCCGCGCTCGCGGAGCTGCGGCAGTTCGCCGAGCGACGTCTCGAGGACGTCGGCCTGCCGCCGGGAGGCCTCGCGGCGTTCGACGAGTTCCTCCGCGAGCAGACGCCGATGGATCCGTTCGGCCAGGACGAGACGTACCTGCGGTAGACCGACGGCTCAGAGCTCGCCTTTCGTACTCGGCGCGTCGCTCCGCCGCCCGTCGACCCGTGTGGCGTCGTCGAGCGCGCGTGCCAGCGACTTGAACACGGCCTCGACCTCGTGGTGGGCGTTCTCCCCCTCGACCGCGAGGTGGAGCGTCAGCCCGGCGTTCGTCGCGAGCGACCGCGCGAAGTGTGGCGCCATCGCGGCGGAGAACCCGCCGACGCGCTCTTGGGAGAACGCCCCGTCGAACTCGAAGTGCGGGCGCCCGGAGACGTCGAGCACCACCGCGGCGACGGCCTCGTCGAGCGGCACCCGACGGTCGGCGAACCGCCGGATCCCCCGGCGGTCGCCGAGGGCCTCGTCGAGCGCCTCGCCGAGGACGATCGCGACGTCCTCGACGGTGTGGTGGTCGTCGACCTCCAGGTCGCCGTCGCAGTCGACGGTGAGGTCGAACAGACCGTGTTTCGCGAGCGCCCTCAGCATGTGGTCGAAGAAGCCGATTCCGGTGTCCACCCGGGCCTCCCCGTCGCCGTCGACGTCGAGTGTCACCTCGACGCTCGTCTCCGTCGTCTCGCGGGTCCGCGCGGCGGCGCGACTCTCTCCCATGCCCGGTCGGCTGTCCCCCGGCGGCTTGTCAGTTCCCCTCTCGCGTCGCCTCGCGGAGCGTGAACACGCCCTCGTACAGCGCGGTGCCGACCACGACGGCGGCGGCGCCGGCCTCGCGGAGCGCCGCCACGTCGTCGAGCGTCGCCACGCCGCCGCTCGCGACGACCGGCACGTCGGCTGCCTCGACGACGCGCCGGACCCGGTCTGCGCGCACGCCCGCCATCTGCCCCTCGACGTCGACGTCGGTGAACAGGACGCCCGCGGCGCCGAGGTCCGCGTATCGCCGCGCGGTCTCCGCCGGGTCCAGTCCCGTCCCCTCCGTCCAGCCGGACACCACCACCTCGCCGTCGCTCGCGTCGAGGCTCACTAGCACCCCGTCGGGGTGGTCCGCGGCGACCCGCCGCACCAGGTCGGGCTCCTCGACGGCGGCGGTGCCGAGGATCACGCGGTCGACGCCGGCGTCGAGCAGTGCGCGCGCGTCGGTCGCCGTCCGTATCCCGCCGCCGACCTGGATCGAGACGTCGACGCGGTCTGCGATCCGCGCGAAGACGTCGGCGTTCCGGCGCTCGCCCTCGAACGCACCGTCGAGGTCGACGAGGTGGAGCGTCCGCGCACCCTCCTCGACCCACCGCTCCGCGGCTGCGACGGGGTCGCCGTGGCGTCGTCCGGTGCCGCGCTCGCCGCCGACAAGCTGGACCGTCTCGCCGTCCTCGACGTCGACAGCCGGGACAACCTCGAACGACTGGAACACGGGCGAGGGTGACAGCCGGGCGGGCAAAGCGCTGGCGCTCGCCGGACGCCACGGCGACCGTCGCCGTCTCGCCGTGTCGCCACGGTCCGTGAGCCGTGTCGTCTCGCCCGGCGCTCCGTGTGTCCCGCGCCCGCAACGATTTTCCCCGGTCCTCCGGCATCCCTCGCATGGAGCTGTTCGGGTCCAGCGGTACGCGCGGGACCGTCGGCGAGGCGATGACGCCGTCGCTCGTCCTCCGGGTCGCCCGCGCCGCCGGAACCGTCTGGGACGCCCCCGCTGTCGCCCTCGGTCGCGACACCCGGACTTCGGGCGAGATGCTGGCCGACGCCGCCGCGAGCGGACTCGCGAGCGTCGGCGTCGACGTCTCGCGGCTCGGTGTCCTCCCGACGCCCGGCGTCGCCGCACACTGCGCGCGCGAGAGCGTCCCCGCCCTCGTCGTCACCGCGTCGCACAACCCGGCGGACTACAACGGTCTGAAGCTGATAGACGACGAGGGCGTCGAGCTGACCGCCGACGCCCTGGAACGCGTCGAGGCGCACGTCTTCGACCGCCCCGTCGACGAGGCGCGGTGGGACGAGGTGGGCCGGGCCCACGCCGTCGACGACGCCCGCGAGGCGTACGTCGCCGACTTGGTCGACGCCGTCGGCGACGTCGACCTCGGCCTGACCGTCGCGCTCGACCCCGGTCACGGCGCCGGGGCACTCACCTCGCCCGCGTTCTTCCGCGAGCTCGGCTGTCGCGTCGTGACGGTCAACGGCCAGCCCGACGGCGGCTTCCCGGGCCGGGAGCCGGAACCGGTACCCGAGGCGCTCGCCGACCTGTGTCGGCTGGTCCGGGCGGCAGACGCGGACGTCGGCGTGGCCCACGACGGCGACGCCGACCGGGCCGTCTTCGTCGACGAGCGCGGCGAGTCGATCCCGGGCGAGTCCAGTCTCGCCGCGCTCTGTGCGGCCTCGCTCTCTCCCGGCGACGCCGTCGTCTCCGCGGTGAACGTCTCGAGCCGTGTCGTCGACGTCGTGGAGGCGGCGGACGCGCGCCTCGAGCTCACGCCGATCGGCGCGACGAGCATCGTCACGCGGGTCCGGGAGCTCCGGCGCGAGGGCGTCCGTGTCCCGGTCGCCGGCGAGGGCAACGGCGGTGTGTTCTTTCCCGAGGACCGTCTCGCGCGCGACGGCGCCCTCGCCGCCGCCCGGTTTCTCTCGCTCGTCGCCGACCAGCCGGCCAGCGAGGCTGTCGCGCCGTACCGCGACTACCACGCGGTGCGGCGGAACCTGCCGTACGACGACGACGACGAGCGCGCCGAGATCCTCGCGTCGGCACGGGCCTTCGCCGAGGCGACCGGTGCCGACCTCGACACGACCGACGGCTACCGGATGGCGTTCGGAGACGGCTGGCTCCTCGTCCGCCCGTCCGGCACCGAACCCGTCGTGCGGGTGTACGCGGAGGCGACTGATCCCGACCGCGCCGCGGCCCTCGCAGACGACGCCGTCGACGCGGTCAGTCCGTGAGCGCCGTGTCGAGGCCCGCCCGCGCCTCGCGGAGCGCCTCGAGGTCCTCCGCGACCCGTCCGTCGCGCAGCCGCTCCCGCTCGGCCTCGTCCAACTCCTCGCGCGCCACCGCCGCCCGGCGCAGACGCTCGTAGTCCGTCTCGCGCGGCAGGTTCCGGACCGTCCGGGTGCGTGCGACGGTCTCCTCGTCGGCGAACCGCCCGACGACCGCGACGAGCTCCTCGCCGAGCCACCGCAGGCGCTCGGCGTCCGGGGGCGGCCACCCGACGGTCAGCGGCTCGGCGTCCAGCCGCTCGAGATAGGTTCGGTGAGCCGCCACCTTCGCACGGAGCGCGCCGGGGTCGTCGACGTAGTGAGCGAGCTTCGACGCGGAGTAGTCGGCGTACTCGAGGAGGTCGGCGACCGGGCGCTCGCCCGCCGCGTGGTGCTCGACGTACTCCCGCACGCCCCGCGGCGGTCGACGCAGGCCGACGAGCGGGTACGACTCCGTCGTCTCCAGCCACGCGAACAGGTCGCGGGCGCTCGCCTCGCGGTAGAACTCGTCGAACGCCTCGCGGACGGCCTCGTCGTGCGCCGTCACGGGCGCTCTGATCCGCTCGACCGGCGCGTCGAGATCCGCGTCGCCGAGTTCGCGGGTGCGCTCTAGCGCCGCGATGCGGTCTGCCACCGCGTCGCGAACCTCGCGGGCGTCGTGGCGCGCGCTCCGGTGGCGGTCGGCGGCATCCGCCTGGCGGTCCAGCATATCCCGGTACCGCTCGACCTCCGCGAGCGCCTCCCGCGCCCGGTCGAAGTCCCGCTCGCGGAGGCGCCGGCGGTCCATCGCATCGCCGGCCTCCTCGAACGACTCGTGGCCGGGCAGGTCGTCGTCCAGCCCCTCGACGAGCTCGAGGAACCGACCCTGGAACTCCAAGTACGCCTCGAAGTTGCCGGTGCCGGTCGCGCGCTCCTCGTACCGGTCCAGCAGGGCAACGGCCTCGTCGTGGGCGTCGGCGGCTGCTGTGACCCGGCGCTCGCCGACGTCGGCGACTGCCTCGCGGGCGCGGGCAGCCTCCGACGCCAGCCGCTCGACCCGCTCTGCGGCCGACCGGGCGCGGTCGAGGAGTGCCGCCGTCGACTCCCCGTCCCCGCCCGACGTCACTCGTACACCTCGTCGGGGTCGAACACGCGGTCACCGACCGTCTCGCCGCCGAGCGTGCGGTAGAAACAGGAGCGGAAGCCGGTGTGACAGGCGCCGCCGGCCTGTCGCACCCGGTAGAGCAAGGCGTCGCCGTCACAGTCGACCCGGACCTCGTCGACGCGCTGGGTGTGGCCGCTCGTCGCGCCCTTCTCCCAGAGTTCGTCGCGCGACCGCGAGTAGTAGTGCGCCCGGCCCGTCTCGCGGGTCCGCGTGACGGCCTCGCGTGTCGCGTACGCGAGCATCAGCACCTCGCCGGAGTCGGCGTCCTGTGCCACGACGGGGACGAGTCCGTCGCCGCCGAAGTCGAGGTCGACGTCGGGGACGGCGTCGGCGTCGGTCACGACCCCCGTACCGCGGACGTGCCGATAGGTCTTTTCACCCGCCGCCGACGGCGGCCAGGAGCCCGAACAGCAGGTCGCCGTAGGTCAGGGCGACGACGAGTCCGACGAACGTCGGGACGACGAACGGGATGCCGGGGCTGATCCACACCGTCTCGCGGTCGGGGTCCGTGACGACCCGCAGCCCCTCCCGGAGCGTCTCCGGCGTCGTCCCGTACGGCTCGCCGACCTCGTCGGTGAACCGGTCGGCGGCCCACGGGTCGTCGGCACCGTCCGTCGTCTCGTCGGCCGTTCCGCCGTCGGTCACCGGCGGTCCGTCGACCCCGCCGTCGCCGACCGGGGCCGTCTCGCCGACGCTCGACGGGTCGCGGTGGCCCGCCGGGTCGGCACGGAGCGCCGACAGCGTCGTCCCGCGCCAGCGCAGGTACATCCGCAGAGCGTCGAGGTCGAGTCCCCGCCGCGTCCGGCCGTCGGCTGTCTCGAACAGCCGTCCGTGGCGCTCGCCGAGGTCCTCGACCGTCACACGCCGCGCGAGGAACATCGTCGGGGCGACCACGCCGTCGACGGCGTTTCGCACTCCGACCGCCAGCGGGTATGCCGCGCCGACGAGGACGGCGTTCGTGACGACGGTGAGCGAGAACAGCCCGGCTGCCGTGCGGACGACCGGGAGCGCGAGGCCGGGCAGGAAGTACGCCGGGTACGTCGGGAGGAGCACCGCGACGGTGATGAACGCCTTCGCGTCTGCGCCGCCGACTCCGCCGACACGCCAGAGCAGATACGACAGCGGGACGACTACTCCGACGCTCGCCGCGACCCGAATCAGGAAGCGCCGGTCGCCGATCGCCGCGGGCGGCACCCGGCTCCAGCCCTCGACGGCGAGGAGAACGAGTCCGAGGACGACGAGCGGCGGCCACAGCCGGTTCGTCACCCGACGGGTACGGAGGTCGGTCCACGCCGCGTAGCCGAAGGCGGGAACCGCGACCAGTCGCAGGAGGTCGGGTGTGCTCGCCGTGACCACGACAGCCGTGGACGGCGACCGGGATTAGCTCTGGTGGTTGCGGGCACGGTGCGGGACGGTCACGCCGACCAGCGAGAGGGGCCGCGCAGGCGACCCGCTACCGCGTCAGATGACGCGGTTCTGGAGGTAGTCGAGGTGCTTCGCGTTGTAGACGATCCTGACCTCGTCGGCGGACGGCGAGCCGATACAGGTCAGGCGAACGTCCTTCTCCTCGACTTCCTCGTCGGAGAGGATCTGCTGCATGTCCATCTCGATCTCTCCCTCTTGGACGATCGCCGCACAGTTCGCGCAGGCGCCCGCGCGACAGGAGAACGGCCAGTCGTAGCCCTGTGCCTCCGCCGCCTCGAGGATGTACTCGCCCTGGTTGACGTCGAGCGACCCGTAGTCCTCGTCGTCCAGCCCCTCGTCGCTGGCCTTCTGGAACAGGTCGTCGTCGTCGAGCGACCAGCCGTGGTCATCGAGCACCTCGTAGTTCAGGTATTCGACCGTAGGCATCAACAGATCGTCGGGGCCCCACCACATTAGACCTTGTTGTTTACCGCCCGGATATCGCCCGGCTCGGGCTTTAGGCCCGCCGAAACCCCGGATCGACGGTCGACGCGTCCCCCCGGCGGCTCGGCGGTCCGGGGTGTGCATCGCCCCGCCCCGGACGTCCGCGTCGGCTCGCTCTCTACGGTCTCGCGGCACAGCCGCGCCGACCGCGTCGCGTGGAGCGGAACTCTTAGGCCCGCGGCTCTCCGCCTGCCGACAATGCGTGAGGGCGAGGCGACCGACCGTGTCCGTGTCGCCGACGTCCTGCCCGAGTTCGCCGACGCCTTTCCGTTCGAGGCGTTCAACGCGATGCAGCACGCGGCACTGCCGGGCGTCCTCGAGACCGACGAGAACGTCGTCGTCTGTGCCCCCACCGCGAGCGGCAAGACCGCCGTCGCGGAGCTCGCCATCTGTGACACGCTCCGTCGCGACGGTACGGCGCTGTTCGTCGCGCCGCTGCGTGCGCTGACGAACGAGCGCGAGCGCGAGTGGGACCGGTTCGAGGAGCTCGGCTACTCCGTCTACGTCGTCAGCGGCGAACGCGACCTGAACCCTCGGCGTGCGGAGCGCGCAGACGTCCTCGTCACGACGCCGGAGAAGGCCGACTCTGCGACCCGGAACCACGACTCCGCGCGCTACGCCTTCGTCACGGACGTCGACTGCGTCGTCGTCGACGAGGTCCACCTGCTCGACTCCGACCGGCGCGGGAGCGTCTTGGAGGCCGTCGTCTCCCGCCTGCGCCGGCTCTGTGCCCCGCGGGTCGTCGCGCTGTCGGCGACGATGCAGAACGTCTCGGACGTCGCAGAGTGGCTCGACGCGCCGCCGGAGACGACCTACGACTTCGGCGAGGAGCACCGGCCCGTCGACCTGACCGCGTCTGTCGCCACCTACCGTCACGGCGAGAACACCTTCGCGGACAAGTACCGCCGGCTCTACCGCGCCCTCGACATCGCCGAGGAGCACGTCCGCGCCGACGGCCAGGCGCTCGTGTTCGTCGCCTCACGGCAGGACGCGGTTCGCGCCGCCGGCAAGACGCGAGACGTCCTCGCCGAACGCGACGTCCCGGTCGGCGCGCGGGGGGACTACGACCTCCACGCCGCGGCGAGAGACCTGGACGACGAGGACCTGCGACACGCCGTCGTCGACGGGGTCGCGTTCCACCACGCCGGGCTGTCGAAGGCCGACCGCGACCGCGTCGAGGCGTGGTTCCGCGACGGGACGATCGCCGTGCTGTTCTCTACCTCGACGCTCGCGTGGGGCGTCAACCTCCCGGCGCGGTGTGTCGTCATCCGCGACACGAAGCGCCACGACCCGCTGGAGGGCGAGGTCGAGGTGTCCCCGGTCGACGTCCTCCAGATGCTCGGTCGGGCTGGCCGCCCCGGCTACGACGACGAGGGTTACGGCTGGGTGGTCTGTGACGAGGCCGACGCCAGCCGCTACCGGCGCCTGCTCGACGACGGGGTGCGGATCGAGTCGCGGCTGGCAGCCGACCTCGACGCCCACCTGAACGCCGAGATCGCGACCGGGACGGTCGACGACCTCGACGACGCCATCTCGTGGCTCGACACCACGTTCTACGCCGTCCGGGCGCGCGACGACCCGGAGCGGTACGGCGGCGACCTCCGCGCTCGTGCCCGCGAGACGCTGGAGTCGCTCGTCGACCGCGGGTTCGTCGACCTCGACGACGACCTCCGGGTCGAGCCGACCCGACTCGGCCGTCTCGCCTCGAAGTACTACCTCCGGCTCGACACCGCCGCGGCGTTCCGCGCGGTCGCCACCCGCGACCGGATCGGTGCCGACGACCTGCTCCGGGTCGTCGCGCGCGCCGAGGAGTTCGCCGCCGTCTCCGTCCGGTCGTCGGAGGCGGACGCGGTCGCGAGCGTCGTCGACGACACCGACGTCGACGGCGGCGCGCGGAAGGTCCTCGCGATCCTGCGGTCGGGGATGGCCGGGTCGACGCCCGACGCCCTCCGGAGCGACGCGTGGATCATCCGGCAGAACGCGACGCGCCTGCTCTCGGCGCTCCGGGCCGTGCTCGCGGCCTTCGCCGGCCCCGCCGCCGCGAACCTCGCCCGTCGCGTCGCGGCGCGGGTCGAGGCCGGCGTCTCCGCCGACGCCGTCGGTCTCACCGCCGTCGACGGCGTCGGTGCCGGTCGGGCGCGGACGCTCGCCGGCGCCGGCTACCGGGCGCCCGCCGACCTGGTCCGGGCCGGCGCCGACGAGCTCGAACGCGCCGGTCTCTCGGCCGGCGTCGCCGAGCGTGTCGTCGACGCCGCCGCCGACCTGCCCGACCCGCGGGTCGACTGGACCCCGCCAGACGCCGTCGCGCGCGGCGAGAACAGCCCGTGTGAGGTGACGGTGACGAACGAGGGCGGCGGCGCGCGCCTCGGGGTCCGGGTGACGGTGGAGGGCCGCGAGATGCTGACCGACGACGACTACCTCCGGCGTGGCGAGTCGCTCTCGTTGCCGGTCGGCGTGTTCGGCGCGTCCGGCGTCGACGCGCTGACGTACCGCGTCGCGGTCTACGCGCCGGCCCTGCCGCTCCCGCCGGTCGTCGGCGAACGAACGGTCCGGGTCGAGTGAGCGGACCGACAGCGCCGGCGCTCGCGCCGGTCGACCCGCTGCTCAAGTACGAGACCGCGGTCAGCCGGCCTGTGGACTCGATGCGCGTGCTCGCGGGCGACTGTACCGTACGGTTCGACGACGGCGACGCGGAGCGACGGCGGCGCGGCCACGTCGTGGTCGTCTGCAAGCCCGACCGGACGACGCTCGTCCACGACGAGTCGGGCTACCAGCCCGTCGCGTGGCTCACCCGTCCCGACGACCTGACCGTCGCCGACGACGGCGGCGACTCTGGGTTCCGGGTCGTCGCACGGGACGGCGAGCGTCGCCTCGTCGCCGAGAGCCACGCCGTCGCCGGACGGGCGACTCTGCCCGTCTCGCCGGCGGGCGTCCCGGTCGGCGAGGCCCCCGCCCACCACCCCGAGGCGGCGGGACCGCTGGTGCGCGTCGACGACGATGTGGTCGCGCTGGACTCCGGCGCGCGCTACCCGCTCGTGGCCGGCGCGACGACCCTCGACGAGTCCTGCCCGGACTGTGGCCTGCCGCTGATGCGGGCGGAGCGCGGCGCCGCCTTCGAGGTCTGTGTCGACCGCTCCTGTCAGCCGCTCGACGACGCCGTCCGGGCGCGGTTCGACGGCGAGTGGACCTGTCCGGACTGTGGCGACCCGCTGCGAGTGATCCGCCGCCGTGGCCGTCTGCTCGCCGGCTGTGACGCGTATCCGGACTGTGAGACGGCCCTCTCGATCCCCGCCGGTGTCGTCGCCGGCGACTGTGACTGTGGCCTGCCCGCCTTCGAGACGGCGACGGGGCGACGGTGTCTCGACCGGACGTGTGAGGCATACGAGACACGCCGGCGGGAGTGAGGCCCGTCTCGGTGCGGAGCAGCGAGACGACCCGCGGAGCCAGCCGACCACGGGACACAACCCATAACCCCGCGCCGTGCCCCGCGCCGGTATGGACGGGCGACTCCGCGAGGGCGCGACGGGACCGGAAGTGGTGGTCGGCGCCGACGCCCGACAGCGGTTCCACGACGCGGGCGGCTACGGTCGACCGCTCGACGGCGACACACTGGCGCTGGCGCCCGTGGAGGCCGCCCACCTCCTCTTTCGAGACGACCTCGCCGCCGTCGTCGCCGACGCCCCCGGCGGCGACGAGCGTCTCGGTCTCCGTGGACTGCTCGCCCGGACCGGCGTCCTCCGGCAGTTCGTCGTCCACCGCGACCTCCGGGACCGTGGATTCTACTGCTCGCCCGCCCGCCCGGGCTGGGCTCCCGCCGACGCCGCCGAGGGCTGTGACGTGGTGGTCTACCCACGGGGGAAGGGCCCTGGCGACGGCGTCGTCGCACACCGGATGCGCGTCGTCGGCGAGCCCGACGCCCTCTCGATCGCACGTCTCCTCGACGACCCGACGGCGCTGGCCGTCGTCGACGAGGAGGGCGACCCGACGTACTTCGGCTGCGAGCGCGGGCAGCCCGGCGGCGGGACGGAGCGGACACCCGTCGACCTCCGGACCGGCGTCGCGGGCGACCTGCACGACGACCGTGCGGTGGCGTGGACCCCGCCGGCGGCGCTGCACGAGACGGCGTTCTACGGCCAGCGGCTGGCGGGCCGGGCCGCAGACGGCGGGCCGCTCCAGCTGTCGCTCGTCGAGGCCGCCCACCTCGCACGCGAAGGGGTGCTCGCGCTCGACCCCGCGGCGGTCGAAGAGCGGGGCCGTGTCGCCGAGGGTGAGCGGTTCGACCGCCGGCTCCGTGCCTACCGTGCCGTCCGGACCGCCGGCGGCGTCCCGAAGAGCGGGTTCAAGTTCGGCGCCGACTTCCGGGCCTACGACTCCCTCGTCTCCGCCGACGAGACGGGCCACTCCGAGCGGCTGATCCGGGTCGTCGAGCGCTCGACGCGGCTCTCGCCGGGGGATCTGTCCCTGTACGTCCGGCTGGCAGGCGGGGTGCGGAAGCGAATGGTTTTTGCGGCGACCGGCCCCGACTCCGTCGAGTGGCTGGCCACGACGCGGCTGACACCCTGACCCGACGATGACAGACGACACGCCGGTCGACGACGCGGCAGCCGAGCGCGCAGCCGCCGGTGTCGACGAGACGACGCTCGACCCGTGGGGCTCTTCGACCGTCGAGGACTACCGGAGCCTGTTCGCCGAGTTCGGCATCGAGTCGTTCGACGAGGTGCTGTCTGAGGTGCCCGACCCCCACTACCTGATGCGCCGCGGGGTCATCTTCGGCCACCGCGACTACCGCCGGGTGGCACGGGCGATGCGCGACGGGGACCCGTTCGCGGTGCTGTCCGGGTTCATGCCGACCGGCGACCCGCACATCGGGCACAAGCTGGTGTTCGACGAGATAGTCTGGCACCAGGCACAGGGCGGCGACGCCTACGCGCTGATCGCCGATCTCGAGGCGCACTCTGCCCGCGGGCTGTCGTGGGCGGCGATCGACGAGCACACCCGTGACTACCTGCTCTCGCTCCTCGCGCTCGGGTTCGACCCCGACGAGGGCGAACTCTACCGCCAGTCGACCAACCGTGACCTCCAGGACCTCGCGTTCGAACTCGGCTCGTCGGCCCGGTTCGCGGAGTTCGAGTCGATCTACGGCTTCGACGGCGAGACGAGCGTCTCACACATGGGGTCGGTGGTCACGCAGATCGCCGACATCCTCTACCCGCAGGTCGACGGCCCGACGCCGACGGTCGTGCCCGTCGGCCCCGACCAGGACCCGCACATGCGGCTCGCGCGCGACGTCGCCGCCCGGACGCGCTACTTCAAGACGAGCGAGGCGTTCGCGAGCGTCGAGTTCGACGACGCAGAGCGGCCGCTCGTGGCCGACGCGTACGACCGTCGTGCCGAGTTCGCCGACGACCCCGAGCGCCCGCGGTGTGTCGAGGCCGCCGACTGGCTCCGCGAGACCCACGAGCAGACGACGACACGCGAGAGCGCGGTCGAGAAGCTCGAGAACGCCGGGGCGGAGCCGCTGCGCCCCCGGACGCGCTTTCTCACGCGTGCGGCACCGGACGCGGCGTTCGAGGCGCTCGTCGAGGCCGTCGAGGGCGAGAAGCGCGTCTACGAGCGCCACGTCGACGCGTTCGACCTCTCGATCGACGAGGCAGACGACCTCGCTCGGACGGTCGAGGTCGAGACCGGCGGCTTCGGCTTCGTCGCGCCCTCGTCGGTCTACCACCGCTTCATGACCGGCCTGACCGGCGGGAAGATGTCGTCGTCGGCTCCGGCGAGCCACATCAGCCTGCTCGACGACCCGGAGGACGGCTACGACAAGGTCAAAGCCGCCGCGACCGGCGGGCGCGACACCGCCGAGGAGCAGCGGGAGCTGGGCGGCGAGGCCGACGAGTGTCCGGTGTACGAGCTGTACGCGTACCTGCTCGCGGGCGACGACGACGACTTCGCGACCCGGGTCTACGACGAGTGTGTCGGCGGCGACCGGCTCTGTGGCGACTGCAAGGAGCAGGCCGCGACGCTGATGCGCGAGTTCCTCGCCGACCACCAGGAGAAACGCGCCGAGGCCGAGGCAGTTCTCGAGGACCTGGACGTCTCCGTCGAGACGGACCGGGTCGGCGACGGGCTGGTGCCCGCGGCGGACGAGTAAGGCCGCATCGGAACGCCTAACCCGGAGACGACCCCGTCTGCCCGTATCAGATGAGACTCCCCGAGTCACAGGTCGCGGTGCTCGACGCGCTGTCCGCGACCGAGGAGCGGACGGTCGCTGCGGTCGCCGAGGAGACGGGGCTGAAGCCCGAGACGGTCACCGGTGCGGCGTTCGACCTGCGCGACGAGGGTCTGGTGGCGGTCACGGAGGCGGTCGAGGTGACACGCCGCCTCACCACGGAGGGGGCTCGCTACCGCGACGCAGCCCTGCCGGAGGTGCGGCTCTACCGCGCGGCACGGGACGCGGACGCGCCGGTTCCGATCGGCGACGCCGCCGACGCCGCCGGGCTCGACGGCGAGACCGTCCAGTTCGCGCTGTCGAACTTCGCGCGCAAGGAGTACGGCGCCGTCGACGCCGGCACGGTCGACCCGTCGACGGACGCCGACCCGGCAGCCGACCCGGAGGCGGCGGCACTCGACGCCGTGGCTGCCGGCACGGACGCCGACGAGGCGACGCTCTCGCGGCTGGTCGAGCGCGGCCTCGTCGAGCGCGACGAGCGGACCGTGCGGTCGCTGACGCTGACCGACGCGGGCGTGACGGCGCTGATGGAGGGTGTCGAGGCCGCCGAGACGGTCGACCGACTGACGCCCGACCTCCTGACCTCCGGCGAGTGGCGCGACGTCGAGTTCGCCGACTACGACGTCGAGGCCGACGCCCCCGACGTCGAGGGGGGACGGGTCCACATCCTGCGCCAGACCGCCGAACGCGTCAAGGAGGTGCTGGTCGGGATGGGCTTTCGCGAGATGCAGGGTCCCCACGCGGACGCGGAGTTCTGGATCAACGACTGCCTGTTCATGCCTCAGGACCACCCCGCCCGAACCCACTGGGACCAGTTCGCGCTGGACGTCCCGCCGGCGGACGACCTGCCGCAGGACCTGGTCGACCGCGTCGCCGCCGCACACCGCGAGGGCGTCGGCGCGGACGGCGACGGCTACGACTCGCCGTGGGCCGAGGACGTCGCCCGCGAGGTGGACCTGCGCGGTCACACCACCTCGCTGTCGATGCGACACCTCTCCGGCCACGCTGTCGGGGAGTTAGAGCCTCCACAGCGGTGGTTCTCCGTCGAGAAGGTGTACCGCAACGACACGCTCGACCAGACGCACCTGCTCGAGTTCTTCCAGATCGAGGGGTGGGTGATGGCCGAGTCGCTCTCTGTTCGGGACCTGATGGGGACCTTCGAGGAGTTCTACCGCCAGTTCGGGGTGACCGACCTGGAGTTCAAACCCCACTACAACCCGTACACCGAGCCGAGCTTCGAGCTGTTCGGCCGGCACCCCGAGACGGACGAACTGATCGAGATCGGCAACTCCGGGCTGTTCCGCGACGAGGTGCTCCGCCCTCTCGGCGTCGAGTGTGACGTGATGGCGTGGGGGCTGGCGCTCGAGCGGCTCCTGATGCTCATCTACGGCTTCGACGACATTCGGGACGTCCACGGG
>CAZEJR010000008.1:0-98013 GCA_964512675.1 uncultured Haloferacaceae archaeon | reverse complement strand
AGTACGAGTCCGAGATCGTCTACCAGAACATGCAGGAGCAGTGGGAGGAGAAGGGCGTCATCTTCTGTGACATGGACGAGGCCGTTCAAGAACACGAGGAGATCGTCCGCGAGCACTTCATGACGAAGGCGGTGCCGCCGAGCGACAACAAGTTCGCGGCGCTCCACGGCGCGGTCTGGTCCGGCGGGTCGTTCGTCTACGTCCCCGAGGACGTCACCGTGGAGATGCCCGTCCAGGCGTACTTCCGGATGAACTCGGAGGGGATGGGCCAGTTCGAACACACGCTCATCGTCGCCGAGTCCGGCTCGGAGGTTCACTACATCGAGGGCTGTTCGGCCCCGAAGTACTCCGCGTTCAACCTCCACTCCGGCGGCGTCGAGGTGTTCGTCGACGAGGACGCACACGTCCAGTACTCGACGGTCCAGAACTGGTCGACGAACACGTACAACCTGAACACCAAGCGTGCGATCGTCGAGGAGAACGGCCGGATGGAGTGGATCTCCGGGTCGATGGGGTCGAAGGCGACGATGCTCTACCCCTCCTCGATCCTGAAGGGTCGCGGCGCGAGCGACAACCACATTACGATCGCGTTCGCCGGCGAGGGCCAGAACATCGACACCGGCGCGAAGGTCTACCACAACGCGCCGGAGACGAAGTCGACAATCGAGTCCAAGTCCATCTCGAAGGACGGCGGCCGGACCAACTACCGCGGCCTCGTCCACATCGCCGACGGCGCGACCGACTCCTCGACCGCCGTCGAGTGTGACGCGCTGATGTTCGACAACGAGTCGACCTCGGACACGATGCCGTACATGGAGATCGCCGAGTCGAGTGTCGACGTCGCACACGAGGCGACGGTCGGCAAGATCGGCGACGAAGACGTGTTCTACCTCCAGAGCCGTGGCCTGGACGACGACGACGCAAAGCAGATGATCGTCTCCGGGTTCATCGAGCCGATCACGGAGGAACTGCCGATCGAGTACGCGGTCGAGCTCAACCGGCTGGTCGAGCTCGAGATGGAAGGCTCGCTCGGGTAATGTCGGCGCAGATCCCCGCGGGCCTGACCGAGGAGACGGTCGAGCGGATCGCAGACGAGCGCGACGAACCGTCGTGGCTCCGCCAGCGGCGGCTGGACGCGCTCGCGGCGCTCCCCGAGCTCGACCTGCCGGACGTCATCCAGACTCCCGGCCGGCGGTGGACGAACCTCGACGAACTCGACTTCGAGTCGCTCGTCGACCCGAACGACCAGCGCGACGAGACCGAGCGCGTCGGTCCCGACGGCGTCGCGGTGCTGTCGTTCGCCGAGGCGCTCGCCGACGACGAGTACGCCGCGCTCGTCCGGGAACACCTCGACAGTGTGACCGAACCGGAGACGAACTACCTGACCGCGCTCTCGGCGGCGCTGTTTACGACCGGGACGCTCGTCTACGTCCCCGAGGGAGTCGCGGCAGAGGACGTGACGATCCGGACGGAGGCGGCCTCGCAGTCGCTGTTCGGCCACACGCTCGTCGTCACCGAGGAGTCGGCCTCCGTGACGATCCTCGAGCAGACGTCGAGCGACCCCGCAGACGACCCGCGCTACGTCTCGAACGTCGTCGAGATCGCCGCGGGCGAGAACAGCTACGCCCAGTACGGCTCGCTCCAGACACTCGACGAGGGGAGCTACCACTACACGCTGAAGCGCGCCGACGCCGCGCGCCACGCGACCGTGAACTGGATCGAGGGCAACCTCGGCTCCCGGCTCACCCGGAGTGACGTCGAGACCGAACTGACCGGCGACGGCTCCGAGAGCAAGATCGTCGGGGCCTTCTTCGGCCACGAGGACCAGCACCTCGACGTCAACGCGCGGGTCTGGCACCACGGCGAGCACACCACCGCCGACCTCGTCACCCGTGGTGTCCTCGACGACACCGCTCGGTCGGTGTACGAGGGCGTCCAGGACGTCGGGCGCGACGCGTGGGACACCAACTCCTACCAGCGCGAGAACACCCTGATGTTGAGCGACGACAGCGAGGCCGACGCCTCGCCGAAGCTCATCATCCACAACCACGACACCGAGGCGAGCCACTCGGCGACGGTCGGACAGGTCGACCGCGAGGACCTGTTCTACATGACCTCACGGGGGATCCACCCCCGACTGGCGCGGAACATGCTCGTCGAGGGCTTCTTCGTCCCCGTCCTCGAGGAGATCGAGGTCGACGAGTTCCGGGACGACCTCCGAGAGCGGATCACCGCGCGGCTGCAGTAAGCCGGCGCTTCGCTCTACTCCGCGTCCGTTCGAGCGCGGTCGTTAAGTAGCTGCTCGCCCCACCGAAGGACATGAGTCTCGGGAGTACCGTCACCTCCGACCACCAGCTCGCGCGCCTCCTCCAGATCGGCATGGTGCTGGAGGAGGTCGTCGAGGCGCGGTCGACCCGCCACCAGCGTAGCCTCGACGCCGGCGAGCGCGACGGCGAGGTGGCCGCGCTCCTCGACGCGTCCGCGGAGGAGTGTGCGGCCCACCGCGCGCGGCTGGAGGGGCTGATGGACGACCTCGAGGCAGAGCCGGTCGGGTACGAGGAGATCGAACGCCTGGTCGAGCAGCACTACGGTCGGACACGACCGGAGGACTTCGACGGCGTGCTGTACGACCAGCTCTGTAACGAGGAGACGGCGTACAAGTTCTACGACGACATGATCGAGGCGATCGAAGGGACCGACGCCCGCTTCGCGGTCGACCGCGAGCGCCTGCTCTCCGTTCTGCGGACCATCCGCGAGGACGAGGCGGACGGCGTCGAGGACGTGACAGAACTCATGGAACGGCGATGAACACGGCAGACCAGTACCTCAAGAGCATCTACCTCGTCCAGCGGTCCGTCGACGGGCCGGCCTCGACTGGCGCGGTGGCGGACTCACTCGACGTCAGCCCCGCGAGCGCAAACGAGATGATCGGCAAGCTAGAGTCGCGCGGGCTGGCCGACCACGAGAAGTACAAGGGCGTCCGACTGACCGACGACGGCGTCGAGCGCGCCCGTGACGCACTCGGCACCTACTGTATCATCCAGCGGTTCCTCGCGAACGTCCTCGAGGTCGAGGAGTTCCGCGACGAGGCCCGAGCGCTGGAGGCGGTCATCGACGACACCGTCGCCGAGCGCCTCGACACCATCATCGACCGCAGTCCCAACTGTCCGGACTGCTTCGACGCCGAGGCCGACGCCTGCGAACTGCTCGACGCCTGTCCCGAGCAGCCGGCGGACTGACCGTCCGGGGCGGTCGACGCGTACCACTAAGTGTCGGCGACGAATAGTACCGCCCGGGGATGGGACGAGTCGACGACCTACTGGGGTGGGTACGCGCCGACACCGACGCCACGGAGTACGTCTGTCGTGGCTGCGGGGCCGGATTCGACCGCCGCCGTCACGTCTGCCCGGAGTGTGGTGGGTTCTGTGTGGGCCGGCGACGCTCGACCGAACAGTAGCCACCGGCCGGACCGGCGAAGGACAGTCATAAGACGCCGACGAGCGAGATGTCGAACACGGAGTCCCGTGGTGTAGTGGCCAATCATGAGGGCCTTTGGACGCGCTCCGGCCCCGCCGGGTGCGGAAGTCAGCCCTCGACGGCGGTTCGAATCCGCCCGGGACTGTCGTCGTCTGCGGTCGAGTCACGGCCACGACGACCCTGCGTGACGGAGGTCGTGCGACAGCCGGGGCGCTGTCCAGCGGGCCACGGGGCAGCCGGCGGAGACCCGTCTGGCCCGTCGTCTCACCACGACCACCGCTCGGCCCCTGCCGGGTCGCCGCGTCCCCCGGCGAAGCGGCACGCCGTCGGCCTCGCTGCCCGACGACGGGGAGCCCCCATCCTCGGTCGTGTCGTCTCCAGCCCGACACGGTCTGCGCGAGGCGGACGACGGACGCGGAGCGGCTCTCCGATCCTCCCTGAACCACGTCAGGGGCGTGAGCGGAGCCGATCGGCCCCGTCTCGAGCGCCCTCGTGGCAGCCACCGCCGACGTCCCTCAGACGCCGGTCCGGGTCGGCTCGCTCCCGTCTGCCACGTACGTCGTCTCGAGGTGGTCGAGCACGTACTCGACGGTCGAGGGGTCGTACGTCCAGAAGCCGTAGAACCCGTCGTGGCCCTCGCGCTCCTCGGCGACGAGCGCACACATGTACTCTTGGAGGCCGCCGCCGTCGTAGGCGACGAACCACGACCGTCGGATCTCGTCGACGTCCTCGACGTGGAGTGTCACGTCCGAGAGCGGGTCGATGCCACCGCCGGGGACGACGTAGACGTGGACGTCGAGGTCGCTCTCGCCGCCGAGCCGTTCGTACGCCTCGCGCTGTGGCTCGACGTTCGAAAAGTACTGAAACCCGGCGTGGAGGCTCCCCTCCTCGACGCGCCACGCCCGGTCCTCGATCTCGCGCGACGCCGCGAGCATCCGATCGCGGCTGTAGGAGGTGAACATCGTCTCGTCGAGGTGATCGAGGATCGGCTGGTAGGCGTCGTCGCCGGCGCTCGGGTCGAGCAGCTCGTCTACGGACACTGCGGTGACGAACGCCTCGTCGCTCCCGAGCACCGCGTACCCCGACGGTCCCGCCTCTGTCGAGTCTCCCTCTACGACGAGATTCCGGTCCTGGAAGTGCTCGCGGAGGGCTCCGACGGCGCCGGGCGCCGCGTCGAAGACGGTGAGCGTCTTCTCGTGGGCCTCGACGCCCTCGATGAGCTCTCGGAGCGACATTCCTGTCTACCAGTCTCTGTCGGGGTATTTGACCCTTGTGACGGTCCGATCGACCCGTGACGACAGGTATTAGTCCGTCTCTGCCCCGGTTCCGAGCGAATGTCCGCCGCTCGACGCGCCCGCGCGCTGGTGGACGTCGACCATCCTGGACTCGTCTGGCTGCTGAGCCTCACCCACGGGTTCAACGAGTTCTTCAGCGTCGTCGTCCCGCCGCTGTTTCCCTTTCTGGTCCCCGACCTGGGTATCAGTTACGCCGACACGGGGCTCCTCGTCGTCGTCTTCTTCGTCACGTACTCCGTGGCACAGCTTCCGGTCGGGCGCGTCGCGAACCACTACAGCGCCCGGCGGCTGCTCGTCGGCGGGCAGGCGCTGCTCTCCGTCGGCATCGCGCTGGTCGCGTTCGCGCCGACGTACGAGACGATGCTCGCGGGGATGGTCGTCGCCGGCGTCGGCGGGAGCACCTACCACCCGACCGGGATGTCGGTCATCAGCGACGCCGAGAGCGAGTCGACTCACGGCCGGTCTATGGGCATCCACGGGATGCTCGGCACGTTCGGCACCGTCGCGGCGCCGGTGGCTGTCGGCGGCCTCGCGCTGGCGCTCGGCTGGCGCCCGGCGCTGCTCGGCGGCGCCGGTGCCGGCCTCGCGTTCGCCGTCGTCCTCGCGGTCGCCTACCCGCACGCGGTTTCCGGCACGGGCTCCGACGCCGCGCTCGGCGAGGCGTTGCGCGCCGGCCTCGGGGGCGGGACGGTCCGGGCAGCCGGGGGCCGCGCGCTCACCTTCCTGCGCTCGCCGGCGATGCTCGTGCTCGTCGCGCTGTTTGCCGTCGTCGGCGCCGAGGTGCGCGCCGTCCAGTCGTTCACGACGCTGTTCGCGGCGGACGCCGTCCAGGGGACAGACGCAGCCGCCTTCGGTAACCAGCTGTTCGCGCTGACGATGGTGGCGGCGGGTGTCGCCTCGACGGCAGCGGGCGCGGGTGTCGACCGGGTCGACCGCCGGCTGTTCGCCGGTGGCTGTTTCGCCCTCACTGCCGTCGCTGTCGTCGCCCTCGTGGTGCTCCCGCTCGGTCGGCTCGGTCTCGCCGTCGGCTTCGTCGTCCTGGGTGTCGTGATGTACTCCGTCTACCCCGCGACGAACGCTCTCGCCGCCGACCTCTCGACGGAGGACTCCTCCGGTGACGTGTTCGCCGTCACACAGACCGCCGCGGCGCTTGGCGGTGCCGCCGGACCGTACGTGCTCGGGGTCGTCGCCGACGCGACGACGCTCTCGACCGGCTTTCTCTCTACCGCCGGTATCGCCGCCGCCGGAGTGGCCGTCGTCGCCGCCGCGGCGGCCTTCGACTAGCCGACCCGGAACCGCACGCGCTCTCGCTCCGGTCCCTTCGTCTCCCGCCCCGTCACCGTCACCGCTCCGAGTGCGCCCGTCGACGCGACGTGCGTGCCGGCACACGCGGTCCGGTCGAACGGGTCGTCCGGGTCGCCGATCTCGACGATCCGGACGTCCGTCACCGAGTCCGGCAGGAGGTCGATCCGCGTCCGCTCCGGGTCGAGATCACGTTCTGCCGCCGCACGGTCGCGCTCGTACCACCGCACCGGCAGGTCGTCGTCGACGAGGGCGTCCAGCCGCCCTTCGATCCGGGTGAGGTCGGCGTCGTCGAACCGCGGGTGTGCACAGTCGATCCGGGCGCGGTCGGCGTACACCTGGTTGCCGGTCGTCCCCGCGTCGAACTCCGCGACGAGGACCGCCGAGAGCAGGTGCTGAGCCGTGTGGTGACGCTCGTGGCCCCGGCGTCGGTCTTCGTCGACGACGCCCTCGACGGTGGTCCCCGCCGCCGGCGGGTCCGGTCCGTCCTCCGCAACCTCGTGTTCGACCGTCTCCCGGCCCGAGACGCCGACGACGCGCCAGGCCCGTCCGTCGACGCGGAGTTCGCCGGTGTCGTGTGGCTGTCCGCCGCCGGTCGGGTAGAAGCAGGTGCGGTCGAGGACCACCCGTGGCGGGTCGGCGAGCGTCCGGTCGACACGCGCCTCGAACCGCCGACAGCCGGTGTCGTCGAGGTAGATACGTTCGGTCGGCACGTCCGACCGCACGGTCGCCCCCGGCTTACGCCTGTCTCTCGCCGGCGTTCGCGGCCTGAGCCGTCGTCGTAACGTCTAAGCCGACGTCGGTCCTCGTCCGTCTCAATGAACGCCTACACGTCCGAACGGGGTGATCGACCGTGGGTGTCGAGATAGAGGGTGCGCCCGTCTCCGACGCCGAGTTCGCCGAGATGGAGACGTTCGTGCGAGACTACCTCGCCGCCAGCGTCGAGAGCGAGGACGACGGCGGCCGGATGCGGTGGTATCCGTGGCACAGCGCCGAGTACCGGTTCAACCACACCCGGAACGTGGTCGACCTGGCGGTCGACATCGCCGAGCGCGAGGGCGCGAACGTCGACGTGGTTCGTGTCGCGGCGCTGTTCCACGACGTCTCGAAGCTGGAGGCAGACCAGGACAGCCACGCCGAGGAGGGGGCCCGCGTCGCCCGCGAGTACCTCACCGCCCACGCCGACCTGCCGTCGTCGTTCGTCGAGGAGGTCTGCCGGAGCGTCCGCGAGCACTCCTACCAGGGACCGCTCTCGGACGTGTCACTGGAGACACAGTGTCTCATCGAGGCCGACCTGCTCGACAAGATCGGCGCGAACGGGACCCTCCTGACGCTGCTGCGGATGGGCTACGAGTCACGGACACACATGGACGCCGCGACGATGGTCGGGCGCGTCCTCGAACGCGGCGAGAACGCCGCAGCGCGCGTCGAGTCCGCCGCTGCCGAGAGCGTCGCCCACCGGCGGCTGAAGCGGGTTCGGTGGTTCCGGGAGTGGCTGGAGGCGGAGGTCCCCGGGATGGACCACGACGACGGAGAGGGGTCGGTTTAGTCGTCGCTGACTGCCGCGGCGCTCGCGTCGTCCCCCGGCGTCGTCGCCGCCGCCGCGGGCGGCAGGTCGTCGCGCACGTCGTCGCGCGTGCGCTCCGCGATGACGTCCGCGTAGGCGTCCGGCATCACCTTCGTGAACGCCGAGCGCGCGGACTCCCAGTCGTCGAGGAGCGCCGCCGCCCGGCTGCTGCCGGTGTACTCGCGGTGGTTCTCCACGAGACGGCGGAGCATCCGGCGGTCGGACTCCTCTAGCCGGTCGTCGAGCGTGATCATTCCCGTGTTGGCCTTCTGCCGGAGCTCGTCGTCGGGGTCGTAGACGTACGCCACGCCGCCGCTCATGCCGGCGGCGAAGTTCCGCCCGAACTCGCCGAGGACGGCGACGGCACCGCCGGTCATGTACTCACAGCCGTGGTCGCCAACGCCCTCGACGACGGTCTTCACGCCGGAGTTGCGGACGCCGAACCGCTCGCCCGCGACGCCGTTGACGTACATCTCGCCCTGTGTCGCGCCGTAGAGCGCGACGTTGCCGACGAGCACGTTCTCGCCGGCCTCGTATGCGGCGTTCTCGGGCGTCCGGACGACCAGCTTGCCGCCCGACAGCCCCTTGCCGACGTAGTCGTTCGCGGCGCCGGTCAGCCGCATCGTCACGCCGTCCTGGAGGAAGGCGCCGAAGCTCTGTCCGGCCACGCCACGGAACGAACACGAGATGGTGTCGTCGGGGAGCCCGGCGGTGCCGTGCTCGTCCGAGATACGGTTCGACAGCATCGCGCCGACGGCCCGGTCGACGTTCGAGATAGAGCGCTCGACGGTGACGGGCTCGCCGGACTCGATTGCGTCCTCGGCGACCGACAGCAGGGCGTGGTCGAGCTGGTCGTCTACGTCAGGGTGGCGCTGTTCACGGGTCTTGGTCCGGTCGTCGCCGGCGGGCTCGGCGACGACAGAGGAGAGGTCCAGACTCCGCGCCTTCGGGTGGTCGGTCTCGCGCTGGCTCAGCGCCGAGGGCCGACCGATCATCTCCTCGACGGTGCGGAAGCCGAGGTCGGCCATGATCTCGCGGAGTTCCTGTGCGATGAACGTCATGTAGTTGATGACGTGGGTCGGCTCGCCCGCGAACCGGTCGCGGAGCCCCTCCTTCTGGGTGGCGACGCCGGTCGGACAGTTGTTGGTGTGGCAGATCCGTGCCATCACACAGCCCGAGGTGACGAGCGAGGCGGTGCCGAAGACGTACTCCTCGGCGCCGAGGAGCGCCGCGACGGCCACGTCGCGACCGGTCTTCATCCCGCCGTCGGTGGTCACCTTTATACGGTCGCGCAGGTCCGTCGCACGGAGCATCTGGTTCGTCTCCGCGAGGCCGAGCTCCCACGGCAGGCCGGCGTTTTTGATGCTCGTCTTCGGCGACGCGCCGGTGCCGCCCGAGTGTCCGGAGACGTGGACCACGTCGGCGTTTGCCTTCGCGACGCCCGCCGCGATCGTGCCGATGCCGGCCTCGGAGACGAGTTTGACGTTGACGTCGGCCTCCGGGTTCGCCACCTTCAGGTCGTGGATCAGCTGCTTCAGGTCCTCGATCGAGTAGATGTCGTGGAGTGGCGGGGGCGAGATGAGCCCGACACCGGGCGTCGAGTACCGGACGTGTGCGATCATCTCGTTTACCTTCTTGCCGGGCAGGTGACCGCCCTCGCCGGGCTTGGAGCCCTGCGCCATCTTGATCTGGATCTCCTCCGCGTCGGCGAGGTAGTCCGAGGTGACGCCGAACCGCCCCGACGCGACCTGTTTCACCTTCGAGCGCTTCTCCGTGCCGAACCGCTCTATCGGCTCGCCGCCCTCGCCGGTGTTCGACTTCGCGCCGAGGCGGTTCATCGCGACCGCGTTGTTCTCGTGGGCCTCCGGCGACAGCGACCCGAGGCTCATCGCCGCCGTCGAGAACCGCTGGACGATCGACTCGACCGGCTCCACCTCGTCGAGCGGGACGGGGTCGCGGTCGGAGTCGAACTCCAGGAGCCCGCGGAGCGTCTGGAGCTCTTCCGTCTGGTCGTTTATCAGCTCGGCGAACTCGCGGTAGGTGTCGTAGCTCCCCGAGCGGACCGCCTCCTGGAGCCGTCCGACCGTCTCCGGGTTCCACTGGTGGTGGATGCCGCCCGTGCGGTGTTCGTACTCGCCCTGCCGCTTGAGATCGGGGTCGGCGCCGAAGCCGACCGCGTGGCGGGTGAGCAGGTCCTCCTCGAGCTCCTCGATACCGATCCCTTCGGTCCTGATCTCGGTTCCCTCGAAGTACTCTGCGACGAAGTCGGAGTCGAGGCCGACCGCCTCGAAGATCTGGGCGCCCTGGTACGACTCGACGGTGGAGATACCCATCTTCGCCATCGTCTTCAGCAGGCCGTCCTCCAGCGCCGTCCGGTAGTGTGCGAGCGCCGCGTCCTCGTCGGCGCCGTCCGGACCGGCGACGAGGTCGCGAATCGTCTCGTAGGCGAGGTACGGGTTGACACCGTCTGCGCCGTAGCCCACGAGCGTCGCGAGGTGGTGGACTTCGCGGGGGTCACCCGACTCGACGACGATACCGGCGTGGTTGCGCAGGCCGCTACGGACGAGCGAGTGGTGGACCGCGCCGGTCGCGAGGAGCGACGGGACCGCGATCCGGTCCGAGCCGGCGTTCCGGTCCGAGAGCACGACCGCGTCCGCGCCGTCGTCGATCTCGCGACGGGCGTCCTCGCGGACGCGCTCGACGGCCTCGCGGAGCGTCGTCTCGCCGTCGCGCGGGTACGTGGTGTCGACGACGGCGGACCTCAGGCCGCTCTCTGCCCCGTCCATTCCGCGGATCGCCGCGGTCCGCTCGTCGGTCAACACCGGCGAGTCGAGGACGAGCTGACGGGCGTGTTCGGGCGTCTCGTCGAGCAGGTTCGGCTGTGGACCGAGCCGAGACTCGAGCGACGTGACCAGCTCCTCGCGGATGTAGTCGATCGGCGGGTTCGACACCTGTGCGAACAGCTGTTTGAAGTAGGTGAAAAGCGGCCGGTTGAGATCGGACAGCACCGAGAGCGGCGTGTCGTCGCCCATCGAGCCGACGGGATCTTTGCCGTCCTCCATCATCGGCTCGAGCAGGTGGTCGACCTGATCGTGGGTGTAGCCGAACGCGGCCTGCTGAGCGCGGAGCGACTTGACGCTGCCGGGTGTGCCGTCCACGGGCAGCTCGTCGACGTGGCACTGGTACTCCTCGACCCACTCGCCGTACTTCGGGTCGGTCAGCTCGTCGAACACCTCCTCGTCCGGCACGACCCGGCCCTCGGTCGGGTCGGCGACGAACAGCTGGCCGGGCCGGAGCCGGCCACGCGTCTCTACCTCGGCGGGGTCGACGTCGAGCGCGCCGACCTCGCTGGCCATGATCAGGGTGTTCTCCTCGGTCACGTCGTACCGACAGGGGCGCAGGCCGTTCCGGTCCAGGACTGCGACGACCCGCTCGCCGTCTGTACCACAGACCAGTGCCGGCCCGTCCCACGGCTCGACGAGCGAGGCGTGGTAGTCGTACCAGTCCTGTCGGTCCTCGTCCATCAGGTCGTCGCCGCGGAACGCCTCGGGAATGAGCATCCGCATGGCGTGAGGCAGCGACCGCCCGCCGTGGAGGAGCAGTTCGAGCGCGTTGTCCACGCTCGCGGTGTCCGACTGGCCGGGGTCGGGGATGACCGGCGTGACCGCGTCGACGTCGAACTCGTCGTGTGCGAGGTTCGTCTCCCGGGCGCGGAGCCAGTTGACGTTGCCCTGGATCGTGTTTATCTCGCCGTTGTGGATGATGTTGCGGTACGGGTGAGCGAGGTGCCACGCGCCGAGCGTGTTCGTCGAGAACCGGGCGTGGACCAGCGCGAACGTCGAGGCGACCCGCTCGTCGGTGAGGTCCGGGTAGTACGACGGGAGCTGTTCGGCCGTCAGGAGGCCCTTGTAGACGATCCGGGTGCGGTCGAGCGAACAGACGTAGAACCGCTCGGCCTCCGGGTCGTCGAGCGCCTCGACGCGCTTCTCGGCGGCCCGGCGGGCGACGTACAGCGCACGGTCGAACGCCTCGTCGTCCATCCGCTCTTCGGCGACGACGAACGGCTGGACGACGTCGGGTTCGGACTCGCGCGCGGTGGCGCCGAGCCCCGTCGGGTCTGTCGGCACGTCGCGCCAGTGACACACCGCGAGGTCGTGGTCGGCCAGTGCCGCCTCGAACGCCTCGCAGACCCGGCTGCTCGTCGCCTCGTCCCGCGGCAGAAAGACGGATCCGACGGCGTACTGATCCGGGAGGTCGACCGGGACGACCGCCGAGAGGAACTCGTCCGGACGCTGGATCACGACCCCCGCGCCGTCACCGGTGTCCTCTTCTGCGCCGGTCGTCCCCCGGTGCTCGAGATTCTCGAGGAGTTCGAGCCCGCGGCGTACGGTGTCGTGGTCGGCGCCGCCGTCGAGGTCGACGACCGCCCCGACGCCGCAGTTCGACCGCTCGTCGGTAGGGTCCGCGAGGAGATCGGAGTCGGACCCTCGCTCTGGATCGTGCATACTGTCACGTGGGGAGCCGACCTTATCATTCTACTCCCATCCGACGACGAGCGTGTGAGAGGGATACGACGTCGTATAAGGTGTTCGGAACACCTAGTACGTCCGGGCGAAGTAGGCGGTCGTCTCCGCGGGGTCGTCACAGAGCGCGCAGGCCTCGTCGTCGTCGTGGACCGCGGTCGCGCGCTCTCCCGGTCCGTCTCCCTCCGCCGGGGCGTCGAGCGGCACCGCGACGATCTCCGCCGCGATCTCGTCTTTGATCGGCGCCTCGCAGCCCTCGTCGCCACACCACGGCGCGGCGACGTAGCCGCCGTGCTGGCCGATAGTCCCGAGTATCTCGCCGCGCGAGTCCGCCTCCCGGACGTTCTCTGCGAGCGTCTCTGCCGCGGCGTCGTACAGCTTCTCGTGGATCGTGTCGAGGGCGTCGCGAACCCCCGAGACGACGGCGTCGGCGTCGAGTTCGTCGCTCTCCCCGTCCGGCCGGTGGACTGCCGTGGCCGTGCCGTCTTCGACCTCCTGCGGACCGACCTCCAGCCGGAGGGGGACGCCTTTCAGCTCCCACTCGTTGAACTTGAACCCGGGGTTGCGCTCGTCGCGGTCGTCGAGCTCGACGCGGAGGCCGGCATCGCGGAGGTCGGCCGCGACGGCGTCGGCGTAGTCGAGCACGGCGTCGCGGTTCTCGCCGTGCCAGATGGGGACGATCACGACCTGTTCCGGCGCGAGAGCGGGCGGGACGACGAGCCCCTGGTCGTCGGAGTGGGTCATGATGAGCGCGCCGAGTGCGCGCCACGAGACGCCCCAGGACGTGGTGTGACAGGTTCGTTCGTTCTCCTCCTCGTCGGTGTAGGTGATGTCGAACGCCTCGCCGAACGACGTGCCGAGGTGGTGGCTCGTCGCCGCCTGGACGCTCTTTCCGTCCGGCATCAGCGTCTCGACGGTCGTCGTCGTCTTCGCGCCGGGGAACGTGTCGTGTTCCGGCTTGGCGCCACGGAGCGCCGGCATCGCCAGCACGTCCTCGTACAGCTCGGCGTACTGGTCGAGGCGAAGCAGGGTCTCTGCCCACGCGCCAGCGTCCGTCGCGTGCGCCGTGTGGCCCTCCTGCCAGAGGAACTCTTTCGTCCGGAAGAACGGTGTCGTCTCCGTCGCCTCCCACCGGACGACGGAGCACCACTGGTTCAGCCGCATCGGCAGGTCGCGGTGGCTCCGCACCCACTGTGCGACGTACGGCGCGATGATCGACTCGGAGGTGGGCCGGACCGCGAGTCGCTCCTCCAGTTCGCCCTCGCCGCCGTGGGTCACCCACGCGACCTCGGGATTGAACCCCTCGACGACCTCCTTCTCGCGCTCGAGGAACGACTCGGGAACGAAGAGCGGAAAGTACGCGTTGTCGACGCCCGTCTGCTTGAACATGCCGTCGAGTTCGGCCTGGAGCCGCTCCCACAGCGCGTAGCCCCGTGGCCGGGTGACGATGAACCCGCCCATCTGGTCGGGGCCGTAGCTGGCCAGTTCTGCCTTCTGGACCACCTCGGCGTACCACTCGCCGGTCTCGTACTCCTTCGAACGCTGGACGCCGAGGTCCTGACCGTCGTCCGTACTCATTCGTGGGCGGTGTTCGGGACGGCCCGGGGATAAATCGGCCGCTCTACCCGCTCTCCGGCGGGTCGACGGCGAACGGGCTCTCCGATTCGGTCCACGGCCACCCCGGTAGCCTGGTCTGGAACCCCGCCGCGAGGGCCGCGGTCAGGTCGTCCCGGCCCGCCGGTCCGTCACCGTGGGTGTAGACGTCTGCGACGTGGAACGTGGCCTCCGCGAGCGTCGTCAGCGGCTCTCCGCCCGCGACGGTCGCCGCCAGCATCCGGCCCAGCCGCTCGTCGACGACGAACCCGGGGTAGTCGCCGTCGACGTCCAGGTCTCGCAGGAGCGCGACACAGGCCGCGACGTTGACCGCCCGGTCGCCCTCCGCGAACACCCGGTCGACCTCGCGGCGGTACACCGTCCGTGTCACCGGGTCGACGTCCGTCTCGAACGCGTCGCCCAGCCGCGTCCGGGTCCGGTTCACGACGTCGACGACGTCGTCTCGCTCCCGCACCGCGTCGCGCTCCGTGCGCACCCGCTCGGGCGTGATCTGCATGCCGGCACGACGCCCCGCGGGGATTTCGCCTTTGGGAAGGCTTTTATCCGGGCCACGTCACCCGAAGGACAAGCGGGTTCTCGCTGTCCTCTCGTCCGTCTGTGCGGCCACGTCGATTCGGGACGGCAGTGCCCGGGCGTCCTCCCATCATGAACTCAGTGGAGTCAAAGCTCGAGTCGCTGAAAGCAGAGATCGAATCGGAGCTCCCGGGCGACGTCGTCGTCTCGGACGTGAGCTACGAGGGGCCGGAACTGGTCGTCTACACCCGGACGCCGAAGGAGTTCGCCAGCGACGGCGACCTCGTCAGACGGCTCGCCTCGAAGCTCCGCAAGCGCATCACCGTCCGACCCGACCCGGACGTGCTCTCCGGGCCGGCGGAGGCCGAGGAGGCCGTCCGCGCGGTCGTCCCCGACGAGGCGGAGATCGCCGACCTCGACTTCCACGTCGACACCGGCGAGGTCGTCATCGAGGCCGCAAAGCCCGGGATGGTGATCGGTCGGGGCGGCTCGACCCTGCGGGAGATCACGAGACGTGTCGGCTGGACGCCGGAGGTCGTCCGGACGCCCCCGATCGAGTCCTCGACCGTCTCGAACGTCCGCAACTTCCTGAAACAGGAGCGCGAGGAGCGACGGGAGATCCTCGAACGCGTCGGTCGACAGATCCACCGCGAGGAGATGGCAGACGACCAGTGGGTCCGGATCTCGACGCTCGGCTGTTGCCGCGAGGTCGGCCGCGCTTCGTTTGTCCTCTCGACCGCCGAGACGCGAATCCTGATCGACTGCGGCGACAAGCCCGGCGCAGACGAGGTGCCGTACCTCCAGGTGCCCGAGGCACTCGGCTCCGGCGCCAACTCGGTCGACGCCGTCGTTCTCACCCACGCACATCTCGACCACTCCGCGCTCGTGCCGCTCCTGTTCAAGTACGGCTACGACGGCCCTATCTACTGCACCGAGCCGACCCGGGACCTGATGGGACTCCTGACGCTCGACTACCTCGACGTCGCCGCGAAGGAGGGTCGCGCCCCGCCGTACGACTCCGAGATGGTGCGCGAGACGATCAAACACACCGTCCCGCTGGAGTACGGCGACGTGACCGACGTCGCCCCGGACGTGAAGCTCACCCTGCACAACGCCGGCCACATCCTTGGCTCGGCGGTGTCGCACTTCCACATCGGCGACGGGCTCTACAACGTCGCGTTCTCCGGCGACATCCACTACGAGGACACCCGGCTGTTCAACGGCGCGGTCAACGACTTCCCGCGGGTCGAGACGCTGGTGCTCGAGTCCACATACGGCGGCAGGAACGACTACCAGACCGACCAGGAGGACTCCGAGCGAAAGCTGAAAGACGTGATCCGTCGCACCCACGACCGGGGCGGAACGGTGTTGATCCCCGCCTTCGCCGTGGGCCGGTCACAGGAGATCATGCTCGTGCTCGAGGAGGCGATGCGGTCGGGCGACATCCCCGAGATGCCGGTCCACCTCGACGGGATGATCTGGGAGGCGACGGCGATCCACTCGACGTATCCGGAGTACCTCCGCGACGACCTGCGCGAGCGCATCTTCCACGACGACGAGAACCCCTTTCTCGCCGAGCAGTTCAACCACATCGACGGCGGCGAGGACGAGCGACAGGCGGTGTCGGACGGCGACCCGAGTATCGTCCTCTCGACGTCGGGGATGATGACCGGCGGCCCGATCATGTCGTGGCTTCGGCATATCGGCCCGGACCCGGACTCGCGGCTGGTGTTCGTCGGCTACCAGGCACAGGGGACGCTCGGGCGGCGCATCCAGAGCGGCCGGGACGAGGTCCCGATCGGCGACCGAAACGGCCGCGGGCGGTCGGAGACGCTCTCGCTCGAGATGGACGTCGAGACGGTGGACGGCTTCTCCGGCCACGCCGACCGGCAGGGGTTGGAGAACTTCGTCCGGACGATGAACCCACGGCCCGAGAAGGTGCTCTGTGTCCACGGCGACGAGCGCTCCGTCCAGGACCTCTCCTCGGCGCTCTACCACGAGTTCAACATGCGGACGTTCGCGCCCCGGAACCTCGAGACGTTCCGGTTCGAGTAGCCCCGCCACGGATCGGTCTGTCTCCGCCGAGCAGCGCCGATACCCGGGTGTACCCGGCGTCTACTCGACGCGGAGTTCGACCGAGAGCGCCGCGCCGTCCGCGAGCGCCGCGACGAGGTCACGGTCGACCGCCGCGGCAGCGTCGTCGGCGTCGACGGCGACGGTCCGGTCGTCGACGTAGTCGCTGGTCCGAACGACGAGGCTCCGGGCGCTCGCGAACGTCAGGTCCGGGTGGCCGCTCGCCCGCGTTCGCCACTCGTGGCCGTCGGCCCGGAGGACGACACGCACCGTCGCGTCGGCGTCGCGGCAGGCGTCGACGAACGCCGGGTCGAACGAGGCGGGCGCGCGGTCCGCCGCGACGCCGACGATACAATCTCCCGCCGGCGTCAGCCAGTCGTCGGTCGTCACCTCGAACGTACTCCCGTGGGTCGCGGCGACGTGTTCGTGGCCGCGCCCGCTCACCGTCTCGACTGTCCGTGTCACGACAGCCGTTCGTGGCCGCGAGTCAAATGCCTCGTGTGTGAACCGTTCGCAGGGAAACGCGGCGGTAGCGGGCGTCTCCCGGCAAAATTCGGCTCGCCCGACCGAAGTGTTTATTAGTGAATCCGACCTACACTGAGTCACCAGAACGCCTCCGGCGTTCCGGCGGATCGCGCGCAGAATGAACGGGAACTCTTGTGAACGGTCGGACGCGCACCACACACCCGCTGGTCTCTCCCGGAGCTGTATGGTATCGAAGTTCCAACAATGGTCACGCAACAGGACGTACTCGAAGAGTACGACGTCGAACCGATGGACGAGACGAACAACGTCGAGCTCGCGGACGCGAAGCTCGAGAACGGATCGAAAGGCGAGCTGATCAAGCTCGCCGGCAAGCTCCGCGACCGACGCAACGAGCTGAATCAGATGGCCTCCGAACGCGCCTCCGAGCGCGACGACCTGAACGCGAAGACCCGCGAGCGGGTCGACGAGGCACAAGAACACCGGGAGCAGCGGGACGAACTCAACGAGGCCGTCCAGGAGCACAAGGAGAGCCGGAACGACCTCAACGCGGAGGCGAACGAGCTGTTCGACAAGGTCGACCAGCTGAAAAACGACCTCGACCTCGACGACGGCAAGGACGTCGAAGAGCTCGAAGAGGAGATCGAAGACCTGGAGTTCCGCCAGCAGACCGAAGTGCTCTCGGCGGAGGACGAACGCGAACTCATCGAGAAGATCGAGACCAAGCGCGAGCGGCTCGCCGATCGAAAGGAGAAGCTCGACGAGGCCGGCGACCTCGAGAAGCTCGTCGAGGAAGCAGAGGAGGTCCGCTCCGAGGCGTCTCGCCACCACCAGAAGGTGACGGAGCTGGCCGACGAGGCCCAGGAGCACCACAACCAGATGATCGAGGCCTACCGCGAGGCCGACGAGATCCGTGACGAGGCCGACGCGATGCACGAGCTGTTCGTCGAGGCCCAAGAGGCCGCCGACCGCCACCACGAGGACTTCGTTCGGGTCCAGAAGCGCCTGCGCGAGCTGGACAAAAAAGAGGAGCAGCAGGAGCAGGACGAGCGCGCCGCCGAGCGCGAGGCCGCAAAGGAGGAGGCAGAGGAGATCTACCAGCAGTTCAAGGAAGGCGAGACGCTCGACACCGAGGACCTGATGAAGCTGCAGAAGGCCGGCCTGCTGTAGCCCCGAGCGCCCGACACCTTTTGTCGTCTCGGACGCACGCCGAGGCGTGAGCGACGAGCGACCATCAGACGCGGCCGATTCGCCGGACGACCCGCCCGCCCCGACCGACGCTGCCGAGGACCAGCCGACGTCCTCCGACGACCAGACGACGCCCGACGGTCCCCGTCCGGTCGCCGGCGCCAGCGCGGCGTCGACGGTCGACCGGATCGCGCGGGCCGGTATCGTGGCCGCTATCGCTGTCGTCACCGGCGCAGTCGGCTGGCTGCTCTTCGTCGCCGTCCCGGGCGACCTCGCGGGGCTTCTGGGTGTCCTGCTGACGATCGGCGCCGTCGTCGCCGGCGCGCGCGGCGCGAGTCGGATCGCCGACGGCGCGTTCCCGACGTACAACGTCGGGCTCGTCTCGGTCTCGGGCCCGATCACCCGCGACGGCGGACGGTCGGGGCCGCTCGGCGCGACACAGGGCACCTCTGCGGACGACGTGGTCGAACAGATCGAGGCCGCAGACGAGAACGACGCGGTCGACGCGCTCGTCCTCGAACTCGACACGCCCGGCGGCGAGATCGTCCCGAGCGACGACATCCGCACGGCTGCGGCGTCGTTCGACGGACCGACGCTCGCACACGCTCTCGACACCTGCGCGAGCGGCGGCTACTGGATCGCGACCGGCTGTGACGAGCTCTGGGCGCGCGAGTCCTCGCTCGTCGGGAGCATCGGTGTCATCGGCTCGCGCCCGAACGCAGCCGGACTCGCGGACCGGCTCGGCGTCTCGTACGAGCGTTACGCCGCCGGGAAGTACAAAGACGCCGGCAGCCCGCTGAAGCAGCCGACGGACGACGACCGCGCGTACCTCCAGGGACTCATCGACGAGCTCTACGACGACTTCGTCGAACGCGTCGCCGAGGGCCGGGGGATGGACCCCGAGACGATCCGCGAGACCGAAGCCCGGGTCTACGTCGGGCGCGACGCCCACAGCCGCGGGCTGGTCGACGAGCTCGGCGACCGCGACGCGGTGCTCTCCCGGGTCGAAGGTCTCCTCGGCGTCGAGCCGAGCGTCCGGGCCTTCGAACCGAGACGCGGGGTCGCCGAGCGTCTCCGCGGCGGGGCGAGCGCCGTCGCCTACGCCGCCGGTGCTGGCGTCGCGAGCGCCGTCGCGCCGGGGGAGGGCGGCGAGCTGAACCTGCGGCTACGACGGTAGCGCGGGCAGGGCGGCCACGCGCCACCGGTGGCGCGGGCGAAGCGCCGGGCGGACGCGTGGTGCCCGTCGTCGAGTCACGGCGGCCTGCGGACGACTCCCGCGAGGGTTTTTATTCGCGGCCGCGTTTCCCCCGCCGTGACGACGCTGGTCCTCTGTGTCGACCGGGCAGACGACACCGGTCGGGCGGCGGGGGTGACCCCACCGGTCGTCGGCTGGGAGGCCGTCCGGTCGCTCGTCACGGAGGTCGGACTCGTCGACCCGGAGGACACGAGCGTCAACTCGATGCTGGAGGCGCTGCGGGTCGCCCGCGAGCTGCGCGACGAGTCCGAGGACGCCGTCGTCGCGGTCGTCGCGGGCGGCGGCGACTCGGTGGTCGGTGCGGACCGTTCGGTCGCGGCCCAGCTCGACGCGCTCGTCTCGGAGCACGAGCCGGACTCGGCGGTGGTCGTCGTCGACAGCGTCCAGGACGAGCGACTGGTGCCCGTCGTCGAGTCGCGCGTCTCGGTCGACTCGGTGGACCGCGTGGTCGTCCGGCAGGCCCGCGACATCGAGTCGACGTACTACCTGCTGAAGCAGTTTCTCGGCGACGAGGAGCTCCGGTCGACGGTTCTCGTCCCGCTCGGCGTCGCCCTGCTCGTCGTCCCCGCGCTCCTCTACCAGTTCTCCGCTCGCGTCGCGCTGGCCGCCGTGACGGCACTGACGGGTGCGGCGCTGCTGTTCAAGGGGCTGGCCGTCGAGAAGCGCGTCGGCACCGCCCGCGAACGCGTCGAGACCGCGCTCTACTCGGGGCAGGTGTCGGTCGTTACGTACGTCGTCGCCGCCGGGCTGGCGCTGGTCGGCGCGTCGCTCGGCGCGCTCGACGCGAACCCGTACCTCGGCGCAGACGTCGTCGTTCTCGTGACGCAGTTCCTCTACAGCGCCGTTCCGTGGCTCGCGCTCGCGGCGCTGACCGCCAGCGCGGGCCGCCTGCTCGACGAGACGATCGACGCGGAGGGCGTCCCGACGCCGTATCTCAACCTGCCGTTCGGTGTCCTCGCCCTCGGGCTGGTGCTGCGCGGGTTCGCGGGCTACTTCCTGGAGCGCGAGGGCGTGCTCTCGCACCTCTCGGTCGTGGGCGTGGCGTTCGACCCCACCTCGCGGCTGGCCGGCTTCGTCGTCGCCGGTCTCGTCGTCAGTCTCGTCGGCGTCCGGGTGGCCGCCACCGTGGGTGACGACGACGGGCTCGAGGAGGTCGCCGACTAGCGCGCCCGCCACTCGCCGTGTTTCGCGCCGACGAGTGCCGAGAGCCCGCCGAAGACGAGCATCGACGGGACGACCATCATCAGAACCGTCCCGGGAGTCATCGGGATCGGCGCGGCGATCAGCCCCCCGGCGCCGGCGGCGACGAGGACGACGATTGCGGCGACGGTCGTCGCGAGGTTCCACTCCATACGCGGGCCACGAGCCGCCAGCACAAGTCCCTACCGACCTAGTTCCACGGCGCCCAGTCGGGGTCGACCCGGCGGTCACGCTCGCCGACCGCGTCGATTCGGGCGATCTCCTCGTCGCTCAGGTCGAGGTCGAGCGACCGCCAGTTGTCCTCGACGTGGGCCGCCGAGGTGGCCTTCGGGATAGTCGTGATGCCCCGTTCGCGGAGCCACACGAGACTGACCTGCGCGGCGCTCGCCCCGTAGTCCTCGGCGACACCGGTCAGCGTCTCGTTCTCGAACACCGCGCCGCGCGCGAGCGGCGAGTACGCCACCACCTCGACACCCCGCTCCCGGCAGTGGTCGACGAGTTCGCGCTGCGGCAAGAACGGGTGGACCTCGACCTGGTTCGCGAACACCGGCGCGTCGGCGACGTCTACCGCTTCGTCGACCTGTTCGGGCCGGAAGTTGCTGACCGCGACACGGTCGGCCAGCCCCTGCTCGTACAGGTCGTCGAACGCTCCGAGCGTCTCCTCGGGGTCGTACGTCCGGCAGGGCCAGTGGACGTAGAGCAGGTCGACGCTCTCGACGCCGAGTTTCGCGAGGCTCGCTCTGGTCGAGTCGACGACGCCGTCGGCGTCCAGCCGGTCGATCCACACCTTCGTCGCGAGAAACACCGCTTCGCGCGGCACGTCGGCGCGCTCGATGCCCCGACCGACGTGTTCCTCGTTGCCGTAGACCTGCGCGGTGTCGACGTGGCGGTACCCCGTCTCCAGGGCCGTCTCGACGGCGTTCGCGCACGCTTCCGGGTCGGTGTTCTCCCACGTACCGAGCCCCAGCATCGGCATTCCGCTCGTCTGTGGCCCCGCGAGCTTGCGGCCTTGCCGTGTCATCGACCGATCGTGGGCCGGTGCGGGGAAATGCGACGCGGTTCGGCGCCGGCTACGCCGTCGACCCGAGATCGAGAACGTGTTCGCGCGCGAACCGCGTGAGCAGGGAGACGTCGTCGAGGTGGAGGAGGCGGGTGAGCGCACGGAGGCTCCCGCCGTTTGCGGCGCTCAACGTTCCGTCGTCGAGACGGTCGAGGTCGGCCATCAGCCGGTCGTACCGCTCGTTTCCGGCCAGGTAGAGCAGCCGGGTCATCGTCAGCCGCGTCTGCATGTTCGGCGCGACGCGGGTGTGCCAGAGGTCGTCGTAGACGCTCGTCGCCTCCGCAGAGACGTCCCCGCCCATCAGGCACCGGTCGGCGGTGATCGCCGCCGCGCGGCCAGACTCCATACACTTGTAGATGCCCTCGCCCCAGAGCGGGTCGACGGTCGGAACGGTGTCACCGACGGCCATGAACCCGCCCGTGCTGAGGCCGTCTGGCATCTGGACGTGGGCCGACCCGCGGTGCTGTTCGCCCGCGATCCGCTCGGCGTCGGCGAGCCGCGGGTCTTCTGTCTCCCACCGCTCGAGGTAGTCGTCGATCCGCATCCCGTCGTCGCCGTAGCGCTCGTGGCTCTCGTTCTGGATGTAGCAGATGCCGACCTTCGCGCGGTCCGCGCCGGTGTGGAACATCCACGAGTAGCCCCCCGGCGCGAGCCGGTGGTCGAGGCGGAGCATCATCGCGTCCGTCAGGTCGGCGTAGTCGGGGTGGTCGACGTCGACGCCCTCCATCTCCCACTCGACGCCGATCGCCTGGTGTTCGCGCTGCAGCTCACAGACGCCGAGTTTCCGCGCCAGCGGCGCCGCCGGCCCCGTCGCGTCGACGACGATGTCGGCGTAGACCTCCTCGTCGCCGTCGTAGCGGACGCCGACCGCCCGCTCGTTCGACCCCTCGCCCTCCGTTATCGGGCTGTTCACCCGCGCGTCGAAGCGGTACTCCGCGCCCTTCTCGCGCCCCTCGCGGACGAGCCACCGCTTGAAATCGGCGAACTCGAGGACTGCACCGGGCTGACGGTCGACGTAGTGGCGGTTCGGCGACTCCAAGACGACGTCGGTGGTGTAGTTCATCACCACCTCGTCGGGGACGCCGAACCCGCCCATCGTCGAGGCGAACGTGCCGGCGGTCGACTTGTTCGACCCTCGCGGGAACTCGTCTTCCGACTCAGTCTCGAGGACGACGACGTCGCGCCCCCGGTTCGCGAGGTCGCGAGCACACTGCGCGCCGGCGGGCCCGGCCCCCGCGACGACGACGTCGTAGCGCTCAGCCACGGGCACCCCTCCAGGCGGCCAGCCGACGGCGCGCGGCGATCTGAGACACAGATATCCTCTACGGCGACGGCCTCAAAAAGGACGCGAAACGCCGGGGGTCAGTAGAACTCGCGGACGAGGTCGGTCGCGCCGTCCGGGGCACCGTCGGGGATGTCGGCCATGTTCGCGTCGACACCGTGCTGTTCGGTGTAGGAGACCGCGTCGTCCTCGCGGTAGATGACCCCCTGGTACTCCGCCCCCGTCTCGAAGATGGCCTCCTTCGCGTCGTCGCGGTCGGTCGGGTCGTGGTCGCTCTCCTGAACGTCGACGAGCGAGTCCCGGAAGTACTCGTACGTGTCGACGTCGTTGAACGTGACGCAGGGCGAGAACACGTTGACGAAGCCGAACCCGTCGTGTTCGACCGCCTTCTGGACGATCTCGGCGTGGCGCTGGGCGTCAGAGGAGAACGACTGTGCGATGAACGTTCCGCCCGCCGCGAGCGCGAGCGCCATCGGATTGACCGGGGGCTGCTTCGGTCCCTCCGGCGTCGTCGCCGTCTCGAAGTCCTCGCGGCTCGTCGGCGACGCCTGTCCCTTCGTCAGGCCGTAGATGCGGTTGTCCATCACGACGTAGCTCATGTCGACGTTCCGCCGGACGGCGTGGACGAAGTGGCCGGCACCGATGGAGTAGCCGTCGCCGTCGCCGCCCGCGACCATCACCTCGAGGTCGGGGTTGGCGAGCTTGACGCCGGTGCCGACCGGGAGCGCGCGCCCGTGGACGCCGTGGAGCGCGTAGCTGTGCATGTAAGTCCCGATCTTGCCGGAGCAGCCGATGCCGGCCACGATGAACGTGTCGTCGGGGTGGTTGCCGGTCGACGCCAGCGCCTTCATCATACCGTTCATCGTGCCGAAGTCGCCACAGCCGGGACACCACGTGGGCTGGGCGTCGGACTTGAAGTCGGTGAATCGAACGTCTGAGCTCATGCGTGTACCTCCGTTGTCGTCGTGTCGTCGTCGAGCGCCGTCGCCACCGCGTCCGCGAGTCCGTCCGCCGCGAACCGGACGCCGTCGTACTTGGTTATTCGCTTCACCCTGGTCAGGGTGTCGTGTTCCACGAGGTCGGCGAACTGGCCGGTCGCGTTGCACTCCGCGACGACCACCCGGTCTGCCGCAGCCACCGCCTCGGTCAGGTCCGGACGAGGGTAGACGTACGGCACCGAGAGGAACCGCACGGACACCCCTCGCTCGTCCAGGAGTTCGAGCGCCTCCCGCATCGCGCCCTCGGAGGACCCCCAGGTCAGCACGAGGTCGTCGGCTGTGGGGTCGCCGAACTCCCGCGGCTCGAACGCCTCCCGCTCGCGGGCGGTGTCGACCTTTCGGGCGCGCTTGTCCACCTGTTCGACGCGCATGCCGCCGTCCTCGGTCCGGCGGCCGAACTCGTCGTGTTCCAGTCCCGTCGTCATGTGTGCGCCGCCGGACGTGCCGGGAATCGTCCGGGGACTGACGCCGTCCTCGGTGATGGCGTGGGGCCTGAACTTGCCGTCGTCGGCCTGCCACTCGGCGACCGACTCCTCGTTGACGACCCGGCCGCGGTCGATCTCGACTGCGTCCATGTCGAACTCGTCGGGGTCGTACGTCTGTTCGGTCACGGCGAGCGAGAGGTCGGCGGTGAGGTAGACCGGGATCTGGTACTTCTCGGCGAGGTTGAACGCCTCGACGGTCCTGTGGAAACACTCGGCGACGGTGGTCGGCGCGAGGACGAACCGCGGAACCTCGCCGTGGCCGCCGTACAGCATCGCGTTCAGGTCGCCCTGCTCCTGTTTCGTCGGCATCCCCGTCGAGGGGCCAGAGCGCATCACGTTACAGATGACCAGCGGCGTCTCCGACGTCGCCACCAGCCCGAACGTCTCGGTCATCAGGTCGATACCAGGACCGGAGGTGGCAGTCATGGCGCGGGCGCCGGCCCGAGCGGCGCCGAGGGCAACGTTGATCGCCGAGAGCTCGTCCTCGGCCTGGACGACGTGGCCGCCCCACCGCTCGATACGGCCCGTGAGGTACTCCATCACGTCCGTCGCGGGCGTGATCGGGTAGCCGGCGTAGAACCGGCAGCCGCCGGCGATCGCGCCCATGCCGATCGCCTCGTCGCCGTTGAGCAGGACGTAGTCGGCGTCGGTACACTCGAGGTCGTAGCCGAACTCCCGGTCTGCGTAGCTGTCGCGGACGTAGTCCCGGCCGGCGCGGGCCGCAGTCTGGTTGTTCTCGACGATCGCGCTGCCCTTGTCGCCGAAGCGCTTCTGGAGCGCCGAGTCGAGGCTGTCGATCGGGAACGCAGCGGCCTCGCAGGCGGCGCCGAGGGCAACGACGTTGCGCATGATCGCGCCGCCCGCCTCCTCGGCGAGGCGTTTCAGCGGCACGTCGAGGCCGACCATCTCGTCGGGGATCTCGACGTTCTGCATCGTGGTACGCTCGCCGTCGTAGACGATCACGGACCCCTCGTGGAGGTCGTCGAGGTTCTCGTCGATGGTCCGGGGCGTGAGCGCGATGAGGAGATCGAGCCGGTCGACGATGCTCTCGACCGGCTCCACCGCGGTCCGGATCTTGTACGCCGTGTACCCGCCCCGGATGCGCGAGGCGAAGTCCTTGGAGGTGAACACGTGTCGACCGGCACGGGAGAGCGCCTGTGCGAAGATCTTCCCCGTGGAGTCGATCCCGTCTCCAGCCTCACCCCCGATCGCCCAGTTGAAATCCGCGTACATCTGGTCGGGCGCTTCCCCGGGGGTACGCAAAAGGCTTCTGAATGGTGTACTCGGCGGAAACGCCTTTGAATCGGGGACACGTCGGACGTCTATGGAAGCCACCGTCACTGTCACCACCGTCGAGCCCGTCGGACCGGACACGCTGGCGATCCAGTTCGAGGCGCCAGCGGCTCTCTCGGCTGCGCCGGGCCAGTTCGTCAGCCTCGAGGCCACCGTCGACGGCGAGGGCTACCGCCGATTCTACACCCTCTCCTCGCCGACCGTCGACGACACCTTCGAGGTCACCGTCGGCGTCGACGACGAGGAGGGCGGTCCGTTCAGTGCGCACCTCGCGGCGCTCGCCCCCGGCGACGAGATGGGGATGTCCGGCCCGTTCGGAACGAACCACTACGACGGCGAGGACCGGGTCGTCGTCCTCGCCGGCGGCCCGGGCGTCGGTGCCGCCGTCGCCGTCGCCGAGCGTGCGCTCGCGGACGGCGGCGAGGCCGCCGTGGTCTACCGCGACGACCGACCGGCTCACGAGGCTCGCCTCGACGCCCTGCGCGACCGGGGCGCGAGTGTCGTCGTCACCGACGGGCCGGTCGGTGCCGCCGTTGCAGACGCCGTCACCGGCGCCGAGGACGAGCGACCCTTCGTCTACGGGTTCCAGCCGTTCGTCGACGAGGCGGTCGGCGCTCTCGAGGCCGCCGGTGCCGACCCCGACACCGCCAAAGTCGAGTCGTTCGGATAACTACCGATCGATCTTGAACGTTTATGACTGCTGCGCGAATACAGTGGTCCGATCATGTCTGACTCGGAGGAAGTCGAACTGGAGGCCAGACTCGAGGAGCAGGAGACGTTCGACCCGCAGGCGGCCTTCGCCGAGCAGGCGAACGTCCGGGACGCCTCGATCTACGACGAGTTCGAGGCCGACTGGCCCGACTGCTGGGAGGCAGCCGCCGGGCTGCTCGACTGGGACGAGTCGTACGACACCGTACTCGACGACTCGACCCCGCCGTTCTACGAGTGGTTCACCGGTGGCTCGCTGAACGCCTCGGCCAACTGCCTCGACCGACACCTCGACGACCGGGGCGACGAGGTCGCGGTCGAGTGGGTCGGCGAACCCGTCGACGAGCCGAACCGGTCGTTCACCTACGAGGAGCTCCACCGCGAGGTGAACGAGGTCGCCGACGCACTCCTCGACCTCGGCGTCGGCGAGGACGACGTGGTGACGATGTACATGCCGATGGTGCCGGAGCTGCCGGTCGCGATGCTGGCCTGCGCCCGCATCGGGGCGCCGCACTCGGTGGTGTTCGCCGGCTTCTCGGCGGACGCACTGGCGACCCGGATGAACGCCGCCGACTCGGAGTACCTCGTCACCTGTGACGGCTACTACCGCCGTGGCGACCCGCTCGACCACCTCTCGAAGGCCCACGACGGGCTGGCGGCGGTCGACCACGCGACCGAGACGGTCGTCGTCGACCGTCTACGCGACGGCGACGGCTTCGGCCACGACCTCGGCGCGGACGACCACGCCTACGACGACCTGGTCGCCGCCCACGAGGGCGCGACGGTCGAGCCGGTCTCGCGAGACGCCGAGGACATGCTGTTCCTGATGTACACCTCGGGGACGACGGGCGAGCCGAAGGGGGTCAAACACACCACCGGCGGCTACCTGTCGTGGGTGACCTGGACCAGCCAGGCCGTCCTCGACGTCGACCCCGAGGACACGTACTTCTGTTCTGCCGACATCGGCTGGATCACCGGCCACTCGTATATCGTCTACGGCCCGCTCTCGCTCGGCACCACGACGATGATGTACGAGGGCACCCCGGACCACCCCGACAACGACCGGCTCTGGCAGATCGTCGAGGACTACGGGGCGACACAGCTGTACACCGCCCCCACCGCGATCCGCGCGTTCATGAAGTGGGGCACGGAGTACCCAGAGCGCCACGATCTGTCCTCGCTCCGCCTGCTCGGCACCGTCGGCGAGCCGATCAACCCCCGCGCGTGGAAGTGGTACTACAGGCATATCGGCAACGAGACGTGTCCCGTCGTCGACACGTGGTGGCAGACCGAGACCGGGGGGATGATGATCTCCACGCTACCCGGGGTGAAGACGATGAAACCCGGGAGCGCCGGCCCGCCCCTGCCCGGCGTCGATGCGAAGGTGGTCGACACGACCGGCGACGAGGTCGAGCCCGGCCGTGCCGGCTACCTCACCGTCGACAGGCCGTGGCCGGGAATGCTCCGCACGCTCTACCGCAACGACGAGCGGTTCGTCGACGAGTACTGGGCCGAGTTCTCCGACACCGACTCCGACGACCCTGCCGACTGGGTCTACTCACCCGAGGACGGCGCGAAGGTCGACGAGGACGGCTACGTCACGGTGCTCGGTCGGGTCGACGACGTGCTGAACGTCTCCGGCCACCGGCTCGGGACGATGGAGATCGAGTCGGCGATCGTCGGCGTCGAGGGCGTCGCGGAGGCCGCCGTCGTCGGCGGCGACCACGAGGTGAAAGGCGAGGCCGTCTACGCCTACGTCATCACCGAGGACGACCAGGCAGAGGGCGAGGACCTCCGCGGGCGCATCGTTCAGGCCGTCGAGGACGCGATCGGTCCGATCGCTCGGCCCGAGCGCGTCGTGTTCACGCCCGACCTGCCGAAGACCCGGTCGGGGAAGATCATGCGCCGTCTGCTCGAGAACATCGCCGACGGGGACGCTCTCGGCGACACGTCGACGCTCCGTAACCCCGAGGTCGTCGACGACATCCAGGCCCGCGCGTCCGACTGAGTCGGGTCGACCTCGACACCCGCTCCGGGGGCGCGACACTCGCCGGCGTCCGGTCAGTCGCTCTCGCCGAGGTCACGCGCCCCGGCGTCGAGGGTGTCGAGGTCGAACCGACGGTCTGTGACCCGTGCCGCGAAGAGGCTCACCGCGCCCGAGACGGAGACGGCGAGCCCGAACGCGCGGAGGAACGTCGCCTCCGGGAGTCCCGACGGCAGCACCCCCCGTGCCGGCGGGAAGAAGACGACGCCGACCACCAGCCCGACCACGCTGGCGGCGAGAGCGCCGCCGCTCCACGCCCGTCGCGAGAACAGGCCGTGCATGAGCGGCGCGACAGTCGCGGCGGCGATGAGGTCGGCGAGGAGAAACAGCGTGAGGACGCTGTACCCCTGTGCACCGACGACGGTCGCGGCGAGGGCGACGACGCCGGTGGCGGCTCGGGCGACGAGGGTCAGACGCTCCTCGGCGACCCCGACGACCCGCGGGAGGTCGACGGCGACGAGACTCGCCAGCGCGTTGAACAGCGTGTCGGCGCTGGAGGCGACGAGGAGCGTCGCGAGGACGGCCACGCCCAGGACGAGCGTGTCGGGCAGGACGTCCTCGACGACGAGAAACAGCGCGACGGAGGGCGAGCCGTCCAGTCCTCGGCCGACGGCCACGAGTCCGAACAGGCCGACGGCGACGACGACGGGAAACACGAGCGCAGCGCCCGCGAGGTAGCCCCGCCGGAGTGCCCGTCGGTCGTTCGCGGCGTACACCCGCTGCCACCACGACTGGTTGAGGAGTTCCGCAGAGACGACGGCGACGACGACGTACGCTGCGAACCGTAGCCCCGGTTCGTACGTCGGACTCAGCAGCGTCGAGTCGGCGGCGGCAACGTCGCGCGCGAGCGTCGTCGGACCGCCCGCGGCGACCAGCGTGACGCCCGCCACGACGGCGAGGAGCGGGAGGATCAACACCGTCTGGACGACGTCGGTGGCGACACTCGCCCGGAGACCGCCGTAGGCGGTGTACGCAAACACCGTCGTGCCGACGAGCGCCGCCGTCTGCCAGCCCGGCACACCCGCGAGCACCCGGACCGCGCCCGCGACCCCGGTGAACTCCGCCGCCAGGAAGACGAACATGTACGCCGCGCTCACCGCCAGCACGTACGCGCCGAAGGCCGGGCCGAACCGCGCCCGGGCGTACTCGGTGATGCCGTGGCCCGCCGGCAGGAGCGTCCGGATGCGCGGTCCGACGACGGCGTATGCGGCGAGCGCCAGCGTCGACCCGAGCGCGTAGCCGACGACCGCGGTGCCCCCGCCGAACGCGACGCCGGCCTCCGGGGGACTGAACAGGATCCACGCGCCCATACTGGAGGCGACGACGGTGCCGGTCAGCGCGCCGGCGCCGAGGCTCGACCGCGCCGTGACGAACGACTCGACGGACTCGACCCGACCGCGGGCCGCCACCCCCCCGACGGCGGCGAACGTGACGAGCGTCGCGGCGACGACGACGAGGGCGACTCCTGTCTCGACCATGCTCGTGGTTCTGTCGTCGCGGTGTAATACCTTGTGGTACTACTGAGTAGTTCGGTCAGAGGTAGGCGGCGTCCCACCGCGAGGGCTTCCGTCGGTTGCCACAGCGGTTGCACTCGACCCGTCCCATCGAGTCCATCGCGGCCTCGAACCCCTCACAGTGCGAGCAGAACCAGCCGTAGCGCTCGTCGCGGTTCCGGTCGGCGTAGGCGACGTAGAACGAGCCGAGCGAGGCGCGCTCGCGGGCGTCGTAGTCGACGTAGAGGCGCTCTCCCTCCGGGCCACGGCGAGCCTCGAGGACGACGCTCCCGGCCTCGTCGTCGAACCGCTTCGAGAACCGCCGCTCGAGGAACCGCTCGCCGCCGACTTCGACCTGTGTCTCGCCGGCTGTGTCGAAGCCGTACTCCTCGTAGAAGCCGACGCCCTCGCGGTTTGCCGCGAGCACCCGTGCCTCGACCCGGTCGACACCGCGGTCGCGGAGCGCCGCCTCGACGACACTCAGCAGTTCGCTCCCGATACCCTCGCCTCGACGGGTCGGCAGAACGTGGAGCCAGTCGACGTCGCCGACGGTCTCGCGCTGGCGGGCGACGTACGCCTGTGCGAACCCCACGACCTCGTCGTTCTCGTCGGCGACCAGAATGACGGTATCTTCCCGGCTGACGTCGGCGGCGAGCTCCTCCGCGTCGTACCAGCGCTCGACCGACTGCTCGGTCACGCCCTCGGGAAGCGTGTTGCCGTAGGAGGCCTGGAGCGACTCGCGCGCGACCGACCGGATCGCGTCTACGTCTGCGACCGTGGCGGTACGTACGTCCATAGGCCGCGTACGACGGGGCCGGTAGTAAAACCGCCCACTCCCTACTCCGGCGCCTCGACGGCGTCGACGTGTCGCGAGACGTAGACGACGCCCGCGAGCGGGACGCCGAGCACCAGCCCGACGGTCACGGCGCCGTAGACGGCGAACCCGAGCGTCGTCGGCGGCAACGGGAGGAGAAAGAGCAGCCGCGGCGGCTCCGGGTCGGTCACCACGGCGGCGAACAGCACCCCGATGACCCCGGCGAACGCCACCAGCCCGGCGTACAGAGAGAGGACGAACCGGGGACCGCGGCGCGAGCGTGTCACGGCAGTAGGCTGGCGCGCGCGCCGTTGTAGCTGTCGTTCCCGACCGTACCAGCTATATCGCTCGGGCTTCGAGGTGCGGCGTGAGCGACACCGACCTCCTCGGGCTCGTCCTCGGCGGCATCGCGCTCCTGATGTTCCTGACGGGCATCGTACTGGTCGTGTGAGTGCGGACGGCGACGACGGAGCCGGGACGCGGCGACCCCCGAGCGAGTCACTCCGCGTCCGTCGTGTCGACCTCGCCGCCGTCGGTCCGTGCCTCGGCCTCCTCGCCCCCGTCCGCGAGCGCCGTCTCGCGCCGGCGCTCGAACCACGCCCACTCGTTCGTACGGAGGCCGTTGTCCTTCAGGTTCCACGGGTCGGCGTCCTCGACGCGCGGGCCCTCCAGCCACGAGACGACGAAGTTGTACACCCAGACGAGGCCGCCGACGAACATCACAAGGGCGCCGAGCGAGGCGACCTGGTGGAGCGTCGCGAACTGCGGCAGGTAGGTCGCGTAGCGCCGAGGCATCCCGCCGTAGCCGAGCAGGATCATCGCGAGGAAGGTAACGTTCGACCCCACGAGCCAGAGCCAGAAGTGGATCTTCCCGAGGCGGCGCTGGTACATCCGGCCGGCGAAGACGGGGAACCAGTAGTAGAGCCCGGCCATCCCGGCGAAGGTGATGGCGCCCATCACGATGTAGTGGAAGTGCCCGACCACGTAGTAGGTGTCGTGGAGGATCAGGTCGACGGGGATAGAGGCGAGGAAGACACCCGTCACCCCGCCGATGATGAAGTTCTGGACGAAGCCGATACAGAACAGCATCGGCGTCGTCAGGCGGAGCCGGCCGTTCCACATCGTCGTGATCCAGTTGAACGTCTTCACCGCCGACGGGATGGCGATCGCGAGCGAGACGGCCATGAACGACGCGCGGAGACGCGGGTCGATCCCCGTCGCGAACATGTGGTGGGCCCAGACCCCGAAGCTCAACACGCCGATTGCGAGCGTCGAGTAGACGACGAACTTGAACCCGAACAGCCGTCGCCCGGAGAACCGGGGGAGAATGAGGCTGACCAGGCCCATCGGCGGCAGGACGAGGATGTACACCTCGGGGTGGCCGAAAAACCAGAACAGGTGCTGCCAGAGGATCGACGACCCGCCGTTTATGAAGAAGGCGGTGCCGAAGTTCCGGTCCAAGAGGAGCATCACGATGGCGCTCCCGAGCAGGGGGAACGCGAAGATGATGAGCCCCGACTGGGTGAGGATCGTCCACGAGAAGATGTCGAGATTCGCCCACGAGACGTTCTCGCCGCGTTCGGTGAAGATGGTCGCCACGAAGTTGATCGCCCCCATCGTCGCCGAGACGCCGGTCAGGTGGAGGCCGAGGAGCATCAGGTCGACGCCGGCGTTCGCCTGGTTGCCGGAGCCGACGCCCGCCGACAGCGGCGTGTACATCGTCCACCCGGTCTGTGCCGGGATGACCTCGGGGATCGGCAGGAAGCCGGCCCAGATGAGCAACGCCCCCGGCGGGAGGAGCCAGAACGCGATCGCGTTTATCCGCGGGAACGCCATGTCGTCGGCGCCGATGAGCAGCGGGACGAAGTAGTTCGCGAACGCCGCGATGATCGGCGTCCCGAACAGGAACAGCATCGTGATGCCGTGGCTCGTGAGCAGGGAGTTGTAGTAGGTGTTCGAGATGAGCGTCATCTCGGGGTCGAACAGCTCGAGTCGCATCACCATCACCATCAGACCGCCGACGACGAAGGCGGTGATCCCGAAGGCGCCGTACAGCAGTCCGATATCCTTGTGGTCGACGGTCGTGAGCCACCGAATCAGTCCCGCAGGCTTCTCCTCGGACCCGTAGGCCGTCTCCCCGCCCGTCGCGCCGCCGCCAACCGGGGTGTACGACCGCCAGTTCTCCACGCGGGCGAGCCACGCGGCGACCCCGACGAGGAAGAGCCCCATGAGGACGGTCAGCGCTATTTGTCCCGTGATCGCCATACCTCGCTCTGAGGTGTGCGGGCTCTTGAAACGTTCGGGTCCCCGCGTCAGGCGTCGCCGTCCCCGGACTCTGTCGGCTCGCTCGACGCCGCCGCTCCCGCCTCCTCGGTCTCCGCCTCGTGTTCGACCGGTCGCGCCTCTATCGGTGTCGTCTGTCCCGGCAGGAACACCGGACCGCCCCGCTCGGCGTCGGTTATCGCCCGCGCCGAGAAGTAGGTCAGCACCAGCAGCGCGACGAACGGCGCGACTATCAGCCCGAACTGGAGGAGGCTCGCGAGCGGGTCGAACCCGAACGGAGCGAACAGGACGAACGCGGCCACGAAAAACGCCATGATGAACAGCGGCACCGCGTTGACGACGAGGTCGAGGAGCGTCTCGCGGTCGAATGTACGCGCGGCCATACCTACCGTTACGAGACGGGACACATGGACGTGTCGATCAGACCGTCGTCCGGTCTTCGGTCACGAACAGGCGACCGGCGACACCACCGGCCAGGAGGAGCACCCCCGCCGCGGCTGTCGCGTACCCCCGTATCGGCTGGCCGACGACGACGACGACCAGCCCGAGCCCGAGACACAGCGCCGCGAGGACGCCGAGCGCCCCCCACGGCTGTTCGGCGTAGCCCGCCTCCTCGGCCATCCCGGCGACGCTCCCGCAGAACAGCACCAGTCCGCCGACCGCTATCGGGAAGCTACCGAACAGGAGCCCCACCTCCGAGAGGGGGACACCGAGCGCGACGAACACCGGCCAGGGAGAGGCGGTCCGGTACTGGTCGCTGATCCCCGGGTTCTCGTCCATACCGACCTTGGCGGTCCCAGCATCCAAAGCGTGTCGCACCGCGGTCAGCGGAGCGGGACACCCCGACGAGAGAGAAACTCGGTCGCGCCCTTGATCTCGATCGGGCTCCCGACGATCCGGCAGGTCTCGCTCGCGGCGAACACCGAGACGGTAAACTCGTCGGTCAGGGCCTCGCGGTGGCCGTCGAGGGCGTCACACGGGACGACGATCTCCGTGCTGTCGCGGAACGCGCCCGGGTCCGACACGGATCACGATCGTTCCTAACGAATCTTAACCGTGTCGAAGGGGAACGACAGGCTTCTTTGCCGCCCACAGTCGACGAACTCGCGATGGGCCTCGAGGAGGAGATAGAGGCACTCCGCGAGGAGATCGCCGAGACGCCGTACAACAAGTCGACGGAGGCACATATCGGTCGGCTGAAGGCGAAGCTCGCGGAGAAAAAGGAGGAACTCGAGAAGCGCCAGTCGTCGGGCAGCGGTGGCGTCGGCTACGCCGTCGAGAAGCACGGCGACGCCACCGTCGCGCTCGTCGGGTTTCCGAGCGTCGGCAAGTCGACGCTGGTCAACGCACTCACGAACGCCGACAGCGAGGTCGGCGCGTACGAGTTCACCACGCTCGAGGTCAACCCCGGGATGCTCCAGTACCGCGGCGCGAACGTCCAGATTCTCGACGTGCCGGGTCTCATCGAGGGTGCCGCGGACAACCGTGGCGGCGGGAAAGCCGTGCTCTCCGTCGTCAGAACCGCCGACCTCGTCGTCTTCGTCCTCTCGCCGTTCGAGGTGGAGCAGTACAGCCGTCTCCGGCGCGAACTGTACGAGAACAAGGTGCGTCTCGACACCGAGCCCCCGGACGTCACCGTCCGGAGGACGGGCCGGGGCGGCATCCGGGTCACGACTGGCGACGGGGTGAGCCTCGACGACGACACCATCCGGTCGGTGCTGCGCGAGAACGACGTGATCAACGCCGACGTCACCGTCCGTGGCGACCCCGACATCGACGAGCTCGTCGACGCGGTGATGGACAACCGTGTGTATCTCCCCTCGCTCGTCGTCGTCAACAAGATGGACCTCATCGACCGCGACTACCTCCCGACAGTCGAGGCCGACCTCCGCGAGCGCGACGTCGACCCGGACGACGCCGTCTACGTCAGCGCCGAGGCGGAGCGCGGCCTCGACGCGCTGAAAGGGCGGCTCTGGGACGAACTCGGTCTCGTCCGGCTCTACATGGACAAGCCGGGCCGCGGTGTCGACTACGAGGAGCCGCTGGTCGTCCGCGAGGGCGACACCGTCGACGACGCCCTCCAGAAGCTCGGTGGAAGCTTCGAGGAGCGGTTCAAGTTCGCCCGCGTCACCGGCGAGAGCGCCGTCCACGACGAACAGCAGGTCGGGCGCGACCACGTCCTCGCCGACGAAGACGTGATCCGCATCGTCGCCCGGAAGTGAGCGATCCGGCACTCCGGACCGACCGCCCCCGCGCTCGTCTCGCCCTCGCGGCTGTCCCTCTCGCGCTCCCGTGGTCGGTCCAGCTGTTCTCGCGCGCCGACGCGACACTCCTGTTCCCGTGGGGGCTGGTCAACACGAATCCGCCGGCGGTCACGACGCTGTACGGCTTCCTGTTCGTCTACACCGCCGGTCTGCCCGGGTTCGTCGTCGCGTGGCCGCTCTCCGTGGCCTGTGCTCTCGTCGGCGTCGCCAGCGTCACCGTCGGCGCCGCGACCGGCCGCGAGGACCGCCGCGTCACCGCCGCGGCGTTCGCCTGCGCCGGCGTCGCGCAGCTCTCGCTCGCGTGGGGGTTCTCGATCCAGCCCTCTCGCACCGCGTGGCCGACGGGCACGCTCGTCTGCTGGCTCGTCGCGCTCGCGCTCGCCCGCAACTGACGGCAAAGGGTTTGTCTCTGGGCCTCGACCCTCAAGCTATGTCGCACACGCTCGACCACGTGATGATGCGCGTCGAGGATCTCGACGAGTCGCTCGGCTGGTACACCGGTCACCTCGGCTACGAGGAGAAAGACCGCTACGAGGGCGACGGGTTCACGATCGTCTACCTCGGCCCGGAGGCGATGGACGACGCGGGCGCGATGCTCGAGCTCACCGCGAACCACGACGACCGGACCTACGACCTGGGCGACGCGTGGGGACATATCGCCGTCCGTGTCGACGACGTCTACGACGCGTACGAGGAGCTGATGGCTGGCGGCGTCGCGGACTACCGCGACCCCGACTCCTGTGGCGGGCGGTACGCGTTCGTCACGGACCCCGACGGCCACGAGGTCGAGATCGTCTCGCGCGACCACGGCGCGCGCTGGAGCCTCGACCACACGATGGTCCGGGTCGAGGACGCCGACGCGGCAGTCGGCTGGTGGGTCCGAAAGCTGGGGTACGAAGACACCGGCCGGTGGGAGGCGGAGACGTTCGCGAACTTCTTCCTCTCGCCGCCGGACGCCCCGCCGGAGGCGATGGACGTCGAGCTGACGTACAACTACGACGGGCGGACCTACGACCTGGGCGACGCGTGGGGCCACCTCGCTCTCGGCGTCGACGACCTCCACGAGGCGTGGGAGGAACTGACCCACCGACACGCCGAGGCGTACCGGACCCCTGCCGACTGCGACGACATGTACGCGTTCACGAAGACGAACGACGGCCACGAGGTGGAGGTGCTCGAGCGCTCGCCCGACGACGACTCGCTGTTCCCGTTCTGACCGGGACCGCCCGTGCGCTACGGGTGCCAGAACGACAAGGGATTTAGCGCCCGCCCGCGATCGAGAACGTATGCCGACACCCGTCTCCGACGCGCTGGCGTGGGCCGTCGTCGTCGCCTTCGGCGTCGGTGCTCTGCTCTGGCGCGGGCAGCGCGAGACGGGGCGGCCCGTCCTCGTCGCGTCGTGGGCGCTCTTCGCCGTCTTCTGGGCGCAGCTCGCCCCGCACTTCTGGGTCGCCAAGCGGTCGTTCATCGAGGCCGGCCTCTCTGCGCTCGCGGTGCCGCTCTGTCTCTACGCCGGCTACGTGTTCTGGCGTGGCCGTGACTCGCTCGTCGCGCTCTCCCGCGCCGTCGCGTGGATGGGTCTCGTCTACCTGCCGTTCGAGACGATCCCGGCGTTCACCGTCGCGGGTGTCTCCGTCCCCGCACCCCGGGCCGCGCTCATCCGCGTCGTCACCGACCAGACGATGTGGATCATGACCACCCTCGGCCACCACCCCGAACTCGTCCGGGGCGACCAGGGCTACCTGAACACGTTCAAGTTCGTCACCCCGGAGGGCCACGTCATCCTGTTCTCGCTCGTCTTGGCCTGTACGGGGCTGGGGAGCATCTCGATCTTCGCGGGGCTGATCGCCGCCGTCGACGCCCCCTTCAGCCGGAAGCTCCGCGGCCTCGCGGTCGTCGTGCCGATCGTCTACGCGCTGAATCTCGCCCGTACGACGTTCATCGGCCTCGTCTTCGGTAAGCAGTACATGCACTGGTTCGCGGACGCGGTCCTCTTCCTGTTCGACGGCTCCGACCCGTACAAGGTGTCGTTCTACCTCTCCGACCGGGTGATCAGTCAGTCGCTGGCGGTCGTCGCCCTCGTCGGCGTCACCTACCTGCTCGTCCGCGAACTCCCGGAGCTGCTGGCGCTGGTGGAGGACGCGCTCTACCTCCTCACCCGCAACGAGTACGACCTCGCGTCGGCACTCGACCTCCCCCGTCAGCCCGCGATCACCGACGGCGGCGTCGACCCGGAGGACTAGTGGTCGGTCTCGAACGCCTCGTCGTGTGCGGCCAGCGCCGCCTCCGGCGCTCCGGCGAGAGTCGCCAGTGCCGCCCGCTCGACGTGGTGGAGTCCCCCGGGGATCACCAGCGCGTGGAGCGGTTCGCCGAGCGACTCGCCGGCGAGCGCCGAGAGCCGGTCGGCGACGACGACGGGGTCGGGACTCCCGGCGCGTGCGACGGCGACGGCGAGCGCGTCGCGCCAGCCCTCACAGAGGAGCTCCGCGGCGACGTCGGCGGTCATGTACGTGCCGCGCTCGTCGTCCCGGCGCTCGGCGCGGCGTGCGCGCTGTCTGTCGTCGGCGGTGATGTCGAGGTACGAGAGGGTGTGGAGCCCGCGCTCGCGGTTGGTCTCGACGCTCTCGACGACGGAGGGCGGCACCGCCCCGGCGCCGTGAGCGTCCGGAAACGGCAGGGTGACGGCCTGCCCGAAGCGGTAGTTCTGGAGCCCGCAGAGCGCGGGGACGGCGCTGGCGGCGGAGACACCGTGGACGACGCGGGTGTCGATCCCGCGGTCCTCGGCGCGGAGACGCAGGTCGACGTGGGTGGTGGAGACGAGAGCGTCGCCGGCGGCCAGAAGGCAGACGTCGGACGACTCGGCGGCGGCGAGTATCGGCTCCGGGTCGCGCTCGACCCCGGCGCGGTCGCGCACCTCGAGGTCGACGTCGTGGGCGGCGACGAGGTCGTCGACGGTCGTCCCGACGAGGTCACTCGTGTAGAACTCCGCGAACGCCCGGTCGGCGTTACAGATCGCGTCGCGCCCGGCGAGCGTGACCGAGCGCTCGTCGTACAGCCCCAGTCCGACGAAGGTGAGCACACGGTCTCGCTGCCCGCGAGGCGCTAAACTCCTCCGCTCCGGCTACGTTCGCTTCGCCCGCGCCTCTCGCACGTCGTTGCCGTCACGGACGAGATCCTCACAGTTGGGACACACTCGGGGTCGTTCCATTCCGTTTGGTGCGAAGACACGCACGTAGGCCTCCGTGACGAACGAGCCACAGTTCTGGCATTCCGGCATACGTCCTCTCTCAACGACTAGTCCGACGTATAGCTTTGGCTTCGGTCCGACGGAAGTCAGACGCCGTCCGGCGCGGCGACGAGGTTCCGCAGGTCGACCGGTCTGCCGCCGTCGACGAGGGTCCGGACGTTCGCCGCGACGACCTCGGCCAGCCGGTCCCAGTGTCGTGGCGTCGACCCGCCGACGTGTGGCGTGACCAGGCAGTTCTCCAGCCGCCACAGCGGGCTGTCCGGCGGCAGCGGCTCGGGGTCGGTCACGTCGAGCGCGGCGCCGCGGATCGCCTCCGTGCCGAGCGCCGTCGCGAGCGCCGGCTGGTCGACGACGCCGCCCCGCGCGACGTTCACCACGACCGCCTCTGGCGGGAGCGTCGCGAGCGCCGCCTCGTCGACCAGCCGGCGCGTCTGGTCCGTGAGCGGACAGGCCAGCACGAGGTACGCTGTCCGCGCCAGTGCGTCGTGGAGCCGGCTGTAGCCGAGCACCTCGTCTGCCGGGCCGCCCTTCGCCGGGCTGTGTCGCACCGCGAGCGTCTCGACGCCGAACGAGGCGAGACGCTCGACGACTGCCGTCCCGACGGCCCCCTGTCCGACGACGGTCACGGTCGACCCGCCGAGCTCGCCGGCCTGCCAGTGGCGCCACTCGCGGCGCTCCTGTCGCCCCGGCGCGAGGTGGAGGCGCCGCGCGAACGTCAGGAGGTGCGCGAGCACCTGTTCCGCGATGCCGGGAGCGTGGATGCCGGCGGCGTTCGTCACGGCCACGCCGCGCTCGACCAGCGCCTCGACCGGCAGGTGTCCGGTCCCGGACGACCCGGCGGCGAACAGGCGCACGCCGTCGAACCGCTCGACCAGCGCCTCGTCGACGTAGACGCCGGTCACGACCGGTGTCTCGCCGACGAGTCGACGCTCCGCCGACGGCGTCCCGGCGCGTTCGACCGTCAATCCCGCGTCGCGCAGCGCCGTCGCGTACTCGCGGGTGTCCAGTCCCTCCGTCCCCTGTCGCAACACGGCGACCGTCGGGTCCGCGTCCATATGCGGTTCTCGACGCCGCCGGGCTAAGCCGTTCGGGCGGAAGGTTCAGTACGGCGCCCCGTGACCGCCGAGCGTGACACGACCGCGTCTCGTCGCCGTCCGCGACGTCGACCCCGTCGCGGAGACGTTCTCCGACCTTGACGTCGTTCGGGTGCCGAAGGGCCGCTACACGACCGCCGAACTGATCGACCGTGCGGCGGGGGCGACGGCCCTGTTCGTCCACTCGGAGAACGAGTACGGCGCGACGCTGTTCGACGCGCTCCCGGACCTCAGGGTGGTCGGCAAGCCCGGCTCCGGTATCGACAACGTCGACGTCGCGGCGGCGACAGAGCGCGGGATCCCCGTCACCCACACCCCGGGGATGAACGCCGACGCGGTCGGTGAGTTCGCCGTCGGACTGCTCGTCTCGCTCCTGCGGAAGATCGGCGCGAGCGAGCGCCACCTGCGCGCGGGCGGCTGGCGCTCGCACGAGTGGCTCAGCCGCGAGCTCCGCGACGAGACGGTCGGCCTCCTCGGCCTCGGCGCGACGGGGACGGCGACCGCGGAGCGCCTGCGCCCGTTCGGCCCGGACCTCCTCGCGCACGACCCACAGGTCGACGCGGCCCGCGCAGACGCCGTCGGCGCCGACCTCGTCCGGTTCGACGACCTGCTCGAGCGCTCGTCGGTGCTCTCTGTCCACGTCCGCCTGACCGACGAGACGCGCGGGCTGGTCGACGCCGACGCGCTCGCCCGCCTCGGCACGAACGGCGTGGTGCTCAACACCGCCCGCGGGGCGGTGATCGACCGCGACGCGCTGTACGACGCGCTCCGCGACGACCGCCTCGCCGGCGCGGCACTCGACGTCTTCCACGACGAACCCCCCGCCACGGACGACCCGGTGTTCGGCTTCGAGACCGTCCTCACGACGCCACACCTCGCCGGCGCGGGACGGAAGACCCGAGTCGAGATGCTGGAGACAACCGCGACCTCGGTGGTCCGGCTCCTCGCCGGCGACCCCGTCGACGAGCGACTCGTCGCCAACCCCGAGACGCTCTGACCGGACTACCGCGGCCTGGCACCGACAGCGGCCCGAGGTCCGGCGACGACACGGACCGCCCCAGACGAATGGAAACCGACTTGTCGCGGGGCCGCCCGGTCGGAGGCATGCGACAGGCACTCCCCGCGCTCGCGCTCGCGCTCCTCGTCGCGCTCGGGCTCCTCCCCGGCGTCGCTGCCGCCGACCAGCGTGCAGGCGGTACCGTCGTCGTCGGGCCGAACGAGTCGGTGAACTCCCTGACCGCCACCGGCGGTACCGTCGTCGTCCGCGGGACCGTCACCGGCGACGTCGACGCCTACGCCGGCTCCGTCGTCGTCGCAGAGGGCGGCGCCGTCGAGGGGACACTCAGCGCATACGCCGGAAGCCTCCGGGTCGAGGGGACCGTCGGCGGCAACGTCGTCGCCTACGCCGGGTCGGTCGCCGTCGGCCCGGCTGGGACGGTCCGCGGGTCGCTCGGCGCCGCGGCGGGTGAGGTGACCGTCGCCGGGACCGTCGGGGGTGACCTCACCGCCGCCGCGGCGCTCGTGACGCTCACCTCGACTGCAGCGGTCGGTGCCGACGTGAACTACGACGGACGGCTGGAGCGCGAGCCCGGCGCGACCGTCGACGGAACGGTACGGAGTGCCACGGACCTCGGTCTCGGGCCGCCGGCCCCGGCGCTCCCGCCCGGTACCTTCCTCGTCTACGGGGTGCTGTCGAACCTGCTCGTCGGCGCCATCCTCATCCGCGGCGTCGGCGACTTCTCCGTCTCTGTCGCCGAGAACGCCGTCCTCGACGCGCCCGCCAGCCTCCTGTGGGGCGGCGCCGCGCTCGTCGCGGCACCGCTCGCGGTGCTCGCGCTGGCCGTCACGGTCGTCGGCCTCCCGGTCGCCGCCGCCGTCGCCCTCGCGCTGCCGGCTCTCGGGTGGGTCGGGGCGGCTCTCGGTCGGTTCGCGCTCGGCGCGTGGCTCGTCTCGTTCGCCGACGTCGAGCAGCCGGCGACGGGGCTCGTCGTCGGTGTCGTCCTCGTCGCGCTCCTCGGACGGCTCCCGTCGGTTCTCGGACCGGCGGTCAGGCTGAGTGTACTGACGCTCGGTGTCGGCGCGGCGGTCGTCGAACTCCGCGCTCGCCTCGGCGAACGGGGGCGGTACTAAGCCGGAACCGTGCTGGCCTCGTCGAGGTACTCGTCCTCCCACTCGCGTCGAGCGACGAGCTCGCGTCGTCCGCGTCGGGTCAGGGTGTAGAAGTTCGTCCGGCGGTCGCGCTGGCCCTTGTCCACGAGTCCCTTCTCGACGAGCGTATCGAGGTTCGGGTAGAGCCGACCGTGGTGAATCTCCTTCTCGTAGTACGTCTCGAGTTCGTCCTTTACCGCGAGGCCGTGTGGTTCGTCCAGGCCCGCAACGGCGTACAACAGGTCGCGCTGGAACCCGGTCAGGTCGTACATAGTTGCTCGAAGTATTCGCTGAACTAAACACTGTCGCCGCCCGACCGGTCAGGTGTCGAGCGGCGTCGTGTCGCCGAGCCAGCAGTCGGCGAGCGGGCCGGGCCAGTCGGTGCGACTCGCCCACTCCGTCTCGCTCGGCGCCAGCGTCACCAGCACCCGACCGACCTCCAGCATGAACGCGTACAGCGTGACGTCGTTTCGGGTGTAGAACACCCGGCGCCAGTCGCGGGCCTCGTCCGTGTCGCCGACGATACGGCTGGTGCCCTGCTCGAAGACGTCGGCGGCGAGGAGCTCCTCGACGGCGTCCTGCGTGTCGCGCACACTCGGGAACGTCTGGAAATGGCCGACCATACTCGTCCCGAAGTCGTCGTCGGTGTAGCCCACCTCGACGTAGAACTCGTTCTCGTTCGCCTCCGAGAGCCGGACCGGCCCGAAGACGTCCCGGTGTCGCGGCTCGTACAGGTCCATCCTGAACCGGTCCGGGGCGGCGTCGGCGAGGATGTCCATCGTCTCCGCCTCGCGGTCGTACGCGTAGACACGCCGGTCCGTCGGCTCGTCGTCGTGGCTGTTCGTGGCGTGGGCGCCGCCGTGCGGGTGGACGATCGTCAGCGCGACGTGACCACTGTCCCACGTGTGTGCGTGCTGGGGAAGCCCGTCGGTGTTCAGGTCGTCGGTCCTGTCTTGGTGGCTGACCGCGACGTAGTCGCCCTCGGGGTAGAACAGGCCGAACAGGACGTTCGTCGAGCCGTCCCGTGTCATCTTGCCGTACAGCCGCTCGTAGACGACGTCGTTCGGGAAGTTCGTCTCGTAGAACGACCGGCGGGCGTAGTTTCCGTAGAACCGCCCGACTCGCTCCAGGGCGTCGTCGAGCGCCTGCGTGTCGCCACGCTCGGCTGCGAGTTTCGTCTGCTGGACCAGGGTGTTGTCGCCGTTCGTGACGGCGTCCTCGACGGGGTAGTACGGCTGTACGTTCCGCCGGACGAACTCGGCGACAGTCGTCGTCGCGTCCTCGAGCCGGGTCAGGTCGTTCGCCGTCACCGACGACGCCTTCCGGAGGTCGGCGGCGACACCGACCACCCGGTTTGCGAGCCTCCGCAGGGTCCGCATCACCTCGTCGTACTCGGTGGCGTGCCAGCGCAGACTCTCGGCGACGGATCCGGTCCGTTCGCCGAGGTCGGGGTACGCCGCCCGCGGCGTCGGCGTTCCGGTCGACGTCTCCCGTGGTTCGGGCGTCGGGGTCCCCCCGTCGCCGCTGCTGCTGCCGCCACCCCCGCCGTCGCCCTCGCTCTCGCTCTCCGTTCTGTCGTCTCCGCCCTCGTCGCTACACCCCGCAAGCGCCGCCACGACTGCCGTCGTCCCGGCGACGACGCGCCGCCGGGTGAGTCGCCGCTCACGCATCCCAGAACCACCCCAGCTCCAGCGGCACCGTCCAGCTGTCCGCGCGGCTCTCCCACGCCGTCCGACTCGGTGCCGCGACGAGTACGTACCGACCGGTGCGGAGCAGGACAGCGTAGGTGACGCCGCCGTTCGCCCGGTAGAACACTCGGCGCCACTCCCGTCCGCCGAGCGTCTGTGTTCCCTCTGCCGTGACCGCGCCGCTCGTGGAGAGCATCCGCCCGACGGCACCCTCTGCCCGACCGGCGTCGCGGTACTGCTGGAGGAACACCGGCGTCGACAGCCGGCCGAACTGGAGACTGACGTAGGTCGTAAACGCCCGAGCGGTGCGGTACGCCGTCACCGCAGTCGGGTCGAACGTCTGCCGGTAGCCCGACAGGTCGACTCGACCGCCGGGGAGCGCCCCCTGGTGGGCACTCGGGTCGGCCTGGACGCGTACGACGGTGTCTGTCGGAGCGTAGTACACCATCACCGCCGCGCGGTCCGCGACGCCGTCGGCGGTCAGCCGGTCGGCGAGTCGGCCGCCGACCGGGTCGGTCTGGAACGTCCGTTCGACCCACGTCCGGGTCGACAGGTCACGGTACCGCTCGGCCATCCCGGCCAAGACCGCCTGGACCGCGTCCCAGTCCGACCGCTCGCGGAACGCCCCGAGCTCCGAGAGCCGGTCGTCGTTGTACGACCGGACGTCCGGCTGTGCGTCGAAGTGCGGGACGAGACCGTCGTAGAGGGTGGTCTCGACACGGGACAGGCGCGACTCGAGCCGGTCGAGGTCCGCCGCGCTCACCGACGCTCTGTCGTCGAACGACTCGACGACCCCGAGCGCCCGGGACGCCGCGGTGAGGTACCGGTCGACGGCGCCCGGAAACTCCCGGGCGAACCACTCTATCTCCGCGAAGACCGTCGCAGCCGCGCTCTCCTCCCGGCTCACGGCCGGCGTCGCCGTCTGCGTCGCCGTCGACGACACGGCTGCCGGCTCCGGGCTTCCGGACCCTGACCCTGACCCCGAGTCGGAGCCAGGGCCGTCGCCCTCCGTTTCACCGCCGCTCAGCGGGTTGACGCTCGCACACCCGCCGAGCGCCGCGCTCGCGAGCGCGGCGCCGGTCGCGAGCGTCTGTCGGCGTGTCCAGTCCACAGCGTCCGTTCACACACCCACAGCGTAAATGCTTCGTGCGTTTTGACAGGCTGCCGACGCCGTCGGCTCACGGCTCGTGTCGGGGGATCTGGAGACGGACGACCGTCCCTCGCGGCTCGTTCGGCTCGACGCTGACCGCGCCGCCGACGTTGTCGACGGCCCACCGGACGAGCCACAGTTCGATCCCCGAGGTGTGTTCGAGCGACGTCTCGACCCCCCGCTCTAGCGCCCGCCGGCCCGACTCGACGATCTCCGGTCCATCGTCGGCCACCTCTACCTCGACGACACCCTCCACCGGGTCGTCGCGCACCTGGACCAAGACGCGGCTCGGGCCGTCCTCGCCCTCGCCGGCGCTCGCGGCGCTGTCGAGCAGCTCCTCGAGGGCGAGCGCGAGTGTCCGGTCGCCCGTGGCCGCCGCGGTCCCAGCACAGTCGGCCTCGACCTCGACCTCCGGGTATGTCGCCCGGACGCCCTCCAGCGCGCGCTCGACAGCGTCGACGATGTCGACGCGCTCCCGTGCCGACTGCCCCGGGCTCGTGACGCCCTGGAACCGACGGACTGACTCGGCGGTCTCCAGCAGGCCACCGCCGGCGCGCTCGACGGCGGACGCGGCCTCGCAGACTCCGTCGTCCGCGGTCCGCTCGCGTATCTCCGCCGCCCGCGCGACGACGACGTTGAGCTTGTTCCGCAGGTTGTGACGCAGCACCCGGTCGAGCACGGAGAGCCGGCGCTGGTGTTCGCGCAGGTCTGTCACGTCGTGGGCGACGACCGTCGTCCCCTCGAACCCCTGCGGGCCGTACAGCACCGAGACACTCATGCGGTACTCCCGGCTGGTGCCGTCGGCGGCGACGAGCGACGCCTCGAACGTCGCCTGCTCTTTGTCGCCGTCGAGCACCGCGCGGATCTGCTCCTCGCCACGGGCGATGTCGTCCGCGCTCGCGACCTTCGAGACGTGACTCCCGACGAGCTCGTCGGCGTCGTAGCCGGTCGCCTCGGTCATCGCCTCGTTCACCCGCTCGAACTGCCCGTCCGGGTCGACGACGACGATCGGCTCTCGGACCGTCTGGACGATCGTCTCGAACCGCTCCAGCGACCGCCCCCGCTCGACGTAGTCGGTGACGTCCTGCTGGAAGCCGATGAAGTTCGTCAGGCTCCCGTCGTCGTCGTAGATCGGCGTGATCGTCAGTCGGTTCCAGAACCGCTCGCCGTCGGCCCGGTAGTTCAGCAGCTCGACGGTGGTCGCGCGTTCGGCGTCGACCGCCTCGCGTATCTCCGCGACGGTCGCCTCGTCGGTGTCCGCGCCCTGGAGGAACCGGCAGTTCCGCCCCAGCACCTCGTCGCGGCTGTAGCCGGTCGTGTCGAGGAAGCCGTCGTTGACGTAGACGAGCGGGTTGTCCTCGTGGGCCGGGTCGCTGATCGTGATGCCGATCGCCGCCTCGTCCATCGCGCGGCGGTACAGCGACAGGTCGAGCGACTGCCGGCGGACGCGCAAGAGCGCCTCGACACGGGCGTCGAACTCCCGGCGCGGGGCGGGTACGACCAGCACGTCGTCGACGGGACCGTCGAGCGCCGCGGTCACCCACTCTGCGCCCCGACTGTCTCCCCGCTCCGGCACGAGGAGGAGCACCGGCAGGTATGCGGCGGTGTCGCGCCGGCGGGCGGTCAGCCGGTCGGCGACCTGCCGGTAGGTCGGCGCGTCGACGACACAGAGGTCGACCCGTCCCCACCCCTCAGCCGGGTCGGGAGCGACGACCTCGTGTCGGTCGCCCAGCCGCTCGACGACCAGCTCCCGGTCGCGCCGTCCGCCGACGAGGACGAGGATCCGGTCGCCGTCCCCGTGGACCGCCTCCTCGATCATCTACTGGTCCGGTCTCCCCCGTCGTCGGCCCACTCCGGCGTCCCCGTGAGTACGCCCCGGAGGTCGTCGAGCGGGTCGCCGATCCACAGGCCGTCCTCGCGGATACGGAGCTCGCGCAGCGTCGACTCGAACGGTCCGAGGCGCTTTTTCAACACCCCGACTGCGCGCCGGATCTCGCCCTCGAGCTCGAGGTAGCGGAGAAACAGGATGTTGTCCGCGAGGTAGCTGATCCCCTCCCGGGTCGGCTCGAACTCGCCCGTGACCGAGCCGGTCTCTTCTATCAGGATCACGGTGACGCCGACGTTCCGCAGGTATCGCACGAGCGCGTGGAGTTCGCTCACGAGCCCCGACTCGTCTCCCCGGAGCGAGAGCCGGTAGCCCATGGTGCCGTCTATCATCACGACCCGGGCGTCCCGGTCCTCGACCTCCGTCCGGACTCGACTCGCGAACTCGTCCGAGGAGAGCGCCAGCGGCTCGACGTACTCGAACGCGAGGCTGCCGTCGTCGAGCATCTCGTCGACCGGCAGGCCGATCGCCCGCGAGCGGTGACGTAGCGACGCCTCGCTCTCCTCGAACAGGTAGGCAACGGCGCGCTCGTCGCGGGCCGCGGCCCGGACCAGAAAGTGCGTCCCGGTCGTGCTCTTGCCGACGCCGCTCGGCCCGCTGACGACCGTGACGGTGCCACGCTCGACGCCGCCGCCGAGGAGCGTGTCGAGCTCGTCGACGCCCGATCCGATCTGCTCGAGGTCGAACGGCTGGTCGTGCTCACCGGGGACGAGCGTCGGAAACACCGCGATCCCCTCGGCGTCGATCCGGAGCGCGTGGCGCCCGCTCCGGAAGTCCGATCCGCGGAACTTCACGACGCTCAGCGACCGTCCAGACTCGCCGTGGCGGAGGGTGATCGCCCCGTCACAGATGTACTGGAGGTCGTCGTCCGGCCGGGTCGGCGTGGGCTGGGTGGTGAACAGTGTCGTCGCGCCCCGACCGCCGAGGTAGCTCATCAGCCCCGCAACCTCCTGACGGAACTGGAAGTCGTCCGCAGAGAGGTACTGGAGCTGTGTGATCGGGTCGACGAAGACGCGGTCCGGATCGACCGACTCGACCGCGGCGACGATCTCGTCGGTCACCGACCGGTTCTCCACCTCGTCGGGCGCGAAGACGCTGTACTGCTCCTCCTCGAGGAACCGGTCCGCGCTCGGGCTCAGGTCGAGGATCTCGACGCCGCCGAGGTCGACCCCGAGTGCCGCGGCGTTTTCGCGCACGTTCGCCGCGGACTCCTCGAACGCGACGAACAGACACGACTCGCCGGCTGCGACGCCCGCCGTCAGGTAGTGAAAGCCGACGATCGTCTTGCCCGTCCCCGCGCCGCCACGGAGCATGTACGACCGCCCGGGGAGCAGGCCGCCGTCCAGCACCTCGTCGACGCCCGGAACCCCCACCGACACCCGGCTGCTTGCGCTCTCAGACATATTTCGTTCTGCCGCGCGGTGGTAATAAGCCGTTTGGACCCCCTCGACCGGCAGTCGGTGGGACACGTCACTCGAATCCACCGGACCGCGGTGTCGTCGTCGCGGCGCACGGTCCCGAGGACACGACAGACAGCGCAGCCGGCCTCGAGGCGCCGGAGCGTGGCCCCCGGCGCGCGAACGATCCGTGGTGCCGACGATCCTCTGGTCCGCGGCGTGAAGCCGGTAGAGGGAGCTGAAGTAGAGGTTCAGATGCCGGCGGTCGATGGAACGGGTCCAGTCGGGGATCGCTTCCGGGTCGACGGAACGAGCGGTTGCTCGCCCGACCGACGAGCCCGCTAATCTCTCGGATTCGGTCGGGTTCTCGAGGACGCCCGATGCCTTCGAGACACCGGAGCCACACGATCCGTACCCTGTCAGTCGGTGAGGTTGGTCACGTCCATCCGTGACTCGAGCAGGCTGGTCCGAAAGTCGGTGTCGGCGACGAGGAGGTGGTCGCCCGTCGACCGGGCCGTCGCGGCGATTATCGCGTCACGGGCCGCCAGCCTGTCGCCGTCGCTTACGAGCTCGTCCTGGAGTCGGGCGGCCTCGAGAGCGAGGCGGTCGTTGAACTCGAGAGCCCGCACGCCGCCGAACCGGTTGCGCTCGGCGACGACATCTGTCGACCCGCTGCCGAGAACACCGTTCAGCACCTCGAAGACGCAGATCGACGAGGTGAGAAACGGCCGCCCGTGGTGCTCTGCGGCCGCTTCGACGCCGTCGACGCTCGGATCGAGCATGTCGATGATCACCGACGTGTCGAGGAACGTCACTCGAAGCTCTCCCGCGACCGTTCGAGTTGCTCGCGCGCCTGTGCCGCCTGTTCGGGGGACCACGAGCCCGTATCGACGGGGTCCTCGTCGTCGACGAGTCGGCTCAGGAACTCGGTCCATGTCTCGTCGTCTCGTTTCAGTCGCTCGAGTTTCTCCTTCGTCGCGTCGTCGACCCGGATGGTGGTGCTCACGAGTATACGTCGTGTATACACCCAGGTGAACCTGTCGCCGACACGTACCGAGCCGGGCGGCGCTGCCGTGTTGTGGCTTTCCTCGTGCGTTCCTCCGCGGCACGTCCACGGGAGTCACGTTCGGGAACACGCCGAGCTGTCTCCCGGGGATCGGTCGTTCGTGGCTTCGACCGCCGGGATGCGAGTGGCGGCTGCCAGCCGGACGAGGGGTCCGAGTCCCGGAACGCCGGTCGGTCACGGTGTGACTGTTCACACATCGTGACCGATGACGTGCTCGGATTTTCTAATGTCATCGACATTCGGGGGAACGGTGTCAGCTACACTTCGATCCCCAGCGCCCGCAGTTCGTCCAGCCGCTCCTGGGTGTTCTCCAGATGTTCCTTCATCTCACCCTCGGCCTCCAAGGCCGATTCGAACAGCCGGTCGTGCCGCGCTTCGACCTTCTCGACGCCCTTCTTGCTCAACACCTGCCCGCACCACATGCACTGCGCCTCGTCGCGTGGCGTCTCCCGCTGGCACCGAGGACAGTCGATGGGACCCACTGGATCGATCTCGTCCTCGGAGACGTCGACACCGTGCGCCCGTGCCACCTCTCGAGCGGTGTCCTCCGCGAACGTGCCGATGTAGCGGGTGGCCTGTTCGCTGTTCTGCTCCCAGCCACGGTGGCGCTCAAGATGGTGTTGCGAGACGTTGTTCCGCGCCAAGTAACTCGCCGAAGACTTCCGCAGGTTGGTGAACATCATCTTCGATGGCTTCCGGAGCTCCCCGTTCTTGGCCGCCTTGTCCGCTGGGTCGCGGAGCATCTTCGGCTTCGCGTTGTAGCTCATCTCGCTGCCGTCGCTGAGCTTGCCCCACAGCGGCGCGTCGGGGTCGTCCCGGCGCGGGTGGACCTCCAGCAGCGCCGGAGGTACGGCACCGACGGGACGAGGGTGACCGACCGCTGGCCCTGTTTGCCGTCGACGCTGATCTCCATCCCGTACTCGTGGTCTCTCACGTCGCCGACGGTAAGCGCCTGGAACTCGCCCGAGCGAGGGCCGGCGTCCCAGCAGACGGCGATGGCGGCCCTGTTGCGAGCGTTGGCCGCGTGGTCCAGCGTCGGCCGGATGTGGTCGTCCCACTCCCACGTCTTCGTCGGGTCCGGTTTGGCGTCGTAGTTGGCCGGGAGTTCTGCGGAGATCCACTCAACGCTCGACGGTTTCTCCTCCCCGTAGTCGCCGTCTCACGTGGCCACCGAGCATCCGGAGCGCGACGCGGTGGTCGCGCTTGCTCTCCTCGCTGTCGTAGTTGCGGTTGATCCAGCTGACGTACCGTTTCGCCTTCTGTTTGGCCTCGTCGCTCTCGCCGACGATGTCGGCGATGCTCGGCTCCGGCAGGTCCTCGGGGTCGTACTTCCGGGAGTCGCCGGCCAGCAACGTGCAGTGCTGGAGGAGTTTGACCCGGCGAGCGGCTGAGTAGTTGTCGACCCCCGTCTCGTCGGAGAACCGGAAGAGCAGATGTTTATCCTCGGGGGTGAGGACATCGGAGTCCTCGATGCGGTCGTGGAGGGCGTCGAGGCGCGCGTCCTGTTCGAACACACGTGTCTCTAAGCAGCCACAGGAACTTGAACGTATGATCGAAAGCCGGTGGAGGGATTTGAACCCTCGGCCTATTCCTTACGAAGGAATCGCTCTGCCAGCTGAGCTACACCGGCACGTCAGACCGTATCGCTGTCGGGCGAAAAAGCGTTCCGACTCGGCCGTCGTGTCTACCGCCGCAGCCGTAGGTCCACCCGCACGTTCAGTTCGTGGGGCGCGTACGACCGGACCACCCGCTCGTCGTCGACGGAGACCCCGTACGCTGTCCCCTCGACAGCCGCCTCGGCGGCACGGCGTGCCGGCCCGAACGGGTCGTCTTCGGCCTGGATGTCGTAGTAGTGGACCAGACAGTCGTCGCCGGCGAACGCGACGGCGCTCGGCAGAAACCCGGCTGCGGAGTGCGGGAGGTTCATCACGATCCGGCTGGCGCCGCCGGACGCGTCGGCGGCGACGTCGCGGACGTCCGCCGCCCGGACCTCGACGCGGTCGGCCACGCCGTTCCGGCGGACGTTCTCCCGGCAGTACCGGGCTGCGACGGGGTTCTTGTCGACGGCGAGGACGTCTGCGCCCCGTGCGGCCATCGGCACCGCGAACGGCCCGACACCGGCGAACATGTCGACGACACGGTCGTCCTCGACTGTCTGCTCGGCGACCCGGTGACGCTCCGTCGCCAGCCGTGGGGAGAAGTACACTGCGGCGATGTCGAGGCGGAACTCGTGGCCGTACTCGCGGTGGCACGTCTCGGTGTCGGTCCCCGCGAGCACGTCGAACTCCCGGACCCGGAACTCACCCGCCACCTTCGACGCACGGGCGACGACCGTCTCGCAGGGGAGGTCGGAGTCCATCACCGCCGCCGCCGCCTCGCTGGCGCGGTCCGGGTCGTCCTCGTCGAGGACGACCACGCTCCCGACGCGCTCGTAGGTCGGCTCCCACCCGAGGACGTCCGCCGGTGTCGTCTGTCGCTCGCGCGCCTCGACCCGGTGGTCGACGACCGCGAGGTCGTCCGGGACCGCCGTCGGGTCCTCGACGGGCAGGTAGAGGTCGCCGTCGGCGACGTCGATGCGGTATCGCCTGTCGAGGAGGTCGGTCTCGGCGAGGCGTGACCGGGTCGCCTCGCCCTCCGTCCGGGCGACACGGACGCAGGGTCGCTCCATACAGACCGTGGGCGCGCTACGGACTAGTGCGTGTCGCTCTGCCCGGGCCGCTCACCGAGCGCACTCTGGACCGCGCCGGCGACGGCTGCCGCCGGCACGACCCGTCCGGTGTCGGTCAGGCGTGTCCACGTCTGTCGTCCCGCCGCGCCGGCGTAGTTACGATCCGGGAGCGGCCGGTCGTCGACGACGAGAAGCGGCGTCGACACGCCCGCGAGGTCGGCGAGGTCGGCGAGCGTCCCGCGGATCCCCGGCGACACCGGCACGTCTGGGACGACGACGACGTCGGCCGTGGCGGCGAGTGTCCGGACCCGGTCGGCGTCGTCGCCGGTCACGTCGCCGTGTGGCGGGACGACGACGCGGTCGCGGGTCAGGCCCGACGCGACGCGGGCGTCCGGGTCCACCGCCGAGACGGGGCCGACGCTCACGTCGTGGCCGGCCTCGGCCAGCGTCCGGAGGTGCCGCGCCGCACGCCCGTCGCCCCCGACGACGTGGACCCGCCCCGTCGACGGCGCGCCGGCGGACGAACGCGCCCGGGAGCGCCCCGCTTCGGGGCCGTCCGGGAGCGCCGTCACCCGCGGACGTCCGGTCGCCTCGTCGACGTCCACGCGGGTCCGGACCCCGAACGCGTCGGTGAGGGCGTCGGGCACGAGGACGTCTGCCGGGTCGCCCGTGGCGCGGACCACCCCGTCGGCGAGGAGGACGAGGCGGTCGCAGAACCGCGCGGCGAGGTCGAGGTCGTGGACCGCCGCGACGACGGCGCGTCCCCCCTCGCCGGCGAGGCCGCGGACGAGCGAGAGCGTCCGGACCTGGTGCCCGACGTCGAGATTCGCCGTCGGCTCGTCGAGGAGGAGGACGGGCGCCGCCTGTGTCAGCGCCCGGGCGAGCGAGACCCGCGCGCGCTCGCCGCCGCTGAGTTCGGTCACCGGTCGGTCGGCGAGCCCCGTCGCCGCGGCGCGGTCGAGCGCCCGGTCGACCGCCGCGCGGTCGTCCGACCCGCGGCGACCGAACCGCGGAACGTGGGCCGTCCGTCCGATCGCGACGGCCTCGCGGACGGGAAAGTCGAAGCCGAGCGACGGCTCCTGTGGCACCGTCGCGACCCGGCGGGCCGTCTCGCGTGCCGACAGCTCTCCGACCCGGTCGCCGTCGATCGTGACGGTTCCCGACGTCGGCGCGAGCGACCCGTTACACGCCCGCAGGAGTGTCGTCTTGCCCGCTCCGTTCGGGCCGACGAGACCGACGACCTCGCCCGACCGGGCGCGAAACGAGACGCCGTCGAGGACGCGCCGGTCTCTCCGGTCGACGACGAGATCCGACGCGACGAGGCCGGTCACGCCGTTCGCACCTCCCGAGTGCGGAGCAGGTAGAGAAAGAACGGTGCGCCGACGGCAGCAGTGACGATACCGACCGGGAGTTCTGCCGCGCCGACGCGCGCGACGGTGTCGGCGGCGACGAGGAAGACGGCGCCCGCGACCGCGCTCGTCGGGAGGAGGATGCGGTGGTCCGGTCCGACCAGGAGCCGCATCACGTGCGGGACGACGAGACCGACGAAGCCGACGACGCCCGCGACGGCGACGGCGGCGGCGGTGACGACACTCGCCGTCGCGAGCAGCAGCCGCCGGGTGCGCTCTACCTCGACGCCGACGGCCTGTGCGTCCGCCTCGCCGAGGAGCAGGGCGTTGAGATCGCGCGCGAACGGGAGCAACAGGAGGACACAGGGGACCGCGACGAGTGTCACCAGCCGGACCTTCCCCCACGTGCTGTCGTGGAGGTGTCCCATCAGCCAGAACACCGCCTCGCGGATCCCCTCGCCGGCGTGGACAAGCGCGAACGAGACGACGGCACCGAGAAGCGTCTGGACGGCGACGCCGGCGAGGAGCAGCGTCGCCACGGGCGTTCGCCCGCCCTCGCTCGCGATCAGGTAGACACCGAACGCGGCGAGGAGCGCGCCCGCGAACGCCGCCGCGGGCAGGCCGAGGCCGAACGGGAGCGTCGCGCCGGTGACGATGACGGCGACGGCCCCGACAGCCGCTCCCGACGAGACGCCGACGATTGAGGGGTCCGCCATCGGGTTGCGGAAGAACCCCTGCATCACCGTCCCCGCGGCGGCGAGTGCGAACCCGACGACTGCGCCGAGGGCAATGCGGGGCAGGCGCACCCTGAGGACGATCGTCCGGTGGGCCGCCGGCGCGTCCGTGGTGACCCACGGTAGCGCCGCGAGCGCCACCTCGGCCACCTGCGCGGGCGGCACCGCGACCGGGCCGGTGGCGGCACTGACCGTCGCCACGCCGACGAGGAGCGCCGCGAGGCCGGCGACCCACGCGCCGGTTCGACCGTCCATCGGTCGCAACCGACCTTGCGGTAGGTAAGTAGTTGTTGGAGAAGCACACAGGGTGAGCCGTGTCACGACCCCTCGCCACGTCGCTCGTCCTCTTGACCGTCGCCGCACCGCTCCTCGGCGCGGTCACGCCCGCCGCCGCCGGCCACGGCGGCGGGGCGTGTGACTTCCCCGTCACCCGCACCGACGCCACCGGAACCGAGGTGACGGTGTCGGCGCCGCCGGAACGCGTCGTCACACTCAGCCCCAGCGCCGCACAGACGCTCTGGGCGGTCGGCGCGCGCGACCGGGTGGTGGCGACCACCGAGTTCGCGTCGTACCTGGACGGCACGGCGGACCTCGCGACGGTCCCGACCGCCGAGGGACGGGTCGACGTCGAACGCGTCGTCGGACAGCGCCCCGACCTCGTCCTCGCGCCCGGCACCGTGTCGAACGGGACGGTCGAGACGCTCCGGGACGCCGGCATCACCGTCTTCGCGCTCGGCACGCCCGCGACAGTCGAGGGCGTCGCCGAGGCGACGACGCTGACCGGCCGTCTCGTCGGCGAGTGCGAGGGCGCCCGAACGACGAACGCGTGGATGCGCGAGAACGTCGACGCCGTCCGCGAGGCGGTCGCGGACGACCCCCGTGTCCCGGCGCTCTACCTCCTCGGCGGCGGGTTCACGGTCGGATCCGGGACGTTCGTCCACGACGTCATGTTGGTCGCCGGGCTCTCGAACGTCGCCGCGGACGCCGGCCTGACGGGCTACCAGCGTATCAGTCCGGAGGTGGTCCGGGAGCGAGACCCCGAGTGGCTCCTGCGGACGCCCGGCGTCGCCGTCCCCGACGAGCCGGCGTACCGGGAGACGACGGCAGTCCGCGAGAACCGGACCGTGACGGTCGACGCGAACTGGCTCAACCAGCCCGCGCCGCGGAGCATCGTCCGCGCGACACGGGCGATAGCCCTCGCCGTCCACCCGGACGCGGCGGCGGACGCCGCCTACGTTCCGCGGGACGCGGTCGACCCCCCGACGGAGACGGCAGAGCGGACGACACAGGCCGTCACGACGCCCGCGCCGACGTCGGCGACCGACGCAGACGCCCCCGGCTTCGGCGTCGTTGCAGCCGCAGTTGCTCTCGTCGCGACACTGCTCGTGTCCAGGAGACGGCAGCGACCGTGATCGCCCGCACGGCTCGCGTGGCGTGCGCGCCAGCGCCGGCCCCCTCGCGTGCTCGGCTGTCCTCTCTCGCGAGCCGGCGGCGACACTCGGGCTGGCGACGGCAGCGGACGCCGGTACGAGCCGACGGTTCGGCCTGCTCGTCGTCCTCGGCTCCGTCGCCGTCTGCACGCTCGTCGGCGACCACCCGTTCGACCGCTACGGGCGAGCGTAACGGTATTCCCGTCGCTCCACGCAGACCCGTCATGGTCGAGAACGTCATCTGGCCGGTCTACCTCGACCGGGACCGCACGCGCACAGAGGGCAGACGTGTGCCCCTGGACGACGCCGTCGCGGAGCCGACGGTCGACGAGATCGCGGCGGCGGTCGGACAGGTCGGCTACGACGCCGTGATCGAACGCGACACGACCCACCCCCGGGAGTACGAGCCGCGCGGTCGGGTGCTGGTCCACGGGGCAGACGACGCCTCGAAGAACGACCTCGTCCGGGCCGCCGCGGCCTACGTGACGATCCTGCGGGACTGACCCGTGCGACGGCTCGGCACCGTCGAGCGGACGGCGGGCGGCGTGGCGGTGGTGCGTGTCCCCGCGCCGGACGGCGACGCGCCAGACCCGCCCGGGGTCGGAACAGAGGCCGTCGACGAGCGCCTCGACTCCGTCGGACGCGTCGTCGACGTGTTCGGCCCCGTCGAGCGCCCGTACCTCGCCCTCGCGGCGACGGGCGACCCAGCGGCACTGCTCGGCTCGGTGGTGTACGCCCGGTGACCGACCACAACCCACAACCGCGGGCCAGCCGAGTTCTCGGCGTGAACGCACGCGCCGTCCGCGGCGCCGCCACCGCCGTCGCCGTCTTCGTCCTCGTGCAGGCTGGCGCGCTCTCGCTCGTCGCACCGTTCGACGCCGCGGGCTACCGTGCCGTCGAGGACCCGACAGACCCGACGAACAGCCTCGCGTACCTCGCGGCCATCCTCGTCGTGACGGGTCTGATGCTCGCCGCGTTCAGGTACGACTTCGAGCGCGCGGTCCGGGCCGTCATCCTCCTGTCGACGGCGCTGCTCTCCTGGTACGTGTTCAGTGTCGTCGTCCCGAGCGTGCCGGCCCGCGACGCTGTCGTGGTCGCCTGCTCGCTCGCCGTCGCCGCCGCCCTCTACGTCTACCCCGAGTGGTGGGTCATCGACGTCGCGGGCGTCGTGATGGGCGCGGGCGCTGCGGGGCTGTTCGGCATCAGCTTCGGCCTCCTGCCGGCGGTCGTCCTCCTCGCCGTCCTCGCCGTCTACGACGCGGTGAGCGTCTACGGCACCCGGCACATGCTGGACCTCGCCGAGGGCGTTCTCGACCTGAACGTGCCCGTCGTCCTCGTCCTCCCGGTCGAGTCGGGCTACTCGCTCCTGACCGACGAGGGCGCGACCCCGGAGACGCTGCCGGACGACGCCGCCGTCGCGGCGGCGACGAACGGGGTCGACCCGGCAGACACGAACGCCGACGGGACCGCGACCGACGCCGGTGAGCGCGACGCCCTGTTCGTCGGCCTCGGCGACGCGGTCATCCCGACGGTGATGGTCGCCAGCGCGGCGTCGTTCTCGCCCGCCCCGGCGCTCGGGCTCCCGCTCGCGGCGCTGAATCTCCCGGCGCTCCTCGCCGCTGCCGGCACGCTCGTCGGGCTCCTCGCGCTGCTTCGAGCCGTCCTCGCCGGCGAGGCTCACGCCGGGCTCCCGCTGCTCAACGGCGGCGCGGTCGGGGGCTACCTCCTCGGCTCCGTCGTCGCCGGGGTTCCCCTCGCTACCGCCCTCGGGCTCGCGCCCTACCTCTGAATCCCCTCGCGCACGGCGACGGCGACGCCGGTCTCGAAGTCGCGGGCCGCCGCGGCGGCGAGCTCGGCCCGCCCGACGGCAAAGAGCGTGTCGTCCCGCCCGACGACCAGCACCTCGTCGCCCGGCCGGACGTCCGGGTCGACGCCACGGACGAACTTCGCCATCGCGTTACGCCCGTCCCGGACGTACGGCTCCGACTCGTCGCCGACGACGACGCGACAGGCCGGCGGCGCGAGCGCCCGGCGCAGACGCTCTCCGCCCGTCGCGCCGAGCGTGAATCGCCCGTCGGTGCCGTGCGAGACGAGCCGTCCCGTGTCGACGAGCACCTGCCGAGGACGCCCGCCGGTCGAGCGCCGGACCCGCTGTGTCTCGTCGGGCGGGAACAGCGCGACGCCGGCACCGGCACCGAACTGGTAGTCGGCGGCGACCCGCAGTCCCGGGAGGTCCTCTGCCACGGTGGCCGGTCGGCGAGCGGGCACAAGGCCGTTGCGCTCCAGTACACATTTGACGCCACCCACAGATCGGCTGTCTGTGCCCGCCCGCCCCGCTCTCCGGCGAACGGTGAGGGCACTGACGGAGAGCCCGGTGCTCTTCGTCGGTGGCCTCGTCGCCGCGCTCGTCGTCGCGCCACAGACCGCGCTCGGCTTCGCCGCACAGTTTCTCGACGGCCCGCTCGGCGGCGTCGCCGGGCTGCTCGGAAACGTCTTCACGCTCGTGACGTTCGTGATCACGCCCGCAGTCGCCGCGGGCGTCCTCGGGATGGCCCGCGAGGCGCTCGACGACGGCGAGACGTCACTCGGGACGTTCGCCAGTGTCGCACGCGAGCGCTACGTCTCGATGCTGGGCGCGTTCGTCCTGCGCGTCGGTATCAGTATCGTCCTCGGCCTCGCCGCGCTGGCCGTCGCCGTCGTCGGCCTCGTCGTCGCCGCCCTGTTCGTCGACGTCGGTCCGACCGCCGCTCTCGCGACGGACCCGAGCCGACTCCTCCAGCCCGACGTCGTCGCCGTCGCCGTGTTCACGGCGCTCGCCGCGGCGCTCGTCTTCTACGGTCCGCTCTTTTTCCTCCAGCTCTTCCACGTCGCCGTCGCCACAGAGGGTGCGGGCGCCGTCGAGGGGTACGAGCGCTCGTACCGACTCGTGCGCGGGAGTCTCGTCCCGACGCTCGGCTACTCCGCGGTGCGGGTGCTCGTCGGTCTCGCCGTCGCGCTCCCGCCGCTCCTCGCGACGGGGATACGGCTCCGGCGGGCGCTCGCGGGCGGCAGTCTCGACCCGGCGACTGCGAGCGGGGCACTGTTCTCGCCCGTACAGGTCGCCGGCCTGACGGCCTTCGTTCTCGCCGCACAGGTCCTCGTCACGCCGTTCCAGCACACGTACGCCCGGGCGTTCTACGCCGCAGTCGACTCCGCAGACGCCGACGACGAGCCGGAGCGGGCGGTCGACGTCGACGGCCTCCCGCGCGACTAGAGCAGGAACCGGTCCTCGCGCCCGGAGAGGTCGGTGAAGGCGTCGGCAGCCGCGACCAGCTCGTCGGCGGTGGACTCGCCGAACGCGCACACCTCCGGGCGCACCCCCTCGTGCCGGAGGTGCGAGCAGAGCCGCGCGAAGTCGCCGTCGCCGGTGCAGAGGACGACGGCGTCGACGTGGTCCGCGAGCGTGACCGCGTCGAGGCTCAGCCCGACGTCCCAGTCGGCCTTCTTCGTCCCGTCGCCGAACGTCTTGATCGTCTTGATGCGCGTCTCGAAGCCGATATCCTCCAGCGCCTCGAAGAACGTCTCCTCGTCGTCGTTGTCGGCCCGGACGACGTAGGCGACGGCACGGACGAGTTCGCGCCCGCCGACCGCCTCGTCCAGCAGGGCGGTGTAGTCGACGTTCCGCGAGTGGAGCGACTGTGCGGTGTGGTAGAGATTCTGCGCGTCGGCGAGGACGGCTACACGCTGGTTCGGGTGGACCGCGGTCACGGCTCTGCCTACGCGCCTCTCGGCTAAGTGCTTGGGTCTCTCGCCCGTCACGTTCGCAAGCTATAATGCCGCTCCGTGTCGTCTCTCTGGTGTGACTGGCGTCCGTCTCCCGACCGCGTCCGCGCCGCGGAGCGGCCGCCGCCTCTCCTCGACCGCGGCGCTCGCGAAACGCGACGCCTCGCGTTCGCGGCGGGGGTAGCGACCCCGTCGTGGGCGCCCTCGATCGACCGCTCGGACCACGCAGACACCACCTCCGACCACGCAGACACGACGATGACAGCGCTCGACCTACGCGGGACGTATCCCGCGATGACGACCCCCTTCGACGGGGACGGACGCATCGACCACGACCAGCTCGCCGCCGACGCCCGGCGCCTCGCCGACCACGTCGACGGCCTCGTGCCGGTTGGCTCCACCGGCGAGTCGGCGACGCTGAGCCACGACGAACACGTCGCCGTCGTCGAGACGGTCGCCGACGCCGTCGACGTGCCCGTGATCGCCGGGAGCGGGTCGAACAACACCCGCGAGGCGCTCGAGCTCTCCCGGCGAGCCGCCGACGCCGGCGCAGACGCGCTCCTCCTCATCTCGCCGTACTACAACCGTCCCGAACCGGACGGGATGCTCGAACACTACCGGACGATCGCCGACGCCGTCGACCTGCCGCAGATCGTCTACAACGTCCCTGGCCGGACGGGCCGCACCGTCGCCGTCGACACCGTCGTCGAACTCGCCGAACACCGGAACGTCCGCGGGTACAAGGCCGCGAGCGGCGACCTCGGGCGGGTGAGCGAGGTGATCGAACGCACCCGCGACGAGCGGTTCGCCGTCCTCGCCGGCGACGACGCGCTCACGGTGCCGATCTGCTCGGTCGGCGGTGCCGGCAGCATCAGCGTGAGCGCGAACGTCGAACCCGAGCGCACCACGGCGATGGTAGACGCGGCGCTCGCCGGTGACGACGAGCGCGCCCGCACGGCCCACCACCGCCTCGGGCCGCTCTTTCGTGCGCTGTTCGCCGAGTCGAACCCCATCCCGGTAAAGGAGGCGATGGCGATCCGCGGCTACGGCCCGGCCCGCCTGCGCTCGCCGCTCTCACGAGCGAGCGAGGCCACTCGCGAGCGCCTGCACGCGGTGCTCGCCGACCTCGACGACGCCGACCCGCCGGAGGCGGCGCGATGACGACGACGCTCGCGGTCACCGGCGCGAGCGGGCACATGGGCCGGGAGGTGCTCGCCCTCGCCGCCGACCGCGACGGATTCTCGGTGGACGTCGCCGTCGCCCGCTCGCCCGTCGACGACGCGCCGGGAGCGGTCCCGGTCGACGACGACGACCGGCTCTCCGAACTGCTCGACGAGCGCGACCCTGACGCACTCGTCGACTTCACCTCGCCCGCGGCGACCCGGCGCTACGTCTCTGCCTGTGCCGAGACCGCCACGCCCGCAGTCGTCGGCACCACCGGGTTCGGCGACGACGGTGAGGCCGCGCTGGACGAGGCCGCCGAGCGGACGCCCGTGCTCCGCGCCGCGAACTTCTCCCGTGGCGTTCTCGCGCTCCGCGAGGCCGTCCACGAGGCGGTCCGGGCACTTCCCGGCGCCGACGTCGAACTGACCGAGACCCACCACAGCCGGAAGCGCGACGCTCCGAGCGGCACCGCGCGGACGCTCCTCGACGACGTCGACGAGGCCCGCGGCGCGACAGCCGAGCGGGTCCACGGCCGCGAGGGCGAGGCCTCCCGGTCCGGGGGCGAGGTGGGTGTCCACGCCCGCCGCGCCGGCGGCCTCGCGGGCGAACACGAGGTGCTGGTGGCGAACGGCCCCGAGGTCGTCAGCCTGACCCACCGCGCCGAGTCGCGCCAGCCGTTCGCCGCCGGTGCGCTCGACGCCGCGGCGTGGCTTGCCGGGCGCGCTCCCGGTCGGTACGCGTTTGAGGAGGTCGTCGCGTGACCGCCGGGCTCGCAGACGACGTGGCCGACCTGTGGGCGCGCTACGAGGACGGCCTCGACGCCGAGCGCGCGACGGAGGCGGACCTCGCGACGCTCGACGAGTTCCTCGCGGCCCTGGAGGCCGGCGAGGTGCGGGCCGCAGACCCCGTCTCCGGTCCGGGCGCGGGCCCGGACGGCTGGCAGGTAAACGAGTGGGTCAAGCGCGGTGTCCTGCTGAACTTCGGCCTGCGCGAGACGGTCGCGCGCGAGGTCGGCGGTGTCGACTACCACGACGTCCTGTCCCTGCGTCGCACCGACGACCTCGGTGCCCGCGGGACGCGCAACACCCCCGACGGGACGACGATCCGTCGGGGCGCACACCTCGGGAGCGACTGTATCATGATGTCACCCTCGTTCGTCAACGTCGGCGCCCACGTCGACGACGGGGCGCTCGTCGACTCGTGTGACGTCGTCGGCTCCTGTGCGCAGATCGGCGCGAACGTCAAGCTCGGCGCGAACACGCTGGTCGGCGGGGTTCTCGAGCCGGTCGAGGACGCGCCCGTGATAGTCGAAGACGGCGCCGCGATCGGCGCGGGCTGTCGGGTCGTCTCCGGCTTCCACGTCGGCGAGAACGCCGTGGTCGGAGAGAACACCCTGCTCACCCCGCGTCTCCCGGTGTACGACCTCGTCGAGGAGACGGTGATCTACGGCGAGATCCCCCCCGAACGCCGCGCGTTCACGCGGTACGTCGAGTCCTCTATCGGCGACCACGATCTGTTCGCTGGCGGCGCGTACAAGCCCGCCGTGGTGGCGATGGACGTCGCAGAGGACACACGAGACGCGACCCGACGCGAGGAGGCGCTCCGGGAGTGAGCCGGAGCGACGCGGACGGGCTGGCAGCCGACACCGGCCCCGCGGTCCGCCGGGTGACCGACTGGGACGCCGACCTGCTGGAGTCGCTCGCGACGACCCACGACACCCCGCTGTACGTCACCGACCTCGACCGGGTGCGCGAGAACGTCCGCCGGCTGGCCCGGGCGTTTCCAGACGCCCACCGGATGTACGCCGCGAAGGCGAACACCGGACAGGCGGTGTTGCAGACGGTCCTCGACGAGGGGCTGCCGATAGAGTGTGCCGCCGCAGACGAGATACGCCGCGCGCTCGCGGCTGGTGCCGACCCCGACTCGCTCCAGTACACCGCGGTCAACCCGCCCGCCCGCGACCTCGACGCCGCCGTCGACCTCTGGGCCGACCACCCGGGGCTGTGCGTGACCGCGGGCGCCGTCGACACGCTCGACCGCCTCGCGGACCGGGGGTTCGCGGGCGACCTCCTCCTCCGGATCAACCCCGGCGAGGTCGGCGGCCCACACGAGTCGTTCGCGGTCGGCCCGGACGCGAAGTTCGGGATCCCGTACCCCGACGCGGTCGAGACGGCCCGGGCCGTCCGCGAGGCGTACCCGTTCGACCTCGTCGGCCTCCACGCCCACGGCGCGAGCGGGATGGCCGGCGACCTGACCCACCCCGAGGCCGCGCGACGGCTCGGCACGGTCGCGCGCGAGGTCGGCGGCGTCGACGTCGTCGACGTCGGCGGCGGGTTCACCGTACCGTACCGCGAGGACGAGGCTCCTCCCGACGTCGACGCGCTGGCGCGCGAGACACGGGCCGCGCTCGCGGAGGCCGACGCCGACGCCCGGCTCGCGGTCGAGCCGGGCCGGTACGTCGTCGCCGACGCCAGCCTGATACTGACCCGCGTGAACACGCGGAAAGAGACGCCCGGGCCGACGGTCGTCGGCGTCGACGCCAGCCTCGCGACGCTGATGCGGCCCTCGCTGCTCGACTCGTACCACCCGTTCCGGAACGTCACCGGCCCCGACCGCGCGCCGGACGACGTCACCGTCGGCGGGCCGGTCTGTACCAGCACCGACACGCTCTGTGAGCGCCGGGCGATCCCGCGCCCGGAGCGCGGCGACCTCCTCGCAGTCGGGATCGCGGGCGCGTACGGGATAGAGCTCGCGAACGAGTTTCACTCGCAGCCGCTGCCGGCGGAGGTCGCCGTCGAGGGCGGCGAGACGCGCGTGGTCCGCGAGCGCCGGACCGTCGACGACGTCCTGGCGCGCGAGCGGCGTTAGCTCGCCGCCGCGGCGGCCTCAGCCACCTCGTCGACGAACTCGCCGAACGCCGGATTGTCGCCCTCGCGCACCCAGCGGTAGGTGACGACCCCCTCGTCGTCGAGGACGAACACCGCGCGCCGGCTCACCTCGAAGTGACCGTACATCTCCTGCTGTACGACGTCGTACGCACGGGACACCTCGCGCTCGTGGTCGGAGAGTAGCGGCACCGACAGGCCCTCCTCGACGATGAACTCGTTTTGCGAGAACGAGAGGTCGACGCTGACCCCGTAGACGTCGGCGTCGACGCGCTCGAACGCGGAGAGACCCTCGGTGAACGCACAGAGTTCGTCGGTACAGCCGCTGGTGAACGCCGCGGGAAAGAACGCGAGGACGAGCGGACCGCCGCCGAGCGCCGCCTCCAGCGAGAACTCCTCGATGTCGTTGTACGCCCGTCCTCGCGCCATCGGCAGCGTGAACCGCGGCGCGTCGTCGCCGACTTCGACTGGCATACCCGCTGCCGCGCGCGCCCCGCACCTAAGACTGTGGGCGTCTGCGACCGGTGTGCTCTCGGCCCGCGGTCGTCCTCTCGGGCTCCCGGTGGCGGTGCTCGGGACACGCGGGTGCGCCCGTGCCCGGCCCGGTGCGCCCCGAACGTTCATCGCCCCGGCGCGTCAGACTCCGCCGTGTCCGACGACGAGGACCCGCCCCGTCCGGCCTCGCTCCCGGCTGGCCACGACGACGACGACCCGTACGAGGGCGAGGACCTGTCGACGTACCCGGACTGGTGGCGGACGAACGTCGAGGAGTTCCGCGCCCACGGGATGCGACCGTACCGTCCGCCGCGGCTGGCAGACGGTGACCTGTCGCCGCCGCTCGTCGCGACGCTGACAGACGAGTTCGGCGTCGACGTGCGCTTTCGCGCCCGCAACCCGCAGTCCGACGGAGAGTGGGCGCTCGTCGTCGACGGCGAGACCGTCCGCGAGGTGGACCACCGGCGACACGGCGAGGGCTACACCGTCTACGGCCTGACGAGCGAGGAACTCCGGACCGCGGTGCGCGAGGCAGTCGAGTAGCCGGCTCTGTCGTCGCCGGCCCGGTGCCTACCGGACGACGACCACGTGGTCGTCGTCGAGTTCGACGTCGTAGTGTGGCACCGCCACGTCCGTGTCCTTGACGTTCCTGCCCGTCGTGACGTCGAACTTCCAGCCGTGCCACGGACAGGTGACGATCTCGCCGCGCTGGACGTACTCCCACGACCAGCCGTCCTCGCCGACGACCATCCGGCCCGTCAGGTCGCCCTCGCACAGCGGCGCGGCCTGGTGCGGACAGAAGTTCGGGAGCGCGTGGAGGTCGCCGTCGACGTTGAACACCGCCACCTCCTGGCCTCCGACGTCGACGATGACGCGGTCGCCGGGCTCTGCCACCTCTTCGGCGCGCGCGACACGGTGACGCCGACCGCCACTCACGACAGCCCGAACACGTCCGTCGCCGTCTCGCCCATGATGCCACGGACCGCCTCGTCGTCGAGCTGCCCTCGGACGCGGTCGTACAGCTCCTCCGGCGGGTCGAAGTCCGGGTGTGGCAGGTCCGAAGAGTACATCAGCGTCTCCGGCCCGACGAGTTCGATCATCTTCGCCATCTGCTCGGGGCGGTCGCCGGTGTAGCCGAGCGGCTGGGTCGAGAAGTGGAACCGCTCGTCGACGTACTTGCTCGGGAGCTTCTCCAGCCCCGGCACCTCGTCGGACAGCTCGAGGTAGTGGTCGTCGAGGCGCCACTTCGTGTACGGAATCCAGCCGACGCCGGCCTCCTGGAAGACGAACTCGAGGTCGGGGAACCGCTCGGGCACGCCCTGGAACAGCATCGACGTGAGGTTCCACATCGCGGTGAACGGGTGGACCATCGCGTGGTCCTCCGCGTACGTCTCGGCCCACTTGCGCAGCACCGGGAAGATGTCTGCTGTCGCGCCCGACCCGGAGTGGAACATCACCGGCAGGCCGTTTTCCTGTGCCGCCTCGTAGAGCGGGTCGTACCACCGGTGACCCGGCGGCGGGACGAGCCCGGTCGCCGGAACCTGGACGCCGACCACGCCCGGCTCGTCGGCCCGGTCGTCGACGATCTCCGCGGCCTTGTCCGGCGCCTGCGGCGGGACCAGCACGGGCGTGAGGATGTCGCCCTGCCCGTCGTCGACGAACTGGTCGAGTATCCAGGCGTTGTACGCCTTCGCCAGCGCCACGGCGGCGCGGTCGTTGTTCACCGTCGCGAGCGCGAGGCCGAGCGTCGGGTTCAGGACCGAGTAGTCGAGGCCGAACTCGTCCATCTCCGAGCGCTTTGCCTCTACCGTCCCGGTCGGATGGTCGCCGTAGACGTCGCCGAACGCGTCCGTGTGGATGAACGGCGGCGTCGGGTGAGCGACGGAGTAGATGTCGTGTTCCGGGTGCGCGGCGTCCTCGACGATACGGCGCAGTCCTTCGTCCGCCGGGTCCATATACTCGAGGAGCTGGTCGACACTCTCTGTGACGTGTGCGTCGGTGTCGACGACCACGTCGACACTGTCCAGCGTCCGTGCGCGACCAGCCGCGTGCTGTGTCATGGTTCGACCGCTGGCGCGGGTGGCTATTCACCCTTTCGGCGGTCCGTAACCTGCAAGTCGTCGGCCCCCGCAGCGCCGGGCGTGTACGACGCCGTTGAGACCGGCGACGCCGCGGCCGACCGGTTCGTCGCGACGGCGGCGCGACTCGGGTACGACGGACTGGTGCTCCGTGGCCTCGCGCCTGACGCGGTGCCGGACGACCACGGGGTAGACGCCGTCCCGGCGGTCACCGTCGACGCCGACCCAGAGCGGGCGGGGTCGCTCGTACGTGACCGCCGCGAGACGGCGACGCTCCTGGTCGTCCGCGGCGGGACCGTCGCCCGCAACCGCTTCGCGACGGGTGAGCCGCGGGTCGACGTCCTCGCCGGCGCGGTCGGACCGGACGCGTTCCCGTTCGACGACGTCCTCGCGCGGGCGGCGGCGCGGGAGGGTGTCCGGGTCGCCTTCGACCTCGGGCCGGTGCTCCGCGCGACGAGTGGCTCCCGTGTCCGCGCGATAGCGGCGCTCTCGCGGCTCCGCGACCTCGTCGAGACGAACGACACGCCACACGTCGTGACTGCCGGCGCCGACACGCCGCTCGAACTGCGCGACCCCCGCGCGCTCGCCGCCGTCGGCGAGGCGGCTGGCCTGTCGGCAGAGTTCGTCCGCGAGGGCCTGCGTGAGTGGGGGCGACTGGTCGCGCGCAACCGCGACCGGGCGGGCGACGACTGGGTGATGCCGGGCGTGCGCCGCGGGCGGTACAACCCGGCGGACTGGTCGACCGGAGACGACCCGTGACGCGCCCGAAGGCCAACCGGCCGCGGTGGCGCTACCTCACGGTCGGCGTCGAACTGGGGACGACGCCGGGAGGAGAGCGCACGCCCCCGGACCGCCGGGCGGTCCAGCGGGCCGTCTGGAGCGCAACCGTGGCGCTGTTCGGTGACCCGGGGAGCGCCGCCGTCGACCCGACGGTCGTCGAGGCCGGTGACGACGCGGTCGTCCTCCGGGTCCGTCGGGACGAGGTCGAGCGAGCGCGGGCCGCGCTGGCCTGTGTGACGACCCTCGACGGCACCCCCGCGGCGCTCCGGGTGCGAGGCGTCTCGGGGACGGTCCGCGCCTGCGTCGAGCGGTTCCTCGACGGCTGACTGCGCCCCGAAGGAAAGGGTATTTACTCGGCCCGACCGCACGACCAGAGGAGCGGACTGTCAGCTCCGACGGCCCCCGAGGCGGCCGGGCTGACGCTCGCGACGGATCCACATATGCAGGGACAAGCCCAACAGCAGGCCTACGACCGCGGGATCACGATCTTCTCGCCGGACGGCCGGCTCTACCAGGTCGAGTACGCGAGGGAGGCCGTCAAGCGCGGCACCGCGAGTGTTGGCGTTCGCACGCAGGGCGGTGTCGTCCTCGCGGCGGACAAGCGCCAGCGGTCGCCGCTGATGGAGCCGACGAGCGTCGAGAAGATACACAAGGCCGACGACCACGTCGGTATCGCCAGCGCGGGCCACGTCGCCGACGCCCGCCAGCTAATCGACTTCGCGCGCCGGCAGGCACAGGTCAATCGCCTGCGCTACGGCGAGCCGGTCGGTATCGAGACGCTGACAAAGGCCGTCACCGACCACATCCAGCAGTACACGCAGGTCGGCGGCGCGCGCCCGTTCGGCGTTGCCCTCCTCCTCGGCGGTATCGAGGACGGCGAACCGCGCCTCTACGAGACGGACCCCTCCGGGACGCCCTACGAGTGGAGGGCCGTCTCGATCGGCGCCGACCGTGCCGACCTCCAGGAGTTCCTCGAGGAGGAGTACACGGAGGAGCTCGACCTCGCGGGCGGCATCGACCTCGCGCTCCGCGCGATCGACGCCACGAACGACGACGGACTCACCGCAGAGGGGGCGGACGTCGCCACCGTCGACGCCGAGGAGGAGCGGTTCCACCAGCTCCCGCGCGACGAGGTGGCCGCGTACATCGAGGAGGCCGGCCTGATGACGTCGGACGACGACACGGACCCCGACTCCGACTCGGCTGCCGGTCCCGACGGCGGCCCGGTCGACGACTGACGCCACCGGCGAGCTTTTGCCCTCGGCCCCCGGAGTCTCCCCGTGAGCGACGTCAGCTTCGACTTCCTCGCGGCCCATCTCCCGCCGGACCGTCTGTCTCTCGACCGGACGGACCGCGCCGAGTACGAGGAGGACTGGGGCCGCTCGGGCGGCGACCCGGACGCCGTCGTCTGGCCAGAGTCGACCGACGAGGTTGCCGCGGTGCTCGCGGCCTGTGACCGGCGTGGCGTCCCCGTCACCCCGTACGCCGCCGGCTCTGGCATCGAGGGCGCGGCGCTCGCGACGGGCGGTGGAGTGACGCTCGACACGACACGGATGGACACCGTCGGTCCCGTCCGACCCGACGACCTCCAGCTGGACGTCGGTCCCGGTGTCGTCGGCGGCGAGGTCGAGGACGCCGCCGCGGCACACGGACTCGTCTGCCCGCCGTTCCCGCAGTCGGCGGCGTTCTCGACGATCGGTGGTATGGTCGCGACGGGCGCGAGCGGGACACAGACGGTCAAGTACGGCGAGGTGGGCGACTGGGTGCTGGGCCTTGAGGCAGTCCTCGCCGACGGGACGGTCGTAGAGACGGGGTCGCGTGCCCGGAAGTCGTCCAGCGGTTACGACCTCACCGCGCTCGTCGTCGGGAGCGAGGGCACCCTCGCGGTCGTGACGCGTGTGACGCTCGCGCTCGCGCCCGAGCCGCGCGCTCGCCGGGCCGGTCGAGCCACGTTCGAGACGCTCGACGACGCCGCCGCGGCGGTCGCGCGGACCGTTCGCGAGGGCGTCGACGTCGCGACGCTCGAACTCGTCGACCCCCTCACCGCGCGGATGGCCTCGGCGTACGCCGACGCGGACGTGCCGCCCGACCCGGCGGTGTACGTCGCGATCCACGCCGGCACCGAGGCCGGCGCCGACGCGACAGCCGAGCGGTGTACGTCTGTGCTGTCGGCAGCCGGCGGTACCGTCTCGTTCGCCGAGGCTCCGGCGGAGATGGAGCGCATCTGGGCCGCACGCCGTCAGGCAGCCGACGCGATAGAGGCCTGGGACCCCGACCGGACGCCGCTGACGGTCGGAGACGTCACCGTGCCGATCGGGTCGTTTCCCGAGATGGTCCGGGCGGTGCGTGACATCGGCGCGGAGTACGGCTTCGACGTGCCGGCGTTCGGTCACGCGGGTGACGGCAACGTCCACTACGCCGTCCTCGTCGACCCGGACGACCCGGACGAAGTGGCCCGGGGCAGCGAGGCGAGCGACCGTATCGTCGAGCGCGCCCTCGAGCTGTCGGGCACGTCGACGGGCGAACACGGCGTCGGCCTCGGCAAGCGGTCGTACATGACCGCCGAACACGGCGCCGGCGCGGTCGAGGCGATGCGGGCGGTGAAGTCGGCGCTCGACCCGAACGACACGCTGAATCCGGGGACGGCGCTGCCCGATCAGTAGTCCTCGTACGCGAGGTTCATCAGCCACTGCGAGAAGGCGTCGCTGTTGGGGTCGATCTCCTCCTCGCCGATGAACGGGCTGAGCATGTCGCCGGCCATCAGCAGGGCGAACTCGAGGTCGCGGGCCACCGGTTCGATGAAGTAGGTCGTGTGGCCGTTGTACACCGCATCGGACCGCTCGACGAGGTCGGCCTCGGACAGCGACTCGGCGATACGGCTCCCCTGACGCGAGGAGACCCCGAGCTCCTTCCAGAGGTCGCTCTGGTGGATGCCACCGGTCTCGCGCACCAGTTCGAGCGCGGCGCGTTCCTCCTCGGAGAGGTCGGTCTCCATCTCGACGGCGCTCACCGGTTTCGCCTCCCGGGATATCGGGTGACTCCAGACACACCGACGAGTAGCCTTTGTCGGTGGTTAAACCTGTTCGTCCACCGTGCGGTACGGCGTCTCACACGGCGGCCCGTCGGCGAAGCGGTACGCCGGCGTGCCGCCGACCGCGAGGAGCGACGACGACCGCGTCCCGAACCCGTCGCCGTGGAGACAGGCGCCGAACGCGTGGTCGCCGAGCGCGCGCCCGGCGCGACGGAGCCACCCGTCGACGCCCTCGCCGGCCCGGACTGTGAGGACCTCGCGCAGGCACCGGGCGCTCGCGGCCCGGTCACGGCGGCGCTCGTCGGTGTCGGTGTCGTCGGCGAGCGCGAACGTCGAGCCGTCGACGAGCGCCGCGCCGACGTTGCCGACGACGCCCACGCCGGGGGTGAGCGCCCGGGCGTGGAGCCGACCGTTCCACTCCAGCAGCGCCGCGTGGTCGGCGTCCGCGGCGACGAGTTCGAACCCGGCGTACTCGTCGCGTTCGACGGCACGTTCGACGGCGTCTCGTGCCGCCCGAGCCGAGGACGCCGCGAGCACGTCTGCGACGAGCAGCCCCCGCGAGCGTCCGCCCTCGATGCCGACGTCCCAGCGGTTCGTCAGACCGACGACCAGGCCGTGTTCGTTGTACCCGATCCACGTTCCGCCGGCGCGGGCGTCCCGCGGCGCGACGGCTGCGGTCTCGCCGAACCGCCGGCGCGTCGGCGGCTCCGCGGGTCGGTCGAGCGCCTCGTCGCGGTTAGCGGCGACGGCGACGGGCGCGCCGTCGAACGCGCGCCACGCGACGGCGAGGGTACACACGGACCGACAGAGGAGTGGACGGGTGAAAACGGTCTCGGGACCGGGTCGCCGGGGACGACCCGTCCTGTCCCGCCCCGTCCCCTCGTCACGTGGACGGGCCCCGCGTGGACCGGTCGTCTCCTCGCCCCGTCAGAGTCGGGCCTGGTACCCGTCCCCGTCGCTCACATATACCCGAGGTCGCGCAGGCGCTCCATCAGGTCCTCCTTGTCCTGGGCGCGGCCGGCGCGCTCGGTGGTGTTCTCGAGGTCCTGGAGCCACGCGGGTTCGGTGTCGGACTTCTCCGTCGACACCTCGCTCCCGAGCGACCGGAACCCCTCGAAGTACTTCGGCGAGATGGGGATCGCCTCGTGGGTGAGGCCGTTCGGCAGGTCGTCGTAGCCCTGCGGGACGTGGCCGTCGTCCGGGAACCCCTCGACGGTGTCGGGAACGACGTAGTACCAGAACGCGTCCCAGACGTCCGCCTCGGCGAACTGGAGGATCGGCTGTGCGCGGTCGTGTGGCGGGTAGATGTCGGGGTCGTGACGCGGCGAGAAGAACGTCTCGTCGGCGCGCGCCTCCTGTTCGTCCCACCGGACGCCGGAGACGATCCCGTCGATGTCGTGCTCTTCGAGGGCGTCGTTCAGCGCGACGGTCTTCAGCAGGTGGTTTCCGACGTACGTGTCGAGGAGAAACGGAAAGCTGTCCTCCTCGTACTCCAGAATCGACCGGATGTGGTGCCGGTTGTGCTCGGACAGCTCGTCGACGGGAATCTCGTCGCCCGGCGTCAGCCCGTGCTCCTCGACGCACTCGCCGACGTCCGTGTTCCGTGCGTAGACGACCTCCAGCCCCCACTCGTCTGCCCAGCGCTCGACGAACTCGTGCAGCTCGTCGAAGTGCTGGTAGTGGTCGATGAAGACGGCGGGCGGGAGGTCGTAGCCGTGTCGTTCGGCCACCTGCTGGACGAAATAGAGGGTGAGCGTCGAGTCCTTTCCGCCCGTCCACATCACGGCGGGTCGCTCGTACTGCTCGAGGGCGGTCTCCGTCACCGCGACCGCCTTCTCCATCTTCGCCGGAAGCGTCTCGTAGTCTTCCGGGTCCTGCCCCTCGCCGTCGGTGTAGTCGACGTCGAGATAGTCGGGGAACTCGACCTGTGACATCGTCCGATGGGATATAATGTAGCTACAAGTGTGTTGTGGGTCGCGACCGGTGTGAGGCGGTGGCCGGACGAGACGGCTGCTGTCGGTCACACCGCTCCGTCGACGGAGCACGAGACGGCGCCGTGACGACCACCCGTCTGCCCGAGGGCGGACGCAACGAGCCGGCCCGTTCGAGCGGCGTCGCGACCCGTGTGCCGCGTCCGGGGCGACGCCGCCTCGCGGCTGCCGTCGTCAGTCCGAGATGAACTTGTTGTCGCGCCAGTCCACCGCGGTCTGCTCGTTCGCCGCGGGGTTCTCGACGACTTCGACCGAGGCGGGCCGGGGTTCCCCCTCGACGATCCGTGTCGCGACGAGTTCCCCCTCGCTCTCGGTGATGGCGGTGAGTGTCCCCTTCTCGGACCGCTTTGCGATCTCGAGGAGGACGAGGAACATCGGGTACTGGAGCGCCGAGTTCTGGAGGACGGTCTCGCGGTCGCCTTTGAAGCAGGCGAACTCGACGAGCTCCGAGGGGATCTCCTCCTCCTCCTCCATCCAGGGTCCGCCGTTTCGCGGCGGCTCCTCCTCGTAGACGCGGTTCTCGGAGATGCTGGCCTTTAGCTGTGCGGTCGGTGTGTACTTCGAGAGGTCGTCGTCGCGCGCGACCGACTTGAGGATCAGCGTGTTGTTTCGACGCGTGACGTCGACCGACTCGATCTCCGGTGGGAGGTCCGGGTCTGTGTCGAAGTAGTCCTGTACGTCCTCGAGCGGGAGTTCGAGCGTCGAGTGGAGTCGGTAGACGGTTCCTGACATGTGTTTGTTTGGACCGGACCGCGGCGGGTTCGGTTCTCGATAGGGTGTGCGGACTTATGAGGCCTACTATCCGTCAGGTGGCCTCGAGCGTCTCGGCGAGCTCGCCACGCTCCTCGAGTTCGGCGAGTACGTCGCTCCCGCCGACGAACTCGCCGTCGACGAACGCCTGCGGAATCGTCTCCCAGCCGCTGTGCTCGGCGAGTGCCGCGCGGAACCGGTCGAGCGCCGGGAGTACGTCTACCGTCTCGAACTCGTCGCGGTGGGCCGAGATAAGCTTGACCGCGCGGTCCGAGTAGCCACACTGTGGCATCAGGGGGTTGCCCTTCATGAACAGGACCACCTCGTTCTCGCCGATCGCCTCGTCGACGCGGTCGGCGACGCTCTCGTCGTCGAGGTCGGCACCGGGTTCGAATGTCACACTGTGCGTTTGCGGTCGCGACGCAAATGGCTTTCCGTCGGTCGTCAGTCGTCGCCGACCCGTACGACGGTGATGAGCGAGTAGACGGGCACGCCGTCGATGCTCTCGACGCCCTGCTTGTCGACGACGACACAGCAGGCGACGGGGTTACCGCCCTCTGCCCGGACCGCCTCGACCGTCTCGCGTATCGTCGTTCCCGAGGTGATCGTGTCGTCGACGACGTAGCAGTCCCGCCCGCGGATGGTCGCGAAGTTGCGCGAGAACGACCCGCCGAGGTCGTCCATATCGCCGTCGTCCCACTGGTGTTTTGCGGGGGTGTACGTCGCGAGGTCGGTGTCGAGGTCCCGCGCCACAGCCGTGGCCAGCGGCGCACCGGCCTTCTCGATGCCGACGGTGAGGTCGACGGCGTCGCCCCGCTTCGAGAGCAGGTCCGCCATCGCGTCCGCGACGTGGCCCAGCCGCGCCGAGTCACGGCCGATCGTCGACCAGTCGACGTGGATGTCGTCGGGGCCGCCCGGCGCTCTGTCCTCGTCCGGCTCGGCGGGCACCGTCCGACCCGTGTCGCTGCGCTCGACGAGCCAGCTGGCCGTCTCGCGCGAGACGTTCAGTTCGTCGGCGATCTCGCCGCGTGAGAGCCCGCGCTCGGCGAGCTGCCCCGCGCTCGCGATCAGGTCGTCAACGTTTTTCACGTTCGCCGAGTTCGACGGCGGTTTTGATAGTCGTGTCGTCGTCCGCGAACGCTGCGTCGAGTCGGTCCGGGGGGTAGACACCGGTCACGACCCGGTCGACGAACCACTCCGGCAGGCCGGCGAGACGGTCACTCGCCGCGGCGAGGTGTCGCCGGTTCGAGTTGACGCTCCCGACGAGTGCCTTGTTGTTCAACACGAGCTCGCGGTGGAGCCGACCGCCGTCCACCTCGAACTGCCAGTCCTCGGGGACGCCCAAGAGTGCGCCGACACCGCCGGCGGCGAGCGCGTGGACCGTCTCGACGGCGTGGCGGGCGTAGCCGGTCGCCTCGAACACCAGGTCCATCGGCTCGTGGACGCCGGCGACCGTCTCGACGGGTGTCTCCCGGGAGTCGACGTACGTCGCGCCGAGGTCGTCGACGATGTCGAGCGTCGGGTCGGGTCGGTCGCGCCGGCCGAGACAGTACAGGCGGTCGAACCGGCTGCGGGCGTCGAGGAGTCCGAGCGTCAGCAGCCCGAGCGGACCGTTGCCGAGCACCATCGCCGACTCGGGCCGCCAGTCGAACGCCGAGCGCGCGGCCTCTGCGTGGTCGAGTGCCTTCACCGCAATCGAGAGCGGCTCGACCAGAAAGCCGTTTGCGGCCTGCTCGGGCGGCAGACGCACCAGCGACGCGGCGGGACAGGCGACGTACTCGGCCATGTAGCCGTCCGCGCCGGCGATGCCGCGCTCGTGGAAGTCGCCGCCGTCCCACGGCGCCATGTCGGCCTCGTCGCGCTCGAACCACGACCCGTCGCCGCCGACCGCGGGCGTCCGCACCGTCGGGACGACGACGGCACCCTCGGTCAGGTCCGTCCCGTTCGCGTCGGCGACGACGCCGACCGCCTCGTGGCCGAGGACCATCTCGTCGGCCCCCGTCGGGAAACCGCCGTGGGCGCCGCGTACCACCTCGCGGTCGGTGCCGTCGACGCCGACGCGCAACACCCGGACCAGCGCCTCGCCGGGAGCCGGCTCGGGGCGCGGCTGCTCGACGACTCGTGGTTCGCGCTCTCCGCGTCTGCCGACGACGGCTCGCATGACGCCCACCCGGCGACGGACGATAAAAAGGGTATCTCTCTCTGAGTTAATCCTCGACCGAACGCGCGAGATCCGGCGCCAGTCCGACGTAGTCTGCCGGGTCCATCGTCAGCAGACGCTCCCGCGTCGCCGCCGGGAGGTCGGCGTCCCGGACGATGTCGCGCAGGTCCTCGACCGTCACCTCGTGTCCGCGGGTCGCCGCCTTCACCCGCTCGTAGGCGTCCCCGTGGCCGGCACCCCGGAGAACGGTCTGGACCGCCTCGGCGAGGACGGCGGGTTCGTCTGCGAGGTCGGCCCGCATCGCGGCCTCGTTCGGCACCACCGTCGCCAGCCCCGCGGCGGTCTTCGTGTAGCCGACGAGACAGTGTGCGAGCGCGGCGCCGACGTTCCGCTTGACCGTCGAGTCCGAGAGGTCGCGCTGGAGCCGCGAGGTGACGACGTAGTCGCCGAGGAAGGCGAGGTCCGCGTCCGCCTTCGAGAGGTTACCCTCGGCGTTCTCGAAGTCGATCGGGTTCACCTTGTGCGGCATCGTCGACGACCCCGTCTCGTCGTCGGCGTGCCGCTGGCCGAGGTAGCGCCGCGAGACGTAGGCCCACGCGTCGCGGTCCAGGTCGAGGAGGACGCCGTTGACCCCCCGCAGGGCGTCGAACAGACGCGCCAGGTCGTCGCCGGGATGGACCTGTGTCGTCAGCGGTTCGTGTTCGAGACCGAGCGTCCCGACGAACTCGGCGGCGAACGCCGGCCAGTCTACCGACGGCAGGGCGACGTGGTGGGCGGCGTACGTCCCCGAGGCCCCCGCGAGCTTCCCGCTCAGTCCCGCCGTCGCGCGCTCGACGCGCCCGAGCGTCCGGCCGAGACGGCTCGCGTAGACGGCCATCTCCTTCCCGAACGTCGTCGGGGTCGCCGGCTGGCCGTGGGTCCGGGCGAGCATCGGTAGCCCCCGTCCCTCGTGGGCGAGGTCGACCAGTCGATCGCGCACCTCGTCGAGCGCGGGACGGAGGACCTCCGTGACCGCGCCGCGGACGAGGAGGCGACGCGCGAGGTTGTTCACGTCCTCGCTGGTCAGCCCGAAGTGGATCCACGGGTGGAGTCGCGCTGGCGTGTGCTCGCGGACGAGGTACTCGACGGCCTTCACGTCGTGGTTGGTGGCCGGGTACTGCTCTGTTCCCTCTGTCTCGATGCGCTTCGCGAGGCGGGCGTCGTCGGCGTCGAACCCGTCGACGAGCTGCTCGAGGTCGTCACGCGCCCCGTCGCCGAGGTCGACCGGGACGTCGGGGTGGTCGCCGAGCGCGAGGAGGTACTGCACCTCGACCCGGACCCGCTCGCGGACGAGCGCCGCCTCGCTGGCGTGGTCGACGAGCGGTGCGGTGCGGCCGGCGTAGCGCCCGTCGAGCGGCGAGAGCGCCGCCAGCGGGTCGGAGCGCGGGAGGTCCACGTCCGGCAGTTCGCGGGTCGGGTGAAAAGCGATGCGCTCGGAGCCACCGCAACGCGTAAATCCTCACCGGCCGCGGGGCCGCCCATGCGAATCGCTGGGATGGCGGGCAACCGCGGCCGGAACCTGCTTCACCTCGCCGACCGGGAGCCCGGCGGCGCGACGCTCGCCGTCGTCGCCACGGACGACGCCGACGCGCCGGTGCTCGACGACGCCGCCGACCGCGGCGTGCCGACGGAGGTGGTCGTCCCCGACACGGGGGAGGACCGCGCGGACCACGAGCGCCGACTGCTCGACGCGCTCGACGGCTACGGCGTCGACCTGGTCTGTCTCGACGGCTACATGCGAATCCTGGGCGAGACGTTTCTCGACGCCGCGCCGACGGCGCTGAACGTCCACCCGTCGCTTCTCCCCGCGTTTCCGGGGAGCGACGCGCACGAGCAGGTGCTGGACGCAGGCGTGAAGGTCACCGGCTGCACCGTCCACGTCCTCACCGAACGCGTCGACGACGGACCGATCGTGACACAGGAGACGGTGCCGGCCTACGAGGACGACGACGTCGCGGCGCTCGAGCGCCGCGTGCGCGAGGAGGCGGAGTTCCTCGCGTACCCCCGCGTCGTCCGCTGGTTCACCGAGGACCGCGTGATCGTCGAGGACGGGCGCGTGACCGTCGAGGGCGACGACGGCGGTGCCTTCCCCGCGCGTCGCCAGACCAGCGGCGACCGGACGCGGCGCCTGCGCTACGGCGAGAACCCCCACCAGGCGGCTGCCCTGTACGAGTCTCCGACCGGTCCCGACGCGCCGGCCTCCGTGGTCCGTGCGCCACAGCACAACCCCGGCGCGAGGGCGCTGTCGTACAACAACTACAACGACGCCGACCACGCCCTCGACGTCGTCCGGGAGTACGACGACCCCGCCGCGGTGGTGGTGAAACACGCGACACCGGCGGGCGTCGCCGTCGCCGACGACGTCGCGACCGCCTACGGGGACGCACTCGCAACCGACCCGATGAGCGCGTTCGGCGGCGTCGTCGCGCTGAACCGGGCCTGTGACGCCGCGACCGCAGACGCCGTGACGGACTCGTTCAAGGAGGTGCTGGTGGCGCCGGACTACACCGACAGCGCGCTCGCCGTCCTGCGCGAGAGCGACAGCCTCCGTGTCCTGTCGGTCGGGCCGCTCGACGCCGGGCGCGACCGCCTGACGACCGTCGACCTCGTCGGGGGAGCGCTGGTACAGGAGCGCGACGACTGGGCACCGACCGCAGACGACCTCGAGACGGTGACCGACCGCACCCCGACCGACGCGGAGGTCGAGACGATGCTGTTCGCGTGGCGCGCGCTGAAAGGCGTCACCTCGAACGGTATCGTCCTCGCGACGGGCCGGGAGACGGTGGGTATCGGCGCGGGGCAGGTGTCCCGCGTCGACGCCGTCGACCTCGCGGCGCGGAAGGCACGCGACCACGCCGACGGGAAGTCTCCAGCGGGTGCGGTGATGGCCTCCGACGCGTTCTTCCCGTTTCCGGACGGCGTCGAGGCCGCCGCCGAGGCCGGCGTCGAGGCGGTGGTCCAGCCCGGCGGGAGCGTCAACGACGAGGACGTCGTCGCCGCCTGCGACGACCACGGGGTGGCGATGACGTTCACCGGACACCGGTGTTTCCGGCACGACTAGCGCGGCGAGTGCCCCGATGCGACAGCCGAGACCGAGGACGACGAGTGTGTGGCGCCGCCCGCGGCCTGCCCCGGCGGTTTCGCCGCACCCGCTGCGGTCCCGAGAGGCGAGGAGCCGCGCGCCGCCGGACGAACGAAGCCGGTTTACCCACCCGCGACGTACACGCGTCATGAGCGACGGCTCGTGGGTCGCGCTGTTCTCCGGCGGCAAGGACTCGTCGTGGGCGCTCTACCGCGCACTGGAGACCGGACGCCCCGTCTCGCACCTCCTCACCGTCCACCCGAGCGCGGACTCGTACATGTACCACGTTCCGGAGACGGACCTGACACGGCTCGCCGCCGGGGCCGTCGGCATCGACCACGTCGAGGTGACCGCAGACGACCTGGACGCGACGGCGGCGACGGACGCGGGCGCACAGGGCGACCGCGAACTCGCGCCGCTGGAGCGCGCGCTCCGTGGCCTCGTCGTCGACGGCGACGTCGCGGGCGTGACAGCCGGCGCCGTCGAGAGCGAGTACCAGACCTCGCGCGTCGCGGCGCTGTGTGACCGCCTCGACCTGGAGCTGTTCGCCCCGCTCTACGGCGAGGACCCCGAGCGCCTCGGGCGCGCGATGGTCGACGCCGGCTTCGAGATCCGGGTCGTCGCCGTCGCCGCCGCCGGCCTCGACGAGTCGTGGCTCTGGCGCCGCCTTGACGGCGCGGCGCTCGACGACCTCCTCGCGCTCCGTGACCGTCGCGGCGTCCACCCGCTCGGCGAGGGCGGCGAGTTCGAGACGCTCGTCGTCGCCGGCCCGCACATGGACGGACGCATCGACGCCGACTACGAGACGAAGTGGGACGGGCGACGCGGTCGGGTACACGTCACCGACGCCCGGCTGGTTCAGTCTGGGCCGGACGGCGCGAGCACGCGGGAGTAGCTCCCGACGAGCGCCTCTTCGAGGTCGGTGTCGACCACCCGCGCGTGCTCGTCGACGACGGAGTCGGTCACCGCGCACCTCTCTACCGTGGCCTCGGGGAACACCACCGACCCCTCGACGACGGCGTCGCGCACCGTCGCGCCGGCCATGACGTGTGACCCGCCGCCGATCTCGCCGTCCTCGACGGTGGCGTCGGGGTGGACCTTCGCGTCGCCGTCGAGCGCCCACGCGACCGTCTCGAGGTACGCCTCCGGCGTTCCGATGTCGAACCACGCGCCGTCGAAGGTGAAGGCGTGGACCGGGCCACGCTCCTGGAGCCACTGGACGAACCACCCGGGCTCGTCCGGGTTCTCGCCGTCGGCGAGGTACTCGTCGAACAGCGGGAGCACCGCCGCCGGAAAGCCGTAACAGGCGACGGAGACGAGCGTCGACCGCGGCTCCTCTGGCTTCTCCTGGAAGTCGACGACCCGGTCGCCGTCGAGCTCGACCAGGCCGTAGGACTTCGCCCGCTCGCGTGAGCCGACGTCGTACGCCACGATCGCCGGCGTCCCGGCGTCGGCGAAGAAGTCGCCGAACTCCGCGAGGTCGAAGCTGATCAGGTTGTCGCCCGCGACCACCACCAGGTCGTCGGTCACGCCCTCGCGGTCGATGAGCTGGGCCAGCGCCCCGACGACGCCGAACTTCTCGCTCTCGCCGGTGGTGTCCTCGACGGAGAGGACGGGCTTCTCGAACCGACTGTCGGCGAGGTAGTCGGCGAAGTCGTCGGCGAACCGCTCGTTCGTCGAGACGTACACTGTCTCGATCCGGTCGTCGGACTCCAGGTCGGCGAACGCGGAGTCGATGACCGTCTCGTCGCCGACGGGCAGGAACATCTTCGGCCGGTTACGCGTGACGGGCCAGAGCCGGGTGGCGTACCCCCCCGCGAGCACGACGGCATCCATGCGCGGTACACCGACAGCGCCGGCTTGGTTCTTTCCCCTCACCCGACAGACGTTTGCTTCCGCCGGACCACACCCCGGCGATGACCTTCCTCGTCGCGTTCGACGGCTCGGACCTCGCCGCGGCTGCGCTGACCCGCGCCCAGGAGTTCGCCGCGTCGACGGACGATCGGGTGGTGGCGCTGACCGCCGTTCCGGACCAGAACGCGAGTTACGCCCGCGACCACGGCTGGATCGGCGACGACGAGGTGTTCGATACCGATACGATCGCCGAGCGTCTGCGCGCCCGAGTCGTGGAGAACGCCCCGGCAGCGGTGTTTCGCTACGAGCTGGTCGGTCGACGTGCTCCGCCCGGCACGGTCGCGACGGCGATCCGCAACGCCGCCCGTCGCGAGGAGGCCTCGACGGTGTTCGTCGGCAGCGAGAACGCCGGTCGACTCGTCTCCGCCGTGACGAGCGTCGGCTCCACCGTCGCCGCGGACCGCGCCTACGACGTGGTGATCGTCCGCTCCGCGTGACCGAAAGAGCCGAGACGGTGGCGGTCCGTCTCTCTCCGTGGACGACAGGACGACTCGCCAGCGCGTCCGCGACGCCCTCCGGGAGGAGCCGGCGACGGTCTCCGACCTGTCGACGCGCGTCGGCGCGCCCCGCTCTGCGCTGTACGACCACCTCAGACACGTCGCGCGGTCGGTCGAGGAGACCGACGAGCGCTTTCTGGTCGCGCCGCCGGAGTGTCGCGACTGCGGGTTCGCCGACTTCGACGACCCGGTTGCTCGCCCGTCGCGCTGCCCACGCTGTCGGAGCGAGTCGCTCACCGAGGCGACGTTCGTCGTCCGCTCGGTCGGGTAGGGCCGGCGGACGATTTATGCCGCTTGGCGCGGTGACACGTCTCTATGGGAGAGGATCGGGGGCCGGCGTCGCTCCGCCGGCGCCGACTGCTCAGGTCACTCGCGGCGGCTGGCTTCTCGGTCAGCGTCGCCGGGTGTAGCGACGAAAGCGGCGATCGCGACGAGACCGACTCCGGGGACGGTCCGCAGTACGAGATCGGGCCGGGCGACCGGTCGTACATCGCCGGGGCGACGTCCGCAGCCCAGAGTATCAGCCCCGCGGTCATCAGCGACGAGGCGACGTCGAGCCGTCTCGACCTGCTGTACGACACCGGCGGTGTAATCGACGACGAGGACGTCGGCTTCGAGGGCCGGCTACTCTCGGAGTGGACGCTCTCCGACGACGCACAGACCGTCAGCTACCGGGTTCGCGACGGGCTGGAGTGGGGGGCGGGCTACGGCCAGTTGACCGCCGAGGACTACGTCTACTGCGCGACGAACTTCTTCCAGGCCGACTGGGCGCAGTACTCACAGCGCCCCTCGTTTTTCGCCGGCGGTGAACCGATCGAGTACGTCCAGACCGGCGAGCTGACCTTCGAGGCACGTCTGCCGGAGCGTCGCCCGAACTGGCTCCACGAGGACGTCCTCTACGGCGTCCCGATACTCCCGAAGGGACTGATCCAGGAGTACGAACCGAGTGGCGGCGGCGAGGGCGACCTCCAGGGGCTGAACCGCGACGACGCGGTCACCTCCGGAGAGCTGAACGGCAACCTCGGTCCGTTCGAACTCGTCTCGTGGAACAAGGGCCAGCGGATGGTGCTGTCGGCAAACGACGACTACTATCTCGCCGACACGGACGTCGGCGGCGGGGAGTACGGAGACGCACCGTCGATAGACAGCTACACCTACCAGGTGTTCGACGAACGGACGACCGGCTACTCGGCGCTGAAGGCCGGCGACATCACGAGTATCGGTGTCGAGGCCCGAAAGAGAGGGGAGCTCTCCTCGTCGACAGGGGTCGAGACGTGGACCTCGGAGTTCGGATCGGGTGTGTTCTGGCTCAACCTCAACTTCCGCGCGAACGGCTGGGACCAGCTCCGGACCCGCGAGGTCAGACAGGCGCTCGCACACCTGCTCGACAGGGACACGCTCATCGACCAGATAAAGAACGGCAACGCGAGCCCGATCGACACCTTCCACCCGCGGTGGGGGCCGTACTACGACGACGCGAAGATCACGACCTTCGATGCGTCTGTCGAGCAGGCGCGCCAGAAGCTCGCGTCGGGCACGTCGAGCGACTACGGCTACGACGGACAGGACCGGCTGATCGGCCCGGACGGCGAGCAGGTGGAGCTGACGGTCGTGATCGAGAACTCCGATCAGGAGGGCGAGATCGTCGGGAACTTCCTGCGCCAGCGGCTGGAGGCCGCCGGAATCGCGGTGTCGGTGGAGGGCAACTCCTTCGACCGGCTCCTCCAGAACTACCTGTTCAACTCGGTCGACAACAACCCGGACTACTCCGGCGACCCCGACTACAACGTCGGCCAGTACAACGGCGGCCCCCCCGACCAGGCGGTCAGCCGCGAGCAGTGGGACGTCCTCTCCGGCGTCGGCTTCAGCGCGTCGCCGTACGCGCCGTGGACGCCGATCGAGTTCACGCTCACGCCGCGGGGGACGTTCAACTTCAACGGCTACCGCACCGACGACTACGACATCCAGGGTGCGATAAACGAGGCGCCGAGCGCCGAGAGCCAGGAGGCGACACAGCAGATCATGACCGACCTGTTCGGCTTTCTCAGCCGCGACCAGCCGTACGTCTGGGCGTTCAGCGAACACCAGATCACCGCGTACCGCGAGGGTGTCGAGGGACTCCCGGAGGCAGAGAACTTCTTCGACGGCCCGAGCGTCCGTCTGCTGTCGCTCTCGACCGCACAGGCCGGGACGCCGACGCCGGTCGCGGACGAGCCGAGCGCGAACGAGTCCGACAGCGGGTCCTGACGCTCGCCGTGTCACTGCCACGCACGATTTAAGTTCGCGGGGACGCTGATCAGTAGCACGAGATGGGTATGAAGTGGTACGTCGTCCGCCGGGTCGCTTGGGCGGTCGTCGCCACCTATCTCGCGGTGAGTCTCACCTTCGGCCTCCTGATGGTGACGCCGAACGCCGGCGCCGACGTCGCCGCCGCCCAGGCCGCGGCCAGCGGGCAGGACTACGACGCCGTCCGCGAGCGCTACCTAGAGCGCCGCGGCCTCGACAGACCGGTCGAGGCGCAGTACGTCGACTACATGACGAGTATCGTCACCCTCGACTGGGGCTACTCGTTCAGCCAGGGCCAGTCCGTCCTCGGCGCGATCGGCGAGGCGTGGGTGTACTCCGCGCAGTACTTCGTCCCTGCGGTGGTCGTCAGCGCGCTTCTGGGCTACGGGATCGGCCTCTACTCGGCGCTGAACCGCTACACGCCGACCGACTACCTCGGCTCGTTCGTCGCGTACTTCGGTATCTCGATTCCGAACTTCTGGTTCGCCATCGTCCTCATCCTCGTCTTCGGGGTCGGGTTACGCTGGCTGCCGACGTTCTACGACACCAGTGTCGCGCTCTTCTCCGTCCAGAACGCCAAGCAGCTCCTCCTGCCGGTCGTCGTCCTCTCTACCGCGTCCGTTGCCGGACAGATGCGCTACTCGCGGGCGCAGGCGATCGAGTACGCACGGTCGGCGTTCGTCAAGACCGCGCGGGCCAAAGGTGCCTCTGAGTGGCGCGTGCTCACCCGGCATATCCTCCGTGTGGCGCTGGTGCCGCTCTCGACGATCCTCATCGCCGACGTCCTCGTCGTCCTGTTCGCCGGGTCGTTCATAATCGAGACCATCTTCCAGATTCCGGGGCTAGGTCGGCTCGCCCTCGAGGCGATCCAGCAGAAGGACACGCCGCTGGTGCTCGCGACGACGCTCATCCCCGTGTTCATCGCTATCATGGGTAACCTGCTCCAGGATCTCGCGTACGTCGCGCTGGACCCCCGGATCGACTACGGTGACCGGTGATGGACGGCGACGAACCCACCACGGACGGCGGGACCGCACGCGGGACGGGATTCGAGGGTATCGACTGGGCAGCGGTGGACGACGCCGGCTCCACCGGGCCGTCCACGACCGCGCTCGCCGAGGTGCTCGTCTCTCTCGCGCTCGTCGCCGCCTTCGTCTACGACTACGCGGTCGTCGCGAACGACGCCCCGACAGTTCCGGGGATCGGCTGGGACGTCACCGGCGTCGAGTGGCTCCTCGTCGTCGTCCTCGGGCTCGGCGTCTTCCACGCCGCCCTGCCGCTCGCGCGCAACCGCCGACTGACGGCGTACTACTGGGGCGAGTTCCGGGAGAACCGTGCGGCGGTCGTGTCGCTCGCGTTCCTGGGGAGTGTCTTCCTCGTCGGCCTGCTCGGCCCACTGATCTGGACGGCGCCGAACGAGGCTATCGACTACGGCGCCGCCTACCAGCCGCCGGTGTTCATGGGTGGGTCGTGGGAACACGCCCTCGGCACGGACGCTCAGGGCCGACCGATCTGGCACCTGATCGTCTACGGGATGCGCGTCAGCCTCGAAGTGGGACTGATATCGATGGCGTTCGCCATCAGCATCGGCACCGTCGTCGGGACGGCGGCGGCGTACTTCGGCGGCTACGTCGACGAGGCACTGATGCGTTACGTCGACCTCCAGCAGACGTTTCCCGTGTTCATCCTGCTGTTGCTCCTCATCTACCTCTACGGCGCGAGCCTCCTCCTGATCATCGTGCTCTACGGCCTGTTCTCGTGGGAGGGGACCGCCCGTCTCGTGCGGTCCGAGGCGCTCCAGCGGGGGGAAGAAGAGTACATACGAGCCGCCGAGGCCGCCGGCGCGGGTCGGTGGTGGACGATCCGCCGGCACCTGATCCCGAACGTCTCCTCGACGGTCATCACCGCCGCCACGCTCTCGATCCCCGTCTTCATCCTCGGCGAGGCGTCGCTCTCTTTCCTCGGCTTCGGCGACCCCGACGTGTTCTCGTGGGGGCGGACCATCTCGGCGGGCCGGTCGGACCTGCCGAACGCGCCGTGGATCAGCACCGTTCCCGGCCTGTTCCTGTTCCTGACCGTTCTCGCGTTCAACTTCGTCGGCGACGCCCTGCGCGACGCAATCGACCCACGGTGAACAGATGAGTAGACACACCACGCCAGACCGTGCCGACCCGCTCTTGCGCGTCACGGACCTGCACACTCACTTCCACACGGACGACGGCGTGGTCCGGGCCGTCGACGGCGTCTCGTTCGACGTCCGGGCCGGCGAGACGGTCTGTCTCGTCGGTGAATCGGGCAGCGGCAAGACCGTCACGGCCGAGTCGATCACTCGGCTGGTCGAGTGCCCGCCGGGCGAGATAACGGGCCGGGTCGCGTTCCGCGGCGAGGACCTGACGGCGGCGAACGAGCGACGTCTCCGATCGATTCGCGGCGCGGAGATCGCACACGTCTTCCAGAACCCGCAGGACGCGCTCAACCCGGTCCACACCGTCGGCTGGCAGGTTGCCGAGGTTGTTCAGATCCACGAGGACGTCTCGCGACGCGCCGCCCGCAAGCGCGCCGTCGACCTCCTCGGTCGGGTCGACATCCCCGATCCCGCCGCGACCGCCGACGCCTATCCACACGAGCTGAGCGGCGGCATGAAACAGCGCGTCCTCGTGGCCGTCGCGCTCGCCGGCGAGCCGGACCTCCTCATCGCCGACGAGCCGACGACTGCACTCGACGTGACGATACAGGCCCAGATCCTCGACCTCATCGCCGACCTCCAGGCCGAGTTCGGCATGGCCGTCCTCTTCGTCACCCACGACCTCGGCGTGGTCGCCCGCGTCGCCGACCGGGTGGTCGTGCTGTACGCGGGCCGGGTGATGGAGCGCGCACCGGTCGACCGGCTGTTTGAGTCGCCGGCCCACCCGTACACCCGGGCGCTGCTCGCCTGTCTGCCGGGCAGAGGCGAGTCGAACGGCGCGATACCGGGCGGGCTGCCGGACGCGACCGACCCGCCGGCTGGCTGTCGGTTCGCGCCGCGGTGTCCGTTCGCGGTCGAGGACTGTCGCGGGGGCGACCACCCGCCGCTCGCCCCGGTCGCGGACGAGGACGCGGCGGGGGCCGGGACAGACCCGGCGACGAAGCCGACCGTCCGCGATCCGTCGGCTGGGGCGCCGGTCGCCGCGTCGTCGACAGAGCCGCCGGACGGGACGGAGTCCGCACCCGACTCCGGGGCCAGCCGCGAGCACGTCGCGGCCTGCGTCTTCCACGGCGCGGACTACGACGCCGCGCGCCTCGACCGCGAGGTCGCGTGGTCCGAGGAGGACGACCGCGGTGGGTGACCCGCTGCTGTCGGTTCAGGGGCTCGAGAAGCACTACCCGGTGACCGAGGGGCTGTTGCAGCGACAGGTCGGCTCGATCCGGGCCGTCGACGGTGTCTCGTTTGACCTCGCGGCGGGTGAGACGCTCGGTCTCGTCGGCGAGTCCGGCTGTGGCAAGTCGACGGTCGCGACGACGACGCTCCGGCTGGAGGAGCCGACCGGCGGCCGGGTGCTGTTCGACGGCGACGACGTGACCGCGTTCGACGACCGCGAGCTGAAGCAGTTCCGACGCGAGGCGCAGATGATCTTTCAGGACCCGACCTCCTCGTTCGACCCCCGGATGAGTGTCGGCGAGTCGGTCACCGAGCCGCTCCGGATCCACGGCGTCTCCGACCGGACGCGGCGACGCGCCGTCGGCGAGGACCTCCTCGAGCGGGTCGGCCTCGCGGCTGACGACTACAGCCGCTTCCCGCACGAGTTCTCGGGGGGACAGCGCCAGCGGATCGCCGTCGCCCGCGCGCTGGTGGTCAACCCCCGGCTCGTCGTCGCGGACGAGCCGGTCAGCGCGCTCGACGTCTCGGTCAAGAGCAGCGTCCTCGACCTCCTCGCCGACCTCCAGGCCGAGTTCGGGATCGCGATGGTGTTCATCAGCCACGACCTGAGTGTCGTCCGCGAGGTGGCCGACCGCGTCGCGGTGATGTACCTCGGTGAGGTGGTCGAGATCGCCCCGACAGAGCGCCTGTTCGAGGCGCCGGACCACCCCTACACGGAGGCGCTGCTCTCGTCTATCCCGCAGCCGGACCCGGAGGCACCGGGGCGGACGATCCGGCTCTCCGGGTCGGTGCCGAGCGCGGGCGACCCTCCGTCGGGCTGCCGGTTCCACACCCGCTGTCCGAAGGTCATCCAGCCGGCGGAGGTCGACCTCGAACAGGCGACGTGGCGACGGGTCCTCGACGCACGCGAGCGGATCGCAGCCGACGACGTCGACGTGGCGGCGGTAGCCGAACTCTACGCGCCGGCGGGCGACGACGGGACGGCGCTCGGCGAGACGGAGACGGTCGCGGCGCTCCGGGACGAGTTCGACCTGCCGGACCGTGTCGGCGACCCGACGGTCGAGACGGCGGTGGCGACGGCGCTGTCGGCGCTGGCCGACGGCGACCACGAGACGGCGCTCGACGCGCTCTCGGAGGCGGTCACGACCCCCTGTGAGGCCCACGAGCCGACGCGCCAGTCCGTCGCGGGGTCGCCGGACCACGAGGTGGCGTGTCACCTTCGGCACCCGCCGTCCGGGGTGCGAGTGCCGGACGGGGAGCGCGCCGACGACGGGTCGTCGGAGTCGTAGCCTCAGCCGTCGCCGGCGGGGTCGACGACCCGTACCGCGCCGTCCGCGACGTCGACGTTGATCAGCGTCTTGACCCGGTAGTCGGTGTCGTCGAGGTCGTTCTCGCCGGCCTTCTTGATCACCGCCACGACGTCGGTGACCTCGGCGCCGATGTGACTCAGCGCGTCGAGGATGGCCTTCATCGTCCCGCCGGTCGAGAGTACGTCGTCGAGAACCAGGACGGCGTCACCCGGCTCGACGTCGTTTATGTACATCTCGCCCTCGGAGTAGCCGGTCTGCTGGGTGAGCGACACCTCGCCAGCGAGGCCGTAGCGGCGCTTCCGGATGACGACCAGCGGGATGTCGGTCATCAGCGACACCGCGGTCGAGATGTGGATGCCCATCGCCGCCGGCGTGACGATCTTGTCTACGTCCTCCAGCTCGGCCTTCCGGATGATCCGGATGACGATCTCGCGGAGGAGCTCCGGCTCGAGCATCGGCACTCCGTCGCTCACCGGGTGGACGAAGTACTCGTAGCCGCCCTCCTTTTCGATTATCGGGGCCTCGAGGAGCGACTCCCGAAGCAGATCCATGCCGCTCCTGTGCCGCCCCCCCGGCAAGTAGGTAGTGGTTCGGAACGTCCCGAGCGAAAAGGCCTAAGACCGACCTGTCCGTCGGGTCTGTCGTGACACCACCGCTCGGCCAGACGGCGGCGGTCGTGGTCCTGCCGTTCGTCGGCTCGCTGCTCATCCCGCTCGCGGTGCGGGTCGCCGCCGAGCGGGCCGGCTACGCCGCCGCGGCGGTCGCGCTCGTCTGTCTCGGCCTCGTGACGGACCTCTGGCGCCGAGGCGTCGAGGGGACCGTGAGCGTCGAGTGGATCCCGGCGCTGGACGTCGCCTTTGCCCTGCACGTCGACGGTCTCGCCCTCTTGATATCGTTTCTCGCAGCCGGCGTCGGCGTCCTCGTGTTCACCTACTCTGCCGGCTACATGCACGGCGAGCCGGGCCTGGCGAAGTACTACGCCGTCCTCCTCGCGTTCATGGGGTCGATGCTCGGCGTCGCGCTGGCCGGCGACCTCGTCGCGCTGTTCGTCTTCTGGGAACTCACCTCGATCACCTCCTTCCTGCTCATCGGACACTACTCCGACCGCGACTCGTCGGTGCGGGCGGCCCGGAAGTCGCTCGTCGTCACCGTCGCGGGCGGACTGTTCATGCTCGTCGGCTTCCTCCTGCTGGCGTGGGCCGCGGGACAGGGCGGCGAGCCGACGTACGTCGTCTCGGCGCTCGTCGACCGCGCGCCGGAGGTGCGCGAGGCGCTCGGCGACGTCGGCCTGTTCGTCCCGACGCTGCTCCTCGTCGCCCTCGGGGCCGCGACGAAGTCGGCGCAGGTGCCGGCACACGTCTGGCTGCCGGACGCGATGGAGGCGCCGACGCCCGTCTCGGCCTTTCTCCACTCCGCGACGATGGTGAAAGCCGGGGTCTACCTCGTTGGACGGCTCCGCCCCCTGTTTCTCCCCGCCGAGGCGTCGCTCGTCGGCGCGTGGACGCTCGTCCTCGCGGCGCTCGGCCTGCTGACGATGACGGTCTGTGCGGTGCTCGCGGTCCAGGCGACGGACGTGAAGGAGCTGCTCGCGTACTCGACGGCCTCGCACCTCGGTCTCATCGTCGCCGGCTTCGGCTTCGCGGAGGCGACCGGTGCCGAGGCCGGGGCGTTCCACGTTCTGAACCACGCGGCGTTCAAGGCCGCGCTGTTCCTCGTCGCGGGGATCCTCGCACACGAGGCCGGGACACGGACGCTCGCCGAGCTGAGCGGCCTCCGGCGCGACCTGCCGGTCACCGCCGCCGTCGCGACCGTCGCCTGCCTGTCGATGGCGGGGCTCCCGCCGTTCGCGGGCTTCTACTCGAAGGAGTTCCTGTTCGACGCGGCCTACGAGACGGCCAGCGCGGTCGGCGGCGCGGCGTGGCTGTTTCCCGTCGTCGCCGTCGTCGGCTCCGTGTTCACCGTCCTCTACTCGGTGCGGTTCGCGGCGGTGTTCTACGGCGACCGGCCCGACGCGCTCGGCGAGGTTCACAGTCCGCCGACCGCGATGCTCGCGCCCGTCGTCCTCCTGGGCGGACTGGTGCTCGCCGTCACTGCCGCGCCGCAGGCGTTCGTCGACGGACTGATCGGGTCGACGTACGCGGCGACGGTCTCCGGCGAGGCACACGGCTTCTCGGTGCCGTCGCTCATGAAGGTCTCGCCGCCGCTCGCGATGAGCGCGGTCACGATCGCGGTCGGCGCCGTCTCCTACCGCGGCTACGGTCGGCTCCACGACTGGCTGGCCGGCCTGCTGGCCGCCCGCCCGTCCCTCCGCGCGGACTACTGGTACGACGGTGCGATGGCGACGCTCCCGTGGCTGAGCCTGCGAACGACCCCGGCGGTCCAGACGGGGCTGCTCCGGAGCTACGCCGCGATGGCCGTCGGCGCGACGGCGGCCCTCGCGCTCGCGGGCTACGTCGCCGCCGGTGTCGTCCTGCCCGTTCCGACGGGGGTCGGGCCGGGCGTGACCGCCGCGATGGCCGTCGTCGCCGTCGTCGCCGTCGTCGCCGCGGTCGCCGTCCTCCGGGCTCCCTCGCACGTCGCCGGCGTGCTCACGCTCTCGATCCTCGGGTCGATGCTGGCCATCCTCTACGTCCTCGCCGACGCACCGGACCTCGCGCTGACACAGCTCGTCGTCGAGACGCTCCTCCTGGTGCTGTTCCTCCTCGTCCTCCACCGTCTGCCGGCGTTCTACGGTGAGATCGGGTCGGCACGGGCGGTTCGCGACGGTGTGCTCTCGCTCGTCGTCGGCGCCACCGTCGCGGCGACGGTGCTGCTCACGACGGCAGCCGACCCGAACGACGCGCTCGCGACGACCCTGTCCGAGCGGGCGGGGCTCCCGGCCGAGCACGGCCCGGTGCTCGTCGACTGGGGCGGGGGCGGCAACGTGGTCAACGTCGTCCTCGTCGACTTCCGCGGGATCGACACGCTCGGCGAGATAACCGTCGTCGCGATGGCGGCGCTGGCGGTGCTGACGCTGGTGCGGATGCGCGACCGGGGTGAGACGCCGTGAGCACGGTCACCGTGTTCCCTGCCAACGGCTCGCGGAGGTGCTCGCCGTGAGCGTCCCCGACGAGGAGCGTCCGCCGTCGCCGTACGACCGTCGAACGACCGTCATCGCCCGGACGATAACCCGGCTGGTCGTACCGCTGATACTCATGACGGCGGTTGCGCTGCTCCTCCAGGGGCACAACCTCCCCGGCGGCGGGTTCATCGGCGGCGTGCTGACGGCGACGGCGCTCGTCCTCGTCTACGTCATCTTCGGCGGAGACTACCTCGGGGAGACGCTCGGGGCGACCGACGGGTTGGTCGGTGCCTACCGCGCGCTGTTCGCCGTCGGGCTCGGCGTCGCGCTGGTCAGCGGGCTGGTGCCGTTCGTCCTCGGCGGCGCGTTCCTGACACAGGCCGTCTTCTTCGTCGAGCTGCCGCTCTACGGGGAGCTGGAGGCGGCGACCGCGCTCGCGTTCGACCTCGGGGTGTACTTCACGGTCGTCGGGGCGCTGCTCGTCGTCGTCGCGGAGGTGGGTGCGGAGTGACACAGCTCGTTCTGGCGCTGGCGCTCGGGACGCTGTTCGCCGTCGGCACGTTTCTCGTCCTCCGCCGCGACGTCGTCCAGGTGGTGTTCGGTGTCGCCATCGTCGGACAGGGCGCGAACGCGTACCTCGTGACGATGGGCGGATTCGAGGGCGCTGCGCCCGTCTCGGGCGGCACGACCGACCCGCTGGTGCAGGCGCTCGTGCTCACGGCAATCGTCATCGGCTTCGGAACGACGGCGCTGGCGCTGGTGTTGACCTACCGCGTCCACGAGGAGAACGGCACGATAGACCTCGAGGACCTGGGAGGAGCCGGTGAGTAGCACCTCCGTCGTCGGGCCGTTGCTCGTCGCGCTCGTGACCGCCGTCGCGACGCTGGGCGTCGGCGGCCTCGCGGACGGTCGTGTCGTCCGTGCGGTCAGTCTGCTCGGCGCGCTGGCGTACGCCGCGAGTGTCGCGGTCCTCGTCCGGGCCGTCGCGACGCCGCTCGGAACGTCGACACCGCTCGTCCACGCCGCGGGCGGGTGGGAGCCCCCCTTCGGTATCGTCTTCGTCGCCGACGCGCTGTCGGCGTTCCTGCTCGTGCTCTCGGCGGTGGTCCTGGTCCCGGTCGTCGTCTACGCCGTCGTCGCCGTCGGCGACTACGGCCAGCGACTCTCCTTTCATCCGCTCGTCCACCTGATGACCGCCGGTGTCACCGGCTCGGTGCTCACCGGCGACCTGTTCAACCTGTTCGTCTGGTTCGAGGTGATGCTGATGGCGAGTTACGTCCTCGTCGGCTTCTACTCCGGGGCGAGCCACACCCGCGCGGCGCTGTACTACGTCGTCCTCAACCTCGTCGGGAGCGCCGTGATGCTCCTCGCCGTCGGCGGCCTCTACGCGACGACGGGGACGCTGAACATGGCCGACCTGGCACGGCGGCTGGCCGACCCGGCGGCGTACGGCGTCTCGGTCGCGCCCACGCTCGGACTCCTCGCGCTTCTCGTCTCTGTCTTCGCGCTGAAGGCCGGGCTGGTGCCGTTCCACGCGTGGGTGCCGGCGGCATACCGCGCGGCGCCGGCGCCGGTGACGGCGCTGCTCGCGGGCGTCGTCAAGAAGGTCGGGCTGTACGCAGTCGTGCGGGTCGGATTCACCGTGTTCGGGACCGCGCCGCTGCCCGTCGAGCTTCCGGGCGTCGCCGGCGAGTCGGCGCTCGCCTTTCTCGGCCCCGTCCTGTTCGTCCTCGCAGCCGCGAGCGTGCTGTTCGGCGGCGTCGCGGCGCTCTCGCGGTCGGACGTCGAGGGCGTGCTCGCACACTCCTCGATCAGTCAGATCGGGTTCGTCTTCCTGCCGCTGGCCGTCGGCGCGACGGCCCCGGAGGTCCGGACGCTCGGGGTCACGGCGGCGCTCGTCTACGCGTTCAACCACGGGCTGGCGAAGTCCGGGCTCTTCCTCGTCGCCGGGACGCTCCGGGACGTGTTCGGGACGACGCGGTTCGGCGACCTCGGCGGCGTCGCTCGCCGCGCACCGGTTCTCTCGGGCGCCTTCCTCGTCTTCGCGCTCGGCCTCGTCGGGACTCCCCCGCTCGCGGGCTTCCTCGGGAAGCTTCTCGTCTTCGACACGGGCGCTCGCGCACTCGGCGCCGGCGGGCAGGGCGCGGCGCTCGCGCTCGTGGTGGCGCTGGCCGGCGCGGTGCTGACCCTCGCGTACTACAGTCGGGCGTGGGTCGCGGGCTTCTGGGGCGAGCCGTCCGAGACTGTCCGGGCGCGCCTGCCGGTGCCTCGACCGACGACTGGCGGCGAGCCGGCGCCGGACGCGGCGACCGACGGCGGACGGGCAGCCGCCGCGCTGGTCGTCCAGGTGGCCGCAGTCGTGACGCTCGCGCTGGCGGTCGTCGGCCTCGGCGTCGGCGGCGAGGCGCTCGTCGCCGGCGCGGAGGGCGCGGCGGAGGCGGCGCTCGACACCGAGGGCTACGTCGACGCGGTCGACCCCGCGGAGGTGCGGTCGTCGTGAGCACCGAAGCGACGGACGACGCCCCAGAGAGCGGAAACAACGGCGTCGGCTGGCTCGCGATGGGTATCGTCCTCGCGCTCGTCTGGCTGGCCGTCCGTGGTGTGTCGCTGACGCCGGTTCGGCTTGCCGAGGAGGGGCTCATCGGGCTGGGGCTCGGCCTCCCGCTCGCGTACGTCGTCCGGCAGTTCTACCGGCCGGTGACGGGGCTGGACGCCAGTCTCCGGCCCCTGCCGTACGCCGCGCTCTACGCCGTGACGTTCGTCTGGGAGCTGGTGACGGCGAACGTCGACGTGGCGCTACGGGTGGTCGCGCCGTCGATGCCGATCGACCCGGCGGTGGTCGAGGTGCCGCTCCGAGTGGAGTCTGACCTCGCGGTCACCACGCTCGCGAACAGCGTTACCCTCACCCCCGGCACGCTCACGATGGACTACGACCCGGCGACGAACGCCCTGTACGTCCACAGCATCGACGGGACCGACCGCGACGCCGTCGTCGAGCCGATCCGTCGCTGGGAGGACTACCTGCTCGTCGTCTTCGAGGAGCGCCTGAAGCCCGGCGACCCGGTGCCGGCGCGTCCGACGACCGACGGCGGCGCGACGCCCGACGACACGGCTGGGCGTGACGACCCGGACCTGGCAGGGGGTGAGCACGGTGGTTAGCGCGGGCGGCGCGGCGCCGGCGACGGGTGTCGTCGCCCTCCTCCTCGAGGTCGCGCTAGCGCTCTCTGCGGTGCTGACGCTGTTGATCGGCTACCGGGTGGTCCGTGGTCCGACGACGCCAGACCGGGTGGTCGGACTCGACACGATCGGGACGAACGTCGTCGCCATCGCCGTCCTCTACGCTCTGCTGACGGGGCAGGCGTTCTTCGTCGACGTGAGCCTCGTCCTCGCCATCATCGGCTTCCTGACCACCATCTCGGTCGCGCGCTACGTGACCGAGGGGGATATCGTCGAATGACCGTACTCGTCCCGCTGGCCGCCGAGGGCGGCGCCGCGCCCGCGCTCGGGCCGGTCCGGTCCGCGCTCGTCGTCCTGTTCGTCGTCGTCGGCGCCGCCTTCCTCACCGTCGGGACGGTCGGTATCGTTCGCCTGCCGAACGTCTACAACCGGATGCACGCCACCTCGAAGGCGACGACACTCGGCGCCGCGAGTGTCGCCCTCGCCGGCGTCGCGCGGTTCGGCCCCGGCGACGAGGGGCTGACGGCGCTCGTGACCGTCCTCTTTCTGTTTCTCACGGCGCCGACCGGCGCACACATGATATCCCGCGCCGCCCAGCGCATGGGCGTGCCGTTCCTCGAGGGCGTCTCCTGGTCCGGTCCCGACCCCGAGGAGCGCGACGACTAACAGAGCGGGGCGAGCGCGTCCGCCACGCGCAGGCCGAGGCCGCTCTTCGAGCCCTCGAACCGGTCGACGTCGTCTGCCGGTCCGACGAGGAGCGCACGCGTCCGGTCGCCCCCCAGCGCCTCGGTGTCGTTCGCGACGACCATCGACAGCCCCGCGCGGTCGAGGAGGCGTCGCGCCGCGGCGACCATCGTCTCGTCGTCCGCGCCGGGCTCGAGTTTGAACCCGACGACCGGCAGGTCCGGGGCCGTCGCGCGCACCTCGTCGATAACCTTCGGGGTCGGCCGGAGGTCGAGCGTCAGCGGCTCCCCGGAGCGTATCTTCTCGCTCCGCGCCTCGGCGGTGAAGTCACCGACCGCGGCGGCGGCGACGAGGGCGTCGGCGCCGTCGCAGGCGTCGAGCGTCGCCGCCAGCAGGTCCGCGGTCGACTCGACGGCGACCGTCTCGACGCCGGGTGTCGCCGGCGGGTCGTCGAGGCCGGCGTGGACGAGCGTGACGTCGGCGCCGCGGACGTGACAGGCGCGCGCGACGGCCCGGCCCGTCCGGCCGGTCGCGCGGTTCGTCAGGACGCGCACGGGGTCGAGCGTCTCGACGGTGCCGCCGGCGGTGACGACGACGTGTCGCCCGTCGAGGGGCCGGTCGTCGACGGCGCGTGCCGTCGCCGTGACGACGGCCTCGTCGCTCGCGATCTTCGCCTTTCCCTCCTCGACCCGTGGCGCGACGAGGTCGACGCCCCACGACTCCAGCCGGTCGAGGGCGTCGAGGACGCCAGGGTGGTCGTACATCGGCTCGTGCATCGCCGGCGCGACGACGACGGGGACGCCGGCGCCGAGCGCCGTCGTCGCGCAGGTGGTGACGGTCGTGTCGTCGACGGCGGCGGCGACCTTCCCGACGGTGTTCGCGGTGGCGGGCGCGACGAGGAGGACGTCGGCCCAGCCCTCGCGCCCGCAGAGTTCGACGTGTTCGACTCGCCCCGTGATCTCGGTGATCGGCGAGGCGTCGGTCGCGAACTCGACGGCCCACGGGTGGACGATGCCGCGCGCAGACTCCGTCATCACCGCCCGGACGGTCGCGCCCGCCCGCCGGAGTTCGTGGGCGAGTTCGACCGTCCGGACGGCGGCGACGCTGCCCGTGACTCCAAGCGCGACGGTGACGCCTTCCAGCACGGTCTCTGGTACTGCCCGCGCCAACTTGAACGGTCCCCCGTAGCTACGACCTTCGCGGCCCGCCGACGACGAGCACCGGCTGGTCGGCGTCGGTGACGACCAGCTCCGTGACGCTGCCGAGGCTCCGCAGGCGCTCCCGACCCGTTCGACCGTGCGGCCCCATCGCCACCACGTCGGCGCCGACGGCGTCCTCGGCGCGGCCGCGGAGGTCGGTTGCGACGACCCTCTCGCTCCCGCCCGCCCCGGAGTACCTGATCGTCGACGACGTAGGGCGCGTGGAGCGCCGCGTCGCGGTCCGTCGCGGTCCGTCGCGCTCAGGAGTGCGTGTCCGAGCGTCCGGCTCACCCCGTCGCTTCCGTCCGCCGGGACCGGCACGGTGTCGCAGTCGACGGTCACGCCGGTCCGGCCGACCGCCGGGTAGTTCGATCCGCCACGCCCCGGGCGGGGGGAGACTCATTACGTCCGCCGGCGAGACGCCCGGCGTGGACCGAATCACGCTCAGCACCGTCGTCTACGCCCCCCGCGGGGAGGTGTTCGACCTCCTCCTCGACTTCCCGCGGTACACCCGCTACTCGAACTACCTGACCGACGTCGAGCGCGACGGCGACGGCGGGACGGGGACGACCTACCGACTCCTGTTCGAGTGGTGGAAGCTCTCGTACACCGTCCACTCGGAGGTGACGGCGGTCGAGCGCCCGTCGCGGATCGAGTGGCGGCTCACCCGCCACCTCGACGCAGAGGGCGTCTGGTCGACGGAGCCGACAGCGCCGCCGGACGGCGAGTCGGCGGCGACGCGCGTCCGGTTCGAGGTGACCTTCGACCCGCACTCGGCGGATCCAGACGCCGTCTCGCTCCCGCGGGTCGTCTCGCTCGACGCCGTGATCGACCGGGTCCGACCCGTGGTGGTCGACGAGGCCGAACGCGTCGTCGAACGCGCCGTCGCCGACGTCGAGGGGCGCCGGCGAGACGTCGAGGTGGTCTATCACGACCGTCCCGACGGCACGTGAAAAGTGTGAAGCCGGCACCGGGTCTAAGAGCGGGCGTGACACACAGGCGTCGGCCCCGTGGCGAGACACGGAGGCGGCTACGGTGCGCGTAATCGTCGTCGGTGCCGGACAGGTCGGCGAGAGTATCGCCGCCGACCTGGCCGACGATCACGAAGTTGTCGTCGTCGAACGCGACTCGGACCGGGTCGAGGAGCTGACTTACGCCCTGGACGTCCTCGCGGTTCAGGGCGACGGCACGTCACTGGCGACGCTAGAGGAGGTCGGTGTCGAGACGGCAGACATGGTGATCGCCTCTACGGACGTCGACGAGACGAACATCGTCACCTGCTCGACGGCGTCGGCGGTGTCGGACGCGTTCACCGTCGCGCGGGTCAAAGAGACCGGCTATCTCGAGACGTGGCGGCGCTCACAGCACGCGTTCGGGGTCCAGCTGATGGTCTGTACGAACCTCCTCGCCGCGGAGGAGATCGTCCGCGTCGTCGGTCTGCCCGCCGCCCGCGACGTCGAGCCGTTCGCGAGCGGGCTCGTCCAGATGGCCGAGTTCGAGGTGGCAGCGGGCTGTGCGATCGCGAGCCGGACGGTCAGCGAGGCCGACACGTTCGAGGCGCTGACGTTCGTCGGCCTGTTCCGCGACGACGAGGTGGTGATCCCCCGTGGCGACACGGTGATCGAGGCGGGTGACCGCCTCGTCGTCGTCGGTCCGCCGGCGACCGTCCGGCAGTTCGCCGATAGCGTCGCGAGCGCGGAGGCTCGACAGACCGTCGAGGACGCGGTGGTTGTCGGCGGCTCCGAGATCGGCGTCCACGTCGCCGAGATGCTCGCAAACCGCGACATCGACGTGCGGGTGGTCGAACACGACCACGACCGCGCCCGGCAGGTCGCCGAAGACCTGCCGGACGTCGTCGTCCTGGAGTCCGACGCGACCGACCCGGAGTTCCTCGACCGAGAGTACATCGGGGACGCGGACGTCGTGGTGAGCGCGCTGGAGTCCGACGAGCGGAACCTGCTCGCCTCGCTCCTCACGAAGCGAGTCGGCGTCTCGCGGGCAATCGCCGTCGTCGACGCCTACCGGTACATCGACGTCTTCGAGACCGTCGGGGTCGACGTGGCCGTCAGTCCGCGGCGCGTCGTCGCAGAGGAGATCGCGCGGCTGACCAGGGAGGGCGGCGCGGAGAACGTCGCGATCCTGGAGGACGACCGGGCAGAGGTGATGGAGTTCGAGGTCGCCCGCGACAGCCCGATCCAGGGTCGACCGATCCGCGAGTCGATCCGTGACCTGCCGGAGGACGTCGTGATCGGCGCGATCACGCGGAACGGCGACCAGGTCGCCCCGCGCGGCGACACGGTCGTCGAGGCCGGCGACCGCCTCGTCGTGTTCACCACCACAGAGGCCGTCGAAGCGCTGGCCACGTCGGTCTGACGGCTACTCGACCGCACTCGCGGCCCGGATAACCGTCTCCTCGCCGAACCGCGGGCCGACGAGCTGGAGGCCGACCGGCAGGCCGTCTGCCGTCCCCGCCGGCACCGAGATCGCCGGGAGGTTCGCGAGGTTCACCGGCGTCGTGTTGGCGTCCGCGAGGTACATCGCCAGCGGGTCGTCGAGCGTCTCGCCGATCTCGAACGGGAGGACGGGCATCGTCGGCGAGGCGACGACGTCGACGTCGTCGAACGCCTCGTCGAAGTCTCGGCGGACCCACGCACGGGCGTCCTGTGCCTTCCGGTAGTAGCGGTCCTGGTAGCCGGCAGAGAGCGCGAACGTCCCGAGGAGGATCCGGCGCTTGACCTCCGGCCCGAAGGCGGCGCGGGACTCGGCGAACGACTCGTTCCAGTCGCCGTCGTGGCCGCCGCTCTGGCCGTACCGTACGCCGTCGAACCGCGCGAGGTTCGAGGACGCCTCCGACGTGGCGATCACGTAGTAGGCCTGCACCGCCGTCTCGACGGAGGGCAGCGAGACCTCCGTGACCGTCGCGCCGTCGGCCGCGAGCCCGTCGACCGCCGACTCGACGGTCTCGACCACCCGCTCGTCCGCGCCGTCGAACAGTTCGCGACAGACGCCGACGGTCAGCCCGTCGACGTCGCCGTCGACCGCGTCGGCGTAGGTCGTCGTCTCGGCGGGGTGGCGGTCGGGGCCGGCGTCGCTCGCGCCGAACTGCGTCGTCGCGTCGCGCTCGTCGGCCCCGGCGACGACGTCCAAGAGCGCGGCGGCCTCGCGGACGGTCGGCGCGAGCGGCCCGATCTGCTCCAGCGAGTTGGCGTAGGCGACGAGGCCGTAGCGCGACACCAGCC
>CAZEJR010000007.1:0-101716 GCA_964512675.1 uncultured Haloferacaceae archaeon | reverse complement strand
CGCTGATCCCCTTGACCGTCTCGGCGATGATCTGGTCCATCACCGAGAACGCCTTGCCGATCGGCAGGTTCGGGACGTAGTCGAGCAGACGGTTGTTGTCCAGCACGATGATCGAGTCGGCCTCGGAACGGAGCTTCTCCAGCCCCTCTTCTGCTTTCACCGTGCGGGCGCGCTCGACGTTGAACGGCGTCGACACCATACCGACGACGATCGCGCCCTGCTCTTTGGCGATCTTCGAGACGACGGGCGCGGCGCCGGTGCCGGTACCGCCGCCCATCCCGGCGGTGACGAACACGAGGTCCGCCTCGCCGAGCACCTCCTTGATCGTCCCCTGAGCCATCTCGGTGGCGCGCTCGCCCATCGAGGGGTCGCCGCCCGCGCCGAGGCCGTTCGTCAGGGACTTGCCGACGAGAATCTTCGTCTCGGCCTCGATCATCTTGAGGTGCTGCTTGTCGGTGTTGATCGCCACCGTCTCCGCGCCGTCGACACCGATGTTGTACAGCCGGTTGACGGTGTTGTTGCCGGCGCCGCCGGCGCCGACCACGACGATACGCGGGTCGCCGAACTGGTCGTCGTCGTCCCCCTCGCGCTGCTCTTGCTCCTCGTTCTCGATCGCCTCCTGGACGAAGCCCTGCATCTCAGACCCTCGCCCACGTGCGCTTGTCGCGCTCGTCGTTCGAGTCGCGGGAGTCGTCCTGCTCGGCCAGCATCTCCCGCACGGCAGAGCGGATCGCCTCGCTCCGGTTCGGGAACTCCCCCGTCTCGACCATCTGTTCGACCTCTTCGATCTGCTGCTTCGGTATGCGTAGCGTCACACGCTCCATTTTGTTTCCCCCGGTAAGACGGCAGAGCGCGAACCTCGTTTACCGTCTTACGGGGCCGAACCGCCCGACGTCGCCGGGGTCGGCGCACCGGATGACGCCCTGTAAGACGACCGTCTTACGCGCTCGAAACGATTGCTGGATGGTACTTAAACATATCGTCGAGTGTATGACGCGCGTATGCCAGAGTCGTAAACCGACAGATACACTGTTTACTGCCCGTTACGACCGGTCGAGTACGTCTGCCGCGGGCGTTCGTCGACCACACGAGGGGCAGAAGCCCCAGTCTGATCGGAGTTCGTCCCCGCAGTCACAGAACACACGCCGGGACGTCTTCTCGCCGCAGTTCGGGCAGTATACGTGCCCGGCGTCGACGTTTTCTCCACACTGCCCGCACTGTTTGCGCCCCGTTTGCGACTCCGCGCCCCCGTCGTCTGACGTACTATCCGCGGTCGCGTCCGCTGTCTTACGGCCGTCAACGGACGTCTCGCGGCTCGCACCGTCGACTTCCGTCTCGTGAGGGGGCTCCGACACCGCCGCGTGACGCGCGTCTGACCGAGAGATCCGGTCGTTCATCCCCTCGAGCGTGATGTTTACGCTCACGTCGCGCTCCGGACGGCTGCCGGCGTGCGCGTCGAGCCGCTCGGCGACGAGTTCGTCGACGCGCTCCGCGATGGCGCCGTCGACGCCGGACGTCTCCCGCTCTCGACCGTCGAGGTACGCCCGGAGCGCCTCCCGCATCACCTCGCTCTTGGAGGCGTCGAACGCCTCCAGGCGCTCCACGAGGTCGTCGTCGGCGCGGAACGTGATCTTGCTCATACGCGCCGTAAGACGCCGTCTGCAATGTAGTTTGTCACGCGTCAGACGCGTCCGACCCGTCCACGGCGCTGACGACGCTCTCGCCGCCGCTACCACGGGCGACTCGGGGAGCGCTCGCCGTGGACCGCACACGACTCGGTCTGCTCGTCGTAGCACACCCGGGGTCACTCGAAGAGGGCGACGGGTCGAAGACCTGCAGTCGGCGTGCCGGTGGGGAGAAAACACGGGGTCGTCTTGAGTGTCCCATCAGTGACGGGCCTGCGAGTCCCGTCGGCTGTGGATACACCTCCTGGCATGGGAGCCTCACTCAGTCGTGTGAGAGCGTTAGCGCACCGTGACGTAGGTGAGGAGCGCGAGCGCGACGGCCTGGAGGCCGCGCAGGACGCCGACGGCCTGCTGGACGCCGGGGTCGCCGGAGTAGAGCATCTGCATCGAGAAGAAGTAGTACAGCGCCGCGGCGTTCTCGACGAGCATCACGGCGCCGAACGCGACGAGGCCGGCGACCATTCCGGTCCGGAACTGACGGTAGTTGTCGGCCCAGACGGCGGTCAGCGCCAGCAGGAGGACGACGTTCACGCCCGCGAACACCGCCGCGACGGTGATCCAGACGCCCATCGGCATCTACCCGTCACCGCCGGTTATCTGCTCGAACGTCTCGCGGTGCCGGTCGAACCGGTCGGTCAGGAAGTAGAGCTTCCCGTAGTCTGAGCCGCCGGTCTCGACGACGTCGTGTTCACGGAGCATGTCCAGGTGGTGTCTGACGGTGTTGTAGTCCACGCCGAGGTGGTCGGCGAGCTGGTTCGCGTTGCGAGGGCGGTCGTCGAGTGCCGTGACGATCCGCACGCGGTTCTCTGCCCCGCGCGTCCCCGCGAGGAGGTACCAGAGCGCCTTCTCCATCAACCCGTTCGTTTCTCTGTCCGCCGCACGCGTCTTGAGTGCCCCGGCACAGCCGCCTGCGGTGGTCACGGCCGAACCGTCTCCGTCACCCACCCCGTCGGCCCGCTCGGGAACGCGCCGCTCTCCTCGCGTGTCTGGAGGTCTCCCTCGCCGTCGACGGCGCGCACCACCACGTCGTGAGGGGCGTCCGGGGGGTGGTAGCGGTAGACCCACTGGCGCCAGACGTCCTCGTCCGGTAGCGGCTCCGACAGCGCTGCGTCGGCCCACGTCTCGCCGCCGTCGGTCGACACCTCGACCCGCTCGACCCCGCGGGTCCCCGCGTAGGCGTGACCCGCGACCTCGAACCGACCGTCTGCCAGTCGGTTCGTGACGTGGAGCTTCGCCACCGTGTTGACCGGGCCAGTGCCGTGCCAGCCCCGCTCCTCCCAGTAGCCGTCCGCCGGCTCCGCGAGCACCTCGATCTCGGTCAGCCACTTGACGTTTATCTCGCCCCAGTGGCCGGGGATGAGCGCCCGCACCGGCGCGCCGTGGGACCGCGGGAGGTCGCGGCCGTTCATGCGGTACGCCAGCCGGCCCTCCTCCAACGCCGCGAGCGGGAACTCCTCGTAGTAGTCGTCGGCAGCACGGAGCATCACGCAGCACTCGTCGGGCAGACCCGCTCGCTCCAGCAGGGGCATCACGTCGACCACCGTCCACAGCGCCGTGTCCATCTTCCGACCGTTCAGCGACTCGCCGACACAGCGCAGGGAGGCGAACTCCTCGCGGCTCTCGGTCTCCCGGAGCTCGCCGAGGTCGACCGTCACCTCCTTGTCGACGGCACCGGTGACGGTCAGCGACCACGTCTCGGGGTCGACCGTCGGGTCGACGGCGTTGATGTCGACGGTGTAGAAATCCCGGCTCACCAGCGGCTCTAGCCCCTCGACGTCGAGGCTCTGCTCGCGCGCAGTCCGGATCAGTTCGCCCGCCTCGCCGGCCGGGAGAGGCTGGCGCCCGCTACCACCGTCGCCGAGGGTGCGTACGCCGGCAGCCGTCCCGGCGAGGGCCGCTCCCGCCGTCGCGGCCAGCACACCCCGGCGCTCGGTGTCGGTCGGGAGCCGCGACACGTCGAGGCGGTCCGCCGCCGCGACCAGACCGACCACCAGCGCGGCGCCGACGCCGGCGGCGGCTGCCGACGGCGGTGCGACGGTGAGCGCCCACGCGAGAAGCGCCACGGCGCCCGCCGCGCCGAGCGTCGCCGCGAGCGCACCGGCGGGACCGGACTCGCTCGCGACGCGGCGCCCGACGAGCGTCGGGACACCGAGGCCGACGGCGGTCAGGCCGGCGGCGGCCAGGAGGTTCAACTGCTGTCCGAGCGAGCCGAGGAGGGTGATAGCGAGCGTGACGACCGCGCCGGGCATCGCTCGCGCGATCGCGCCCTCGACGGGCGCGACGACGAACGCCGGGGTGAAGCCGACGGCGGCGTACGAGCCCGCGACCGCCGCGGCGCCCGCCGCGGCTGCGACGGCGGCGTCGCTTGCCACACGCCTGCGCTCGGAGATGTCGTCGTTCACGTCGTCAATACGCCCCTGATACGGATAACGGTTCACCGAACTCCGTCCAAACTGGTTCTAGAGTAGTATTCAAGTGCCGGGACGCACCAGTCACACTATGGTTGAGGCGTTCGCCGTCGCGTCCGGCAAGGGCGGGACCGGCAAGACGACGGCGACGCTCGCACTCGGGATGGCGCTCGCGGACGCCGGCTGCGCCGTCACCGTCGTCGACGCCGACACGGGGATGGCGAACCTGCTCTTTCACGCCGGGCTCGACGACGCCGACGTCACGCTTCACGACCTGCTGGTCGCAGACCGGAACGTGGCGGTCACAGACGCGTCTTACGAGCGGTTTGGAATGCGCGTCGTCCCCTGTGGTACCGGTCTCGCGGACTTCCGGGCCGCCGATCCGGAGCGCCTGCGCGAGGTGGTCGCCGAACTCGCCGCCGACACCGACGTCCTGCTCCTCGACTCGCCCGCCGCGCTCGGGTCGAAAAGCGCCGTCCTGCCGCTCGTCCTCGCCGACCGGGCCGTCGTCGTCCTCGAGCCGACCATCCCCGCGCTGTCGGACGGGCTGAAGGTCCAGGAGTACGGGCGGTCGTACGGCACCGAGACGGCGGGCGTGCTGTTCAATCGTGTCGGCGACGGGGCCGACCTCGACCGGGTCGCGGACCACGCCGACCGCTACTTCGGGGGCGACCGGCTCGGGAGCGTTCCCGAGTCCGAGGCGGTCCGGACGGCTCGCCGGGCGGGTGAGCCGCTCCTCGCGAACGCGCCCGACTCCGACGCCGCCGCCGCCTTCCGGCGCGCCGCCGCGCGCCTCGACGTCCACAGCGGCGGCGCAGACCGGGTCGCCGACCGCTTCCGGGCCGCCGTCGTCCCCGAGGACGTCTGACGTGGATCTCCCTCGTGGCGACCTGGTGCGCTCGCGGGTCGTCGGCGACCCGGGCGACCCGCTACGGACCGCGCTCGACCGTTCGCTCGACGGCTATCTCGTCCTCCGGCCACAGCGCGCGCTGCTCCTGGACGGGGACGCTACGGGTGTCGTCACCGTCGCAGAGGGCGTCCCCGTCCTCGCGTACGAGGAGCGAAGCGACGTCGGCGGGCGGGCGGCGCTGGAGCGCGTCGCCGGCCCCGGCCCGCACCGTGCCGACTGCTACCGTGTCGACCCGGCGGCGCTCGCAGCCGTCCACGACCGCGACGACGGTCGGCTGGCGGTGACGCCCGGCGGACCCGCCGACCGTCTCGCCGACGATCCGGCGCTCGTCGAGCGAACCCGCGAGCACGCCCCGGTCGAGCGCCTCGACGCGGCGGGAGACCCGGACGCCGTCGCGGCCTTCCTCGCGGACGAGGACCGGATCGAGGCGATACGGGAGCGCGCCCGCGCCGAGGCCGAGGCCCGCGCGGCAGAGTGGGGACTGGCCGATCAGCTGGACGGCACGGAGACGACCGACGCTCCGGAAGGACACCGCTGACGTGACGGTCCTCTCGCTCCTCCGCCTCCGCGACCCGCCGGACTTCGCCGCGTGGGTGCGTCTCGGCGGCGAGTACGTCCGCGACGTCACTCGCGGGATGGGGTTCGACGCCCCCGCGGCGCTCGAGGACCGGCTGGACCGCGGCGTCGCGGCGCTCCGCGCCGACCGGCGCGACGTCCCCGACGCCGTCGCCCGCCCGCTGGCCGCGACGCTCCTCGCCGACGCCGCGTTTCCCGGGCCGTTCTGCGAGTGGACGCCGCTCTGGTACGAACTCGCGCTCGCCGGGGCGAACGCCGCCGCGAGCCGACGGCTCCGGAGGGTCGCACGCGAGTACACGGTCGGGCTGGCCGTCGGTGTCCCGCGGTTTCCGCGCCCGCAGGACGTCCTCGTCGACGGTCGGCCCGCGGCGGCGTGGGTCGACGGGTTCGCCGACCGGTTCCGTCTCGCGGACGCCGTCCTCCACCTCGACTGGTACGTCCACGTCGCCCGCGCGGCGGGCGTCGCGGTGCCGGCGGACCTGGTCGCACGGACACGCCGCGAGAGCGCGCGCCACTGGGCGAAGGGCGGCGACGAGACGGCGCCTGCCCTCTCGCCGCGCGTCCGGACGTTCCAGCACCACCTGTTCGCCGACGACGCGTGGGTCCGGGGGATCGACGAGGCGTACGGGCTGAACAGCGCACTCCTCGGCGCCTGGGGACGGCTGTTGCGGGCCGAACGAGACCGGCTCGCCTAGTCGATGGTCTGGCCGACGAGCTTCGACTCCGCCGCGAGGTGGTCTGCGAGGGTCGACGGGCCGATGCCGAGCGACTCGGCCACCTCCGTCGCGTTCGACTGGCGAGGGGAGTCGAAGTAGCCCCTCTCGTGCGCGACAGCAGCACCTCGACCTGCCGGTCCGTCGACCACGACGGGGTCGGGATCCTCGCGTCCCGGTGGCGTCCGGAGGATCGACTCGACGGCGACGTCGTCGTACGCGCCGCGCAGGTCGTCGAGAACGGCGGGACGTGGAGGGGGAGTCCGAGCCGACCGTCCGCGACCGGACAGTCGCCGGGAGAGCCGACCGACGGCGCGACGCGGAGGCCGTCGTCCGTCATCGTCGGCTGTTCGGCCCCACGGTCGAACGGGTCGTGACTTCTGTACGGGCGGTCCCGAGCAAACGCTTTCGTCGGTCGGGGACGTACGAGACACGGTGGCACCATCGCGAGCGGGGCTAGTGCGTCGGTTCGACCGTCTCGACGCCGCCGGCTACGCGGAGCTGCTCGCCGCCGTCGCCCGCGCCCGCGGCGACGAGGCGCGTGTCGAGGGCGCGACGGTCGTCTACGGCGACGGTCGACGGGTCCGGGCACACGCCGCTCCGCGTCCTCTGCCGGCTCCGCTCGGAGCGCGCGTCGACGCGACGGGCGTCGACCGTGTGGCGCCGACCCGGCCCGGGGTCGCCGCGCGGCTCCGCGAGCGCGGCGTCGCCGTCGTGCCCCCGACGACTGTTGCGCGGCGCCTGCTGTACGGCCTGCCGCGCGACCGGGCCGACGGGCTCGCCCGCGACCACCTCGGGGCCCCGCTGAGCGCGTCCGCGCCCCGGTCGATCCGGGAGCGCGCCGAGCGGGCAGCGCCGACGCTCGGTCTCGTCGCCGTCGTCGTCGCCGCCGCTCTCGTCGCCGTTGTCGGCACCGGCACCGGCGCGGGGAGCAGTTCCGGGCACGGCGCGGCAGTCGGCGGAGCGACCACAGACTCTGCCGGCGCCGACGAACTGGGGATCGCGAGCACGAACGAGGCGCTCGTGCCAGGGGTGACGGAGTCCGGCGTCGTCGACGCCGACGCACTGGCGGACGCACACAGAGCGGCGCTCGGCGAGCGCTACGAGGTGAGCCTCACCTACCGCGAGGAGTACCGCCGCGACCGGGCGTTCCCCCGCGCCAGCCGGGACCGGACCGTCACCGTTGCCGGTCCGGCGCGCTACTACGAGCGGACACGAGGGTGGGGCGACCCGGCGGTCGCGCCGGTGCCGACGGAGCGACGCGCGGTGTACGGTGACGGCGAGTACCGGTACATCCGGGGGCCGGGCGAGAACGCGACGGTCACCGACGGCCTCATCTGGTGGCCAGACACCGACTCGTACGCGAGTCGGAGCGAGATGTACATCGAGCGGTTCCTCGACGCCAGCCAGACCGACGTGGTAGAGACGCGCGTCCAGGACGGAGCGCTGCTCCACCGCGTCGGCGTCCGGGGGGCTCCCGCCGCCGACGTCGCCGCGTACAGCGCCACGGCTATCATCACCGACGAGGGGCTCGTCCGCGAACTCCAGGTGTCGTACCTCCACAGCGACGAGGGGGTCGCCGTCTCCCTGGTCATCCGGTACGACCCCGGCGGCGGGTCGGTCGAGCAGCCGTCGTGGGCGACGACAGACGAGTCGTCGGAGCGAGCGAGCGTGCGCTACCCCGACTGAGGGGTCAGGCCGCCGGCCGGACCACCACCGTCGCGGTCGTCGTCCCGCGCGGCGACCGGACCCGGAGCGAGAACGCGACGGCCACGACCGCCGTGGTGTTCGCGCGCGACTGGAGGACGACGCCCGCGACGGCGTCACACGACCCGAACGCCCGCGCCTCGCCGCCCGGACAGTCCTCGCGGGCGATACGCGTCGCCGTCTCCGGCGCGTAGCCGACGCGGTACGTCCGGTCTCGTGCCACACCACGGGCAGCGAGCCGGGCGGTCACGTTCGCGACGCTGTCGTTCAGCCGTCGAAACGTCCCGTCGGACGGGCCAGCGCGGGCGTCCTCCGCGGCAGCCGTCGTCGCCCGCTCGAGATACCGGCGCTCGTCTGCGACCCCGTCGGCTCGCGCCGCCTCGGCGGCGGCGTCCGGCGGGTAGCCGAGCTGGACGTAGGCGACGAACATCGGAACGAGGGCGACGGCCACCACCACCGCAGCGGCGAGCACGGCCTGTCCGCGACCGCTCACCCGTACCACACGACCACCTCGACGGGGCCGTTGACCGTCGTCACCGTCTCCCGACCCGTCGGCACGCCGGGCGGTCGGGGCGGACCGACGCTCCCGCGCGGCGTGACGACCCGGACCCGGACGGAGCCGGGGAGCGCCCGGCGTGTCCGGTCGCGGAGCGTGTCGCTGGCAGCCGCGAACGCCTCGTCCGACTCGAGCGCGCCGGCGAGGAGCGGCCCGGAGCCGTTGACACCGGGGGTGTCCGCGAGCGTCGTCCCCGCGTCGTCTGCGTACCGCTCCAGCTGTGCCCGCTCGGTCGCGGGGCCGGGCACCGAGACAGCGAAGGCAGCTGTCAGGCCGAGGACGAGGACGACGCCGACAGCCGCCTCGGCGACCGGGAGCGAGAGCTGTCCGCGGGCCGCGTCACCGCGCACCGGCGCGCACCTCCAGCGTCGCCGTCTCGGTCCGCGGGCGGTCGTACGCCACCCGGACCGTCGCGTTCGCCGCCGGCAGCCGGAGGACAGTCCGGTCGCGCGGCGAGAGCCGCACGGTCGCCGTCCCGTCGAGCCCGTCCGGGTCGTAGAGCACGACCCGTCTGTCGGCGCGGAGCGTCCGAGCCGTCGCGTTCGGACCGGGGCGGACCCGCACCTGGACCCGGTCGACGCTCGGCGGGACGACGATACGCGTGACGTTCGACCCGTACGTCTCGTACGTCTCGGCGGCACGGGCGGAACGGACCACACGGACGCTCCGGCGAATCGTCGGGCCCGTCGGCTGGCCGCGCTCGACGAGCGTCCGACCGTCGAGTCGGATCGCGAGCGCCCGCTCGCGCGCCGAGGGCACCAGGGCGTCGACGACAGCGGCGGTGAGGTTCGCGGCCCGCGACCGGTCGAGGACGGCCGGACGGCGCGTGACCGGGCTCTCGCCGGCGACGAGGCGGTCTGCCGTCGCCGCGGCGGCGTGGCGTACGAGCGGCTCGCGGTCCGCACGGACGAGAGCGTCGTCGGCGACCGCGACGGCCAGCCCCGTCGACGCGACGAGGAGGACGACGGCGACGGCGACGGCGAGCAGGTTCGACTGCGCCCGGCTCACCCGGATCCCTCCAGCAGCTCGACGCGGACGTCGTCTCCGACGACCGTCGCCCGGACCCGCGCCGGTCGGCTGCTCCGCCACGACCCCGTGACCGTCGTCCCGTTCGGGAGCGCTAGCCGGACGGCTCCGCCGACGCCGGCGTGCGGGTGGGCGAGGCGGAGCCGTCCGGTCTCTGCGTCGGTGCGGACGGCGTACCGGTCGCCGCGAATCCGGTCGGGCAGGTCGACCCGACGGGTGCGCTCGAAGGCCGCGTAGCCCTCGGCGTCGACCGGGGCCGACCGCTCGACGGTCGTCGCGCTCCGTGCGAGCGTCCGGTCGGCGAGCTCCGCGCCCGCCGCGGTGCGGTACGTCGGCAGGACGCCGCCGAACAGCGTCGTCGTCAGGAGGGCGACGAGGAGGACGAGGAGGGCGACCTCCAGAGCCTTTCCGACGGCGGGCGTCGCGGCGCGCGCGCGCCGCGGCGACCGCTCCCGTGCTCGGCTCACGCCGCCCCCCCGGCGCTCACCGTCGCGTCGAGACGGTGGACGACCAGCGAGAGCCGGCGGTCGGTCGGCGACGAGACGACGACGCTCGACACGCCGTCGTCGTCGAAGTCGACCGTCTCGGTCTCGATGTCGGCGCGCTCGAGCGCCCGCCGCCACGCACCCGGGGCACGCGTCTCGACCGCCACCCGGTACTCGCCCGACGACCGGCGCAGGCGCTCGTGGGTGACGGTCGCCCGCACGACGGCGGTCGGCGCGTCGGTCGCGCGGCCGGGCGGCGCCCCGAGCGCCGTCACTCCGACGAGGAGCGTCCCGTCGCGCACGGCGACGGGCGGGCGCTCGACGAGCGTCGCCGCGCCCGGGCGGCCACGCGCGACACCGCCGGCGACGAACGCGACGCGGCTGGTCCCCGACCCGTAGACGAGGCCGCCGGCGTCGACGACCCGGACCGTCGTGGCGCCGGCCAGCAGCCTGACCTCGCGGTCGACCGTCCGGACGTCGCCGCCCGGCGTCGGCACCCGCGTCTCGCGCGGACCGGCGCCGCGCGGCGAGAGCGCCTCGTCGAACCCGGCGGCGACGCGGTCCGCCGCGGCAGCGTCGGCGCGGTCCTCGACGACCGTCCCCACCGTCGCGGTCATCGTCGCCACCGCGAGAACGGTGAGGGCGGCGAGGAGCGCCACCCCGACGACGTGTGCCTGTCCACGCGTTACCCCCATCTGTCGAGTGGTGCGGCGCTCTCGGTCATAAGCATCCGGGAGCGCTCCCGGCACAGACCGCGTGCGGGGCCGGACGGTCGTGCCGGAGCAGCCGTGTACGTCTACACACGTCGGCAAAACTTTTAAACTATGTCGATCGATCCACTCTCCAGTGAGGGGACGACGGGTACTCGAGTGGATAGGGCAGACAGAGACGCGCAGGCGGAGCGTGCTCGCGGTGCTCGGGGCACTCGGCGCCGGGACGGTCTTCACCGGCGACGCGAGCGCCGCAGGCCACGGGACCGACGACCGGTCGCTCGGGAGTCGGGTCCGGCGCGAACTCCAGACCCGGATGGCGACTGCGCGGGCGCGGCTGAGCGGCGGCGTGCCGACCCACGACTCGAACGGTCGACTCTCCGGCGAGGCGGTTGTCGCGAAGTTCGGCAAGTCGCTCGCACACGACCTCGACACGGGCCTGCCGACCGCCGAGGCCTACGACTCGCTCGTGCGTGCCTGCGACGCCGGCGAGGGGTACGACCAGATCGAACAGGCGACCTTCGACCTCGACGCCGACGAGGGTGTCGTCGACGAGATCGAGCCGTCGCCGCTCGTCGACGACGAGACGAACTTCTCGCCGCGACCGCTGGTTCAGCCCGAGGGGGCGTGGTCGTACCTGCCGGAGGGACACTCGACGGCACAGCTCGAGATCGCGCGCCCGCCGGCGTTCGACAGCGCCGAGGCGGGCGCGGAGATGGTCGAGCTGTACTGGCGGGCGCTGACCCGTGACGTGCCGTTCCGGAACTACCCCGACTCGGACCTCGTCCGTGACGCGGTCGCCGAACTCCGGGACCTGCCGGGCTACCGGGGACCGGCCAGCGACGCCGACCCGCGAGACACGACGCTCGGCCCGCGCGACGTCTTCCGCGGTATCGTGCCGGGCGCACAGACCGGCCCGTACGTCTCGCAGTTCCTCCTGAAAGACCGGGCGCTCGGCGGAGGGGTAGTCGACCAGCGGATCGAGCCGGCGGCTGCCGAGTCGACACCGGCCGACTACCTGACCGACGTCGGGGACTGGCTGAAAGTCCAGCGCGGCGTCGCGCCGGCGTCGGACGACCGGCTCCCCGGCAACGAGACGGCGGACGAGCGACGGTATATCCTCACGGGGCGGGACCTCGCCGAGCGCGTCCACGACGACCCGCCGTTCCGGCAGGTACAGAAGGCGACGCAGGTGCTCCTGTTCTCGATGCGGGCCCCGCTCGACGAGGGGATCCCGCACACGCTGAAGCCGTTCGACAAGTCCGGCGCCCTCGCCGACGCCGGCCTCGTGTCCGACGACGCGATCAGCGGGCGCACGACAGAGAGTTCACGGGACGTCGACAGCTTCCTCGCCCAGACCACCCTGCCGTTCAACGACTTCGGCCCGCTGTACATCGAGAAGAAGGTCGTGGAGGCGACAGAACACGGCCAGAAGGCCGCGTGGTATCACAAGTGGAACGTCCACCGGCGGCTCCGTCCGGAGGAGTACGGCGGCAGGGTGGAGGCGGCGCTCGGGAGCGACCTCGAGACCGCGGTCGACTACCCGATCCCGGACAACCTCCGGCACTCGGAGGCGCTGGAGGAGACGGTCAGGCAGTACGATTCGTACCTGCTTCCACAGGCGTACGCGGAAGGGTCGCCAACTCACCCCTCCTATCCCGCCGGTCACTCTGTCGTCGCCGGCGCCGGCGTGACCGTCCTGAAGGCGCTTTTCGACGGCGACTACGTCTTCGCCGCCGACGAGAAGGTGATCCCGAACGAGGACGGGACCGAGCTACTGACCGCCGACGAACTCACCGACGGCGTCCGGGCGGGCTTCGACCTCGAGCCGGGTATCTTCGACGAGCTGACGGTCCGGGGGGAGCTGAACAAGCTCGCGGCGAACATGGCACTCGGGCGGAACCGTGCCGGTATCCACTACCGGACGGACGGAATCGACGGGCTCCGGCTCGGCGAGACGGCGGCGCTGGCGTTCTTGCAGGACCAGCTGAGTCTGCCGAACGTCGAGGGAGTCACGCTGACGCTGGAGACGTTCGACGGCGAGACCGTGACCGTCGAGCCGACGGTCTGACCGCCGCGTCGACGCGCTAGGTCAGCACCACCGGCGTCGGGCTAAAGCAGAGCGCCCCGAGGACGAACGTCGCGACGGCGACGAGCGTCCGGGTCGAGCCGACAGCGGCGTCGTCGGTCGGGCCGGGGCCGCGCAGGCGGGCGAACACCACCGCGAGGACGGCCCAGACGACCCACAGACCGGCGCTCCGGCCGTCCTCGAAGACGAACAGGTAGCCCGCGAGGCTCGCCAGCGCGACGGGGACGAGCCACTGGACCTGTTCGGTGCGCTCGCCGGCGACGGCCCGGAGGACGTGTGCCCCGTCCAGCTGTCCGACCGGCAGGAGGTTGAGGAAGGTGACGAACGCGCCGACCCAGCCCGCGACGACGACGGGGTTGACACGCCGACCGTCCGGATAGACGAGCGGTTCGCCGAGGAGCGCGGCGACGCCACGCACGAGCGGCGGGTAGCCGAGTTCGACCGCCGGTCCCGCGCCGTTCGCGACGGTCACGGGCGGGAGCGAGACACCGACGGCGGTGACGACGACGGTCGCGGCCAGCCCCGCCAGCGGTCCGGCGACACCGAAGTCGAACAGCGCCCGGCGGCTCGGCACCCGCTCGCGCACCCGGATGACCGCCCCGAGCGTGCCGACGAGGTTCGGGAGCGGGACGAAGTACGGCAGGCTCGCGTCGACGTCGTGGTATCGCCCCAGCGCGTAGTGGCCGAGCTCGTGGACCGCGAGCACGGACAGGACACCGACGGCGAACGGCCACGCCTCGACCAGCCGAGCCGGCGTCGCGAGGGGGTCGATACCGTACCATCGCGCGCCCGCGAACAGCGTCGTGGCCGCGGTGGCGACGAAGAGCGCGACGTTCGTCCACGGCACGCCGTCGACGCCGGGCGACCGCTCCCGGGCGACGAGGACGTACTCGCCCGTCTCGCGGGTGAGCGAGACGCGGTAGCCCCGGCTGCGGAACAGCGGCGAGAGCCCGTCGAGCACCGTCTCGCGGTCTGCCAGCGGCTCGCCGTAGTACCGCACCTCGCCGCCGTCGGCCCGCACCTCGTAGACGTAGAACTGCTCGGCCAGAGACTCCGGCTCCGGGTGGTCGTTCGGGGCGCGAGGCACAGAGTGAGTTGGGCGTCAGCGGTGAAAACGCCTCGGCTCTACGGCGCGTCCTCGCCCGCCTCGCGGACCGCGATGTCGACTCCCTGTGGCGCGGTCTCCGTGTCGCGACCGCCGTCGGGCACCAGCCGCCCCGCGGTGTCGCCGACGGCGGTGCCGAGCAGGTAGCCGGCGGCGGCGCCGAAGCCGGCGCCGACACCGGTCGACAGCGGGCCGCCTCGCGAGCCGAGGCGTGCGCCGAGCGTCGCGCCCGTCGTCGCCGCGCTCCGGGCAGATCGGTTCGAGTCGTCGGACGACGAGCAGGGACAGAGCTTGCTCACGTACGGCCAGTGGTGGCCAGCGGTCCTGAGGGTTTCGCCGCGATCCGTCTCCGACGCCGTCGGCCGACCGCGAGCCGCTCGTGGGTCTCGTCGGCGTCACCGGTCCGGAGTGCCCGGACCGCAAGCGCGTTGCGCGCGCCGGGGTCGGGTCGGGTGCGGCGGCGCGGTCGTCGAACGCCCCGACCAGGAGGCGTCCGTGCCGGACGCGCGTCGCCGCGTCTGTCGGGTCACGCGCCAGCGCGCTCGAACGGCGCCCGGCGGCGGTCGGGGTCGGTCACCGGTCACCGGTCACGTTCGAACGGCGTCGGTCGCGCGTCCGTGCCGCCCGGCAGGCGACGCAGAGTCGCCCGTCGGGGCGTCTCTCCGCCGGAGGGTCGCGCCGCGGCTGCCACACCGGAACCGGTCCACGGACGCACTCGGTGTGAGCGGTCGTGTCGTCGGCTGTCTGTCGAGGGTCGACGCACACGTGTACCCACGTGAACAGATATCGAAGCGCCTCCTGTCGAGTCGGGGGGCGAATCCCGGGTCGGAGCGTGGACTGTCGACTACGCGGCGTTGCAGTCGCAGTCGGCGGCGATGCGGCCCTCGGGCGTCTCGCTGACGTACCGGGCCGGGTCGACGTCCGGGGCGATGTGCGGGCAGTTGTCGGCGTGGACGGCGCCGTTCGTGACGACGTATGGCATACACACATCCGGACTCTCCGGATATATAGCCGTTTTCCCGAAACCGGACGAACGGCTGCGGTTCGAGCCGCAAGGACGACGTTCGGCGACGTGTCTCGCGCGATCGACGTGTGTCAGAGCGCGCGACCCCGACGTTAGTGATCGCTCGTCTGCCGTCGCCGTCCGCGGCTGTCGAAGAAGTTAGGTGAGTCGACGGACAAGTACGCGGGCATGCCACCCAGACCGGCAGTCGACTACCGGAGCCACGCCGCGGCGCTGCGCGGCCGAGCGGACGACGCGGGGCTTGACGCGCTGCTCCTGACACGCCGCGGGAGTATCGCCTACCTCGCAGGGGTGTGGGCACCGTGGCGCACGGCAGTGCTCCTGCCGGTCGACGGCGACGTCTCGCTCCTGACGAGCAGGAACGACGTCGCACGGGTCAGCGCCGAGACGTGGATCGAGACGGCCGACAGCTGGACGCGGAGCCGCGAGCGGCCTTTCCCCGACGCCGTCGCGGACACGCTGGAGACGGCGGAGGTGGCCGACGGACGCGTGGGCGTGGAGATGGGCACCGCCGACGACGTCGGCGTGCTCACCGCCGCGGAGTACCGCCGGGTCGACAGCCGGCTCCCGGTCGACCTGGTCGACGCGACGGCGGCGGTCAACGACGCGATGACGGTCAAGTCACGCGCCGAGATCGAGCGTCTGCGCCGGGCGAACGAGATCTGCGACGTCGGGATCGGGGCGGCGGTCGACGCACTGACGCCGGGCGTCTCGGAGATCGAACTCGCGGGCGAGATCGAACGCGCCCAGCGCCGGGCCGGGAGCGAGTACAACTGGTCGATCACGCGCACGGAGGTGGGGTCGGGCTACAAGCAGGCTCGACCGAACGGGTTCACCCCCGAGCCGACACAGAAGCGGATCCAGCGCGGCGACCTCGTGACGCTGGACGTCCACGCCGTCTACGACGGCTACTTCGGCGACCTCGTCGCGAACGCCGTCGTCGGCGAGCCGACAGAGGCACAACTGGCGCTGGAGGCGGACTTCCGGTCGGTCGCGGACACGCTGCTCGACGCAATCGAGCCGGGCGCGGCGATCCGGGCGATCGTCGACCGTGTCGACGACGCCATGGCCGCGACGGACCAGCCCGGCGACTGGGTGTCGTACTACGGCCACGGCCTCGGGACCTCCGCGCGGTGTGGCCCGACGGTCGTGCCCGACGCCGACGGGGCGATCCCGCCGAACACGACGCTCGTCGCACACGCCTACGTCCACCACCCGGGCGTCGGCGGGATGCGACTCGAGACCCCGGTGCTGGTGAGCGAGACGGAGACCGAGCGGCTGTCGACGGTCCCGCTCGACCTGATCCGGGTGCCGGCCTGAGGCGGGGCGGCGGCTCGCTCGTGTGTCGCTGCCGCCAAAGCAGTTATACAGCCGACACCGCAGTGTCAGCTATGCTCCACGGCGAGGGCCCGCTCCTGACGGTCGACCTCACGAACCGGACGTGTGAGACGAGTGATATCGACGACGTGCTCGCCTCGTTTATCGGCGGGCGAGGGGCTGCGACCCGTCTCGCACACGAGCGGATCCCGTTCGACGCCGACCCGTTCGGCCCGGAGAATCGCGTGTATCTCTCCTCTGGACCGCTCCAGACCTCGCAGACGAGCTTCACCGGGCGGATGAACGCGACGACGCTCTCGCCGCTGACCGACGGGCTGGTCTCCTCGAACGCCGGCGGGTTCCTCTCGCGTAACTTCGCCGACGCCGGCTACCCCTGTGTCGAGTTCGTCGGCGCGGCGGACGAGCCCGTCGCGGTCCACGTCACCGACGAGGGCTGTGAGTTCGAGGCGGTGCCGAACCTCGCGGGCGCGACGGTGAGCGACACGAGCGCGGCGATGGCGGAGCGCCACGACCTCGACGCCCACAATCTCGCGACCGTCGGCCCGGCGGGCGAGAACCGGGTCCGGTACGCGGCGCTGATGACCTCCGACACGCGGGCGTTCGGCCGGGGCGGTATCGGCGCCGTCCTCGGGTCGAAAAAGCTCAAGACCGTCTCGTTCGCGGGCGACTCGCGCCGCGAGACGCCGATCCCCGACCCGGACGTCGCGAGCGAGATTCACCGCGACGCCGCCGTCGAGGACCACATCATGAAACGGCAGGGGACGACGAGCGGCGTTGCACTCTACAACGACGTGTTCTCGCTCCCCACCCGCTACTTCGAGCGGACCGACTTCGACGAGGGCGTCGACGGCATCGACGGCGACGCGGTCGAGGACAAGAAGTACAAGAAAGGCACCTGCTCGCAGTGTGCGTTCGCCTGCAAGCTCCCGACGAAGGACGACGAGACGGGGCTCGAGACGGAAGGGCCGGAGTACGAGACGGTGTTCGCGTTCGGAAGCACGCTCGAGGTCGACGACGTCGTCGACGTGATGAAGTCGAACGAGCTCTGTGACGAACTCGGGCTCGACACCATCAGCGCGGGCGTCACCGTCGGGGCGTATCTCAAGGCCGAAGACCGGTTCGGCGACGCCGACCTGGTCCACGACCTCGTCGAGAAGATCGCCCGCCGCGAGGGCGTCGGCGACGTCCTCGCCGAGGGAGTCGACCGGGCACACGAGGAGCTCGGCGTCGAGAACTGGACCTCGAAGGGCCTCGAGTTTCCCGGCCACGACGGGCGGGTACTCCACGGCCGCGCGCTCGGCTACGCGACGGCCAACCGCGGCGCCGACCACATGTACTCGAAGATACACAACCTCGAGTACGACGGCACGGTGCCACACGAGGGGCTCGACGGCAAGCCCGAACTCGTCGCGAGGCTGGAGAACGTCAAGGCGGTCAACGACTCCGCGATCCTCTGTAAGTTCTCGAAGGCCCAGGTCGGCGACGACCGGCGCGCACGTCTCCTCGGCGCCGACCACGAGGACCTGATGGCGACGGGCGCCCGAATCGTCGAGCTCGAACGACATTTCAACAACAGGCGTGGGTTCGACCGGAGCGACGACACCCTCCCCTACGAGGTCGAGGGGATGGACTCGGCGCTGGACGAGTACTACGACGTCCGTGGCTGGACCGGCGACGGCGTCGTGCCCGAATCGCCGGCTGACTGAGGTGGACGACCGGTGGCGACCCGAACCGCTCCGTGCCGCCGCGACGGCAGCGGCGACGCTCGACGAGACACACGTCACCGCCGTGTCCTACCCGCCCCAGCGTGCGTTCGGGGCGGCGGTCGGACCGGTCGACGGCTACGGCGCGGTCGAGGAGCGCTACCTCGACGGGGCGTTCCGGCGGGCGCGGACGGACGGGCAGCGGGACCAGCCGAGGGCGGGGAGGAGCCGCGGTCGTGGTGTTACGCCTCGCGGAGCGCGCGGCGGCGCTCCGCGATCACGTCGAGCGACCGGTCCGTGTCGCCGAGCACGAGGAGGTCGTAGTACCGGCGGAACGTCTGGACCGGCACTGCGACGAGCAGCGAGACGAGGACGAGCGAGACGACGAACAGGACGACGGCGGTCCCGACGACGACCCACCCGAGCGTCTCGACGACCCCGAGCAGGACGACACCGCCGAGGGCGACGAGCCCGAGGGGGATCGCGAGGGCGAGGGCCGCGAGCGTCGTCGCGACGGTAGCGAGGAGACCGGCGACGAACCGGAGCGCGAACGCGCCGACCGCGTAGGCCGCGTACTGACGCCACCCCGCGGTCAGGATCGGCCAGAGCCGCCGCCAGGCGGCGAGTGGGCCACAGTCGTCGACGAGCATCACCGGCACGACGAACGCCGTGGTGAACCCGCCGGCGAGACCGGCACCGACCGCGAGCACCACCAGCGCCGGAACGGCGACCAGCAACACGACAGCCGACCCGACGGGGACGCCGGCCAGGACGGGCGCGGCGGCGAGGCCGACGAGGAGCGCGGCGGCGGCGAGCGCGACCGCGCCGAGCGCGAGCCGGAAGCCGAGCAGCCGGACGCCGCGCCGCCAGTTGGCGCGCCAGTCGCGCCGCAGGGCGACCGACTCGCGCCGGAGCGACGCGACGAAGACGAACGCCATCGTCGAGCGCACGAACAGGACGGCGAGCACGAGGCAGACGACGACCGCGGCGCCGAGGCCGACGAGCGCGAGCGTCGTGCCGTCGAGCGAGGGGGGTGTCGGCGAGCCGCCGACCGAAGCGCCGGCGTCCGGCGCGCCGCCCGACAGCTGTGGCACGCCGACCCCGCCGCCGACGAAGAGGACGACGAGGGCCAGCCGGAGCCACCGGCTCGGGTCGAACGGGAGGAGGAAGGCTCGTGTCGCCGCGACGGCGTCGGCGACGTCGTCGACGGCGTAGAGCGTCACGGCGTCTCCTCCGCGGTGAGAGGTATCTGGACGGCGCGAGGCGTCTCCGGAGGGGAGGGGGGCGTCCGGGGGACCACGGCGAGACTGTGGTGTCGCCCGAGGTATATGATCGGCGGTGTCAGACGCCACGCGGCCACGCCCCGACCCGTGGCGACGCTCGCGCGGCGTACCCCGGGCCGCGGTCCGCGACGACGGGGGCGGACCGCCGGCGTCCGCCGACCGGGTGTCTCGGCGCGGACAGCTGGACGCCACCGAGGACGGGCCCGCACGCGAACTGCCGGCGGCTGGCGATCGGGGGGCCTTACCGCCGGTACCGCTCGGGAACGTGGCCCGCGACGGCGTCGGGGAGCAGCCCGACCAGCACCGTCGCGACTGCCGCCAGCCGGCGCCGGAGCAGTCCGTACACGCAGCCGACGAGGAGCGCGGCGGCGACGACGCGCCGGAACGGGTCGTCGAGGACGACGACGAGGGGGGCGCCGAGGGCGAGCGCGAGGCCGACGTCCTCCGGCGCACCGTCGTAGCGAACCCAGCGTCTCGGCGCCAGCCACTCGCCGCGCAGGTGGTCGTAGACGGCGCGGTCGGAGGTCGCCTCCCACGGGCGGAGCTCGAGGCCGCCGCCGTACCGGTCCATCCGGCAGTGGAGCGCGGCGCCGACGAGGCCGAGGGCGAGGGCGACGGCTGCGGGCGTCGGAGCGAGGAGGGCGACGCCGGCGGCGGGGACGGCGGCGAGCGCGTAGCCCGTCGGGTAGTGGAGCGTCCGGCGGTGCCCCGCGTACATGTCGAGGTCGGGGACGACGCTCCCGACGAGCCCCCCGGCGAGCACCGGCGTCGCGTGGCCCGGCGCGAGGACGGCGACCGGCGCCACGACGGCGAGGCCGACGAGCGCGTGCGTCGGGAGCATCATACCCACGACTGGGCGGCTGGCGGGGATAAGCGCGTCGCGAGTGATTTATTTCCCGGACGCCCCCGTCGTCCGGCGTGACAGACGGCAGAGGACACCCCGACGACCGGGCCGACCTCGGTGGCGCCGTCGAGGCGCTGTTCCGCGACAGTCGGGTCAACGCGGCGCTCGCGTGGCTCGTAGTGGCCGTCCTCGCCGTCGCGTTCGTCGAGAGCGTCCTCGGCCTCGACTACGCGTGGACGGTGTTCGTCGGGGTCGTCGGGGTCGTCGTCCTCGTCCCGCCGGCTGCGTTCCGCGACCCGCGGGCGATGCTCCCGTGGGAGCTGTTGGCCCTCGCGCTCTCGCCGGTGCTGGTCCGGGGACTCGTCGGCGGGGCGCTCGGGACGTTCGCCACCTACCTCGCGCTCGCGGCGCTGGCGCTGCTCGTCGTCGTCGAGCTCCACACGTTCACCGCACTCCAGGTCACCCACTGGTTCGCCGTCGTGGTGGTCGTGCTGACGACGATGGCGACGGTGGCGGCGTGGACGGTCTTCCGGTGGAACGCCGACCGGTTCCTCGGTACCGCCTTTCTCGTCGACAACGAGACCCTCATGCGCGAGTGGCTGTCCGTCATCCTCGCCGGCGTCGCGGCTGGCGCGCTGTTCGACGGCTACTTTCGGTGGCGCGACCGCCGGCTCCGGGAGTCGATCCGGCAGCTGGTGGGACGGTGACGCTCCTCCCGCGACCCCCGGTGCGAACACAGCGACGACTCACCCGGGCGATGCAGGTGCTGCTCGTCGTCGTCGTCGGCTACGGCGTCGTCGCGAACCAGCCGAAGGCCGTCACGAACGGGACGCTCGCTCTCCTCGTCACCGTCCTCCCGGCGGCCCTGGAGCGCAGCTACGATCTGCCGCTCGACCCGTGGCTCGCGCTGTGGATCACGAGCGCCGTCTTCCTCCACACGCTCGGGTCCGCCGGGCTGTACGCGTCGGTCGCGTGGTGGGACAGCCTCACCCACGCGCTGTCGGCGTCGCTCGTCGCGGGCGTCGGCTACACCGTCGCGCGGGCGGTCGAGCTCCACGCCGACGAGGTGACGATCCCGACGCGGTTCGTCTTCGTCTATCTGTTCGTCGTGGTGCTCGCCTTCGGTGTCGTCTGGGAGCTGTTCGAGTTCGGCCTCGACCGTGTCGCCGACGCGACGGGTGTGCCGATGCCGCTGGCCCAGCACGGCCTCGACGACACCGTCGGCGACCTGATGTTCAACGCTCTCGGCGCGCTGCTGGTCGCGCTGTTCGGGCAGGCACACCTTGCTGCGGTGGCCGACACCGTGCGAGACCGGCTGTTCGAGACGGAGCCGTAGCGCGTCGCCCGTCACGCTCACCAGTCGAACGTCTCGTGGACCTGTCTCCCCTCGTCGTTCAGAACCGGGCCGACGACGTCCGTGACGCCGCGGAGAATCGCGCTCGACCGGACGGGAGCCGCCGTGCCGGTGTAGACCGCGACCTCGTCGCTCCCGACGCTGTAGACGACGCGGTCGAACCCTGCCCGGCGCAGCCCGCCGGCGCACATCGGACACGGCTCCGTGCTGGTGTACATCGCCGTCTCGGCACGGGTCGCGGCGTCGAGCTCCCGACACGCCCGCTGTGCGAGGTGTAGCTCCGGGTGTCGACGGATGTCGTCTGCCGTGTTGATCCGGTTCGAGTCGCGCATCACCACCCTGTCGTCGCGGACGAGGACGCTCCCGAACGGCTCGTCGCCGCGGGTCCCCGCCTCGCGCGCGAGCGCGAGCGCTTCGCGCACGTGTGTCTCGTGGTCGAACTCGTCGGGCGTCACGGTCGAGGCTGTGTGTCGGCGGACAAAAGGCCCCGGTGCTCGGGCCGGGCGGCGGCCCGACCGCGTCCAGGGGTCGGGCTGTTCGGCGGGCGTGAGACGACCACGGCGGCGGGCGAGACACACAGACGGGCGACCCGACCCGGGGCCGGAGTGTCCGTCCCGGAGCGCGTCACTCGCGCGCGGTCAGGCGCTCGTACAGCTTCAGCACCGCCGAGGAGTCGCGGTCGCCGTGGCCGAGCGCCGACGCCGTCTCGTACAGGCCGCTCGCGCCGCCGAGAAGCAGGGGCACCTCGCGCTCCGCGGCGAACCGCTCGGCGAGGCGGAGGTCTCTCGCCATCAGGTCGAGGGTGAACTCCGAGTCGTAGTCGTCCGGGAGGACGAACCGCTCCGTGTTCCGGTCGAGCGCGTACGACCCGCCGGAGGACTCGGCCGCCGTCGCCGCGAACGTCTCGTCGTCGACGCCCGCGGCGCGCGCCACCGTCAGCCCCTCCGCGAGCGCGAGCTGGTTCAGCGCGAACAGGTAGATGTTGACCAGCTTCAGCGTCGCGCCGGCGCCGAGCGGACCGACGTGGTGGACCGTCCGTGCGACCGCGTCGAGGACCGGCCTGACGCGAGCGAGGACGTCGGCGTCGCCGCCGACGAGGACGGTCAGGTCGCCCGTCTCGGCGTTTCGTGCGCCGCCGCTCACCGGCGCGTCGAGAGAGTCGACACCGGTCTCGCGGGCCGCCCGCGCGGCACGTGCGGAGGCGTCCGGCGAGACGATGCTGGTGTCGACGAGGACGTCCCCCGGTTCCAGTCCGGCGACGACGCCGTCTTCACTCCGTCGCGGCCCCGAGCGCGTCGTCGCCCGGGAGCGAGAGGAGGACGACGTCGAAGCCGACGACGTCGAACGACGCCGACGGTCGGCGCCGCACGGGCATCCGGGCTCTCGTCGCTCACGCCGCGTTCCCGCGTGCCCGGCACACAGAGCCTCGCCTCCCGGTCGATGTCACCTGCTGGGGAGGTCACCGGCTCTGGGCCGGCTCGTCGTCTACTACCGACAGACCCCGTCCGGTCGTGACCTCGTGGCCGGCGGCGTACCCGTTCAGCACGGCAGCCGCCGGCGACTCGCGGAGGTCGTCGTCGTCGTAGCCCGCCTCGTCGAACACCGTCGCGAGCCGCTCGCGCGACCTGAGAGTGTGCTTCTGGTGGTAGTCCTCCGCCGGAAAGAACCGCGAGAGCCGCTCGATCCGCGTCTGGATCCCGCCGGGGTCGAGCCCGTTCGCCTCGAGGGACGCGTCGAGTGCGTCCCGCTGTGCCGGGGTCGTCGTGAACACGACGTTCTGGTACTGCGTCGTCCGGGGCTGACTGTGTGGGTCGTGGCTCCGGAAGGCGCGGTCGAGGAGGTCGGCGTACGAGACTGCCGCGGGGTCGTAGTCGGCCTGGAAGACCTCCGTGTGGTCGCCGAGGTCGTGGTACGAGGGGTTCGGGTCCGTCCCGCCGGCGTACCCGACTCGCGTGCGGACGACGCCGTCGAGCGCGCCGAACGCCGCGTCCGGGCCCCAGAAACAGCCGAGGGCGAAGGTCGCGGTCTCGGTCTCGTCGCTGTCTGTCGCTCGCCCGTCGTAGTCGCGTATCGCCGCTGGCGTGAGTGTCATCTGTCGGGGTCGTGTGTGGTCGACGCACGCTCGGTCACGAGTCGCCACCTGCTGTCGACGTGTTCTCGGGCGTTACGACTCTTCCGACTCGACGTCGACGGCACACACCCGGGTGCGGCGGTCGTGTCCGTGACCACCGGGACGCGGTCCCCGCTCGGCGGCGCCGCGCAGGCGTCTCGACACGGAGGGTCGCGCCCGTACCGGCGCGGACAGGACGGTCGGTGTCGCGCCCGCGGAGCGTGGCCGCCGTGCCGAACGGCGAACAGCAGACGCGTTCTCGGCGAACTCGGCGTCCGAGTCCGGGGCTCGGACGGTCACACCGCACGCGGAGGGCGGCAGCTGGCGGGCGACGAGTGCGAGCGACCGACCGTTCAAACCCGTGTGTCTCCTGACGAGTGTATGCCCGACGACGAGCCGGTGGTGCTCACCGACCGCGAGCGCGCGAAGGTCGACACCCGTCCCGACACGGCGTTCTACGCACAGCCGCGGCTGGTCACCCACGCCGACGACGGCTTTCTCGCGCGCCTGACCGAGCTGTACGCGGCGGAGCTCGCGCCCGGCGACCGTGTGCTCGACGCGATGAGTAGCTGGGTGTCGCACCTGCCGGCACACGAGTTCGCCCGCGTCGCCGGCCACGGGCTGAACGAGGCCGAACTCGAGCGCAACGGTCGGCTCGACGAGCGGGTCGTCCAGGACCTGAACGCCACACAGGCCCTCCCGTTCGACGACGACGCCTTCGACGCGGTGCTGTGTGCCCTGTCGGTCCAGTATCTCCAGTACCCGGGACGGGTTGTCGCCGAGTTCGAGCGGGTGCTCGACGCCGACGGGGTGCTGGTCGTCTCGTTTACCGGTCGGATGTTCCCGACGAAGGCCGTCCGGGCGTGGCGCGAGACGTCGATGGACGGACGGGTCGCGCTCGTCGAGTCGTACGTCGACGCCGCCGGGTTCGAGGACGTGCGGACGGTCCGCGAGCGCCCCGACGGCGACCCGTTCGTCGCCGTCGTGGCGCGGCGGTAGCGACGGCAGAACTGGTTTGTCCGCGGCGCCCGAGCGCTCGCCCGTGCCGACGACGTGTGCGCTCTGCCGGCGGCGGGTGCCCGTCGAGCGGCTGGACGACCCGGGGGCGGTCCAGACCCACCACCTGCGGCCCGAGCGCCGCGAGACGAGCCCGACGGTCGAGCTCTGTCGCCCCTGCCACGACCAGGTCCACGCGCTCTTTACGAACGCCGAGCTCCGCGAGTCGTTCGACACGGCAGACGCGCTCCGGACAGCCGACCGGCTCGCGGACTACCTCGACTGGATCCGGGGGACCGACAGGCTCCGTGTCGCGACACGGACCAGCGACCACGTGCGACGACGGCGGGACTGACGCCACAACGACTGAGTACCCCGACGGCGAAGCGGGAGGTATGGGACTCACGACCGACCTCGTGAACGGCATCGTCTCGCTCGTCGTCAGCGTCGGCATCACGGTCGCGCTCGCGGACGACGACGGCGGCCCGTGGAGCCTGACGGAGGTGGCGCTCTCCGTCGGCATCTCGGCGTTTCTCTCGGGCTTTTTCGCGAGCTACTTCGCGAAGTAGCGACACCGCGCGCGACATTTGCTCGGCAGACCGCGACCCGCCGGTCACGGCGGCGCTCGACAGGAGCACCGCCGGTGAGCAGACCGGAGCGACTGGCGTCGCACGCGTCGGACACGCCTCTGCCGGCGGCGAGGTGGAGCCGCGCCGGACGTGTGGCTCCGTCGCACGGCTGGCGTGGCCGCTCTTCGCGCTCGCGGCCACACGCTCGGGCGTGGTGCTCCGCTCGACACCGCCGACGTTCGACTGCGCTGTGTGTGGCGACACGGCCACCGATATGGGCTATCCCGGCGACCGAGGGTGAGGACGGACACGAACTGTCGCCGGCGCGGGGCTCCGGATCGAGGAGAACGCGCGGGTCTCGACGCTCCGGGCGCCGTCGCGCACGAGGGGCGAGCGCGTGTGACCGCGACGCCCGCCGAACGACTACGCGCCGGCCGGAGGAGAGGCGCAGGTGACCGTCGTCTCGACGCCGTCCGGCACGGACGAGACGGGACTGCCCCGGTCTGCCGGGGGGACGCGGCGTGCTGGACCGTCGGCGACGGGTCGAGCGAGGGTCAGAACACCGGGGCGACGACCGAGCAGACGCGTAACACGTCCGTGACGAGGCACGGAGTGCTGGAACGGCTCCCGGCGCGGAGCGACGCGGCCCGACAGGGGCGGACGACGGTCGCGACGCTCGCGTCGGCGCTCGGTGCCGACGAGGCGGCGGTCGGGGACCACCTGTCCGCGCTGGCGACCTGCGAACTGGCTCGTCTCGACGCCGACGGGAGCACGCGGGTGACGGTCACCGGCGAGGAACTCCTCGCGCTCGATGCGGACGAGCTGGCGGTCGTCGACGCCGCGGCGCCGGACGCCGAGGACCGAGGCTTATAATCCGTCCGGCCGAGAGGACGAAGGGTCGATGGCAGACCACAGTCCGGCACAGTCGACGGACGACCCAGACGGAGTACAGTACGATCCCGCGTCAGGTCGGTACGACGTCTACGAGTGTCCCGACTGCGACAGCGTCGTCCTCGCGGTCGGCCGCGACGAGCCGACGCTGTCCTGTCACGACAGGGAGATGCGGCCCGTCACGGACGTCGACATGACCGTCGAGCAGCCAGACGTCAGGCAGGTACTGCTCGAGGCGTTCGGCCTCCCGAAAGCGGGCCTCGACATCTGTCTGTGTGTCATCGGCGAGGGACCGCTGTCGGCCAGCGAGGTGGCCGACGAGCTCGACTACGACCGGAGCACCGTCACCCGCTACCTCAACAGCCTCGTCGAGTTGGGGCTGCTCCGGCGGTCCGAACTGAACCGCGAGGCGGGCGGCGTCGTCAACGTCTACAATTCCGTCGACGTAGAGCGGATGCGCCGCGAGACGCTCGTCGGGTTCTACGTCTGGGCCGGCGAGGCCGCCTCGCTAATCGAGGAGGCGAACGTGACGAAACAGGACTACCTCGAGGAGAACCCCGACCGGGAGCTGCCCGAGGTGTTCTGGGACTCGTTCGAGCGCGACTGACCACAGCCGCGTCCGTGTGGTCACGACGAACTGCCGCGGCAGACACTCTCCCGCAGTCCCGTCGGTGTGACACGTGAGCGACCTCGGCGTCACCGGCGGCGCGTGACAGACACGAGCCACGCCGGCGAGAGCGCGGCGTGACCACGACACCGGACGACCGCCGTCCAGACAGATAGCCGAGGGGCCGGCACACGAGCGGACTGTCGCGACAGTCGACCGCTGGGCGAATCTCCGGAGCGCGCTCGCCGACCTGTTCGACCGGGAGTTCTCGTTCTCGACCGGTCACCTCGCCGCGGTGCTGAACGGCTGCCTGTTCGCGCCGTCGCTGCTCGGGGGCTAGTTCGTCAACGGCGTGGTCGACCTCTCTGCCGCGGTGGCCGTCGGCGCGGTCGGCACGCCGGCGGGTCTCCAGGTGCGCCTGCTCGCGTACGTGCTCCTCGTGCCGGCGTTCCTGCTCGCACGGGTCGGCGTCCACGTGCTCTCCCCGGCCCACCGCGCGCAGGTGCTGTCCGGGTCGTGCCCGAAGACGCGGCTGATGAGTCTCGACTGTTCAGCGTGGGGATCCTCACGACGGGGCTCGCGCTCGCGCTCCAGACTCTCGGGCCCTGGGTGATGATGAACGCTATCTTCGTCGTCGGGGTGTTCGGCCTTCCGCGGGCGGTCCCGGAGCGGCGTGCGAGGAGGGTCAGGCTCCTCGTGGTCGTGACCGCCACCGGGGCGTGGTCACGGCCTGTTCGCACCCCGACGACCGGATTCGGCTGTCCGGCAGCGGCGGAACACACGGGACAGGGCGGGTCGGACTGGCGACTGGGTCGGACGACCTCCGCCTCGAGCCGCCGCTCGCGCACCGGTCGCGGTCTCCAGCGGTCTCCGTCGTGGCGCCACGTGTTCGTCGACGAACCGGCCTGCGCGGTGGGCCACGGCGAGAGCGCGGCCCACGTCGCTGCCATCGTGCTCGAGGTCACCGACGAGGGGGACCACCCCACCCGCGGCGACGGCGGAGGTGCTCGCGGCCAACCCGGTCGACGTCGTCCACGGGGACGTCATCAGCGTCCAGAACGGCGATGACGGCCGACTGGAGACACCAGGGTTGGGAGGACAGCGTGGGACCGCGTCCCACGGGGAGTCGGACACGGTGCCGTCCGGTCCGAGGAGGCGTCGGGAGGCTCCGACGAGCTGCTCGAACGGGCGGTCGAGTGTCGCGCGTGGGGCGGGTAGCGGACGCCCCGGCGGATCTGAGATGCCCGGACCGACCCGTCGGGGCCGTCGACCGACGCCGGCTGGTCACTCGAGCCGCACCCAGTCGTCGTCGCCGAACGGCTGCTCGTACGCGATGTCGAGCCGTTCGTACACCGCCCGGGGGATTCCGACGTCCACAACATAGAGCCGCCCGGTGGCGGCGTCGAGTCCCGTCTTCGGGAGCGCGAGCGTCACCGTTCGGTCCGGCACGACCGCCGTCCCCGGCGACGCACCCGTCGTGGCGTCGCGACCGGACGGCACGTCGAGCGAGACGGTCGGGCCCGTCAAGTCGTTCATCCGGTCGACGTACGCGTCAGCCGGCGGTCGGAGCTCGCCGCTGAGCCCGTAGCCGATCAGCGCGTCGACGACAGCCGGGTCGCCGTCGATGCCGGCGAGCGACTCGACCCCCGTCGTGACCGGGACGTCCATCTCGTCGAGGACGTGATACTGGTGTGCCGCCGCGTCGGTCAGATTCTCGGGCGGTCTGTCCAGGACGGCTCGAACGGGGACGCCGCGGTTCGCGAGGTGTCGCGCACAGACCAGCCCGCCGCCGCCGTTCCCGCCGTTCCCGGCGACGACAACGACGTCGCCGTCCCGGACGTCTCGCGTGTGCCACGCGAGCGCCCGGCCCGCGTTCTCCATCATCTGGAGGAGCTGTAGCTCGACCTCGTCGACGGCGACGCGGTCGACGTCACGCATCTCGTCGGCTGTCACGGCTGTCACCGGCTGGCCCGTCGGGGTGCGGAACGAGCTCGGGGGCACGGGCCCCGTTTCGAGCGAGGACACATAGCTCGTCAGGGACGGTCGGAGGGTCGGACCGCGCTCCGGGGGCGACGGTGGTAGTCGTTATCGGTCCACCACCCGTCTCGCGCGTGTACGCTCGGGGCACACGAGCAGCCACCCGTCGCCACAGGGCGGCGACCGAACACGGACACACAGAGCCTCGGCGCCGCGAGCGTCGAAACGGACGACCGCGGGGCCGTCGAGACCGACGACGGGTGGCGGCGAGTCGGTGCCCGGGTGCTCGCGCGCGGCGACGGAACGGTCACACTCGTCGACGACGTCGAGACGCACTCGCCGCTCGCGGTCTCGTGGTCGAGCCGACGCCGACACCGACACACCCGCGACCGGGACGGCGACCCGCGCGCCGACGCGCACCGACCTCCCCGGGTTCGGGCCGCTCGTCGGGCCCGGCGCGACAAACATGCTCACTGGCCCGTGGGACGCGAACGTCGACCGGTCGCCGACGATCGCCCTCACCGGGCAGGTCGAGTCGCAGGTGCTCGGCACGGGCAGCTTCCAGGAGGTCGACCTCGAGGCGGCCTACGGCGACGTCGCTGCGTTCGAGGCCACGCTCCTCCCGGACAGCCGGCCCGACGAGCTCGCGACGCGGGGGGCCAAGACCGCGGTGCTCGAACGGGGCGTCTCGCACCTGATCCTCCCCGACGACGTCCAGACGCGGTCCGCCGAGGGCCTCGACCCCGGCGACCCCGAGGGGCGGCTGACCGACCGCGACATCGCGCCGCCCGAGGACGCGCTCGCGGACGCGGCTGAACTGCTCGAAACCGCCGAGCGGCCGGTGATAGTCGTCGGCCACGGCGCCCGGTTCGAGATGGACCGGGTCGTCGATCTCGCCGAGCGCCTCGACTGTCCGGTGCTGACGACGTTCAAACCAGAGGGACAGCTCCCGGACTCGCACCCGCTCGCTGGCGGCGTGCTCAGCCGGAGCGGGACGCCGATCGCGAGCCACGTGATGAACGAGTCGGACCTTCCCGCCGTGGTCGGGGCGAGCTTCTCGAACCACACCGGCATCGCGGAGCACAAGTCGACGGTCCACGTCGACGACGATGCGATGGCACTCGGGGAGTTCCACGCTGTCGACGTGCCGGTGTGGGGCGAGATCGGCGTCACGGTCGACGAACTCGACGACCGGGTCGGCGAGGTCGCGGCGGAGAGCCGGCGCGCGGAGCTCGCCGAGCGGTGGGCGCTGTGGCGCGAGGAGAAGCGGACGCGCCGTGAGACCCCGTGCGGGGCGTGAACTACGCGACCGCGTTCGACGCGATGACGCGGGTCGTCCCCGACGACGCGATCCTCCCGGTCGACGTCGGGAACAACACCGACGCGTTCGGGCGGTAGTTCGAGCCCGAGGGGCAGACCGTGCTGATGTCCGGCTACCTCGGCTCGATCGGCTTCTCGTTCCCGGCGGCGCTCGGCGCGTGGGCGGCCACGCGGGAGCCCGGGTCGCGGTTCGCGGGCCGACCGGTCGTCTCCGTCTCCGGCGACGGCGGCTTCGGTCAGTAGATGAGCGAGTTCACCACGTCAACTACGACATGGACCTCACACACGTGCTCCTGAACGACGACGAACCCGGGGAGATCAGCAAGGAGCAACGAACCGGCGGGTGGGACGTCTGGCAGACCGACCTCGTCAACCCGAGCTTCGCGGCGTTCGCGGAGAACCGCGGCGGGCACGGCGTCGACAGACCGGACCGACGAGCGGCCTCACGGCGCTCCTGCCGAGCGTCCTCGGCGTGTTCACCCCGGCGCCGACCGTCCGTCCTCGTCCGGGACCGCGTCGCGTTCGCGAGCGTGCCCGTCCTCGTCGGGGGCCGTGTCGGCGGCGGGACTCTCGTTCGACCTCGTGCTCACCGAGGGGCCGATCCCGACCGTCTTGCTGCCGGCGGTTATCTTCGACGGAACGACGACGCTGTACGTCCTCGTCGGCGCCGAGGTGGGCATCGACGCGTTCGTCCGGCACGCCGGGCTGGTGCTCTCCGGCACGGTCCCCGACGCCGCCGTCCGTGCGGCCACCACGTACCCGCTCGTCTCGGCGACCAGCCTCGAAGGCGAGCGGACGGTGGCGCTGTCCTGCCAGCACGTGACAGTCTGGGGCGGCCTCTACGCCGTCTCCTGTCGCGCTGGTGCTGTCGCTCCCCGGCGGGCGTTCCGGGAGGTACAGGCCACAGTGTTCGGCGCGCGAGACCCAGCGTCGTCGTGCGGGGCCGATGCCCGTCGTCCTGTCGTTGCCGGGCTCGGCGAGTCGACCGGCCGATCACCGCGTCACGCGTCGGCCCAGCGAGCGGACGAACACGGCGGCCAGGAGCGCGCCCGCGAGCCCCTCCGAGGCGGCGATTGCGCGGCCGACGTCGCCGACGACCGTGTCCGTGAGGCCGTGCCGTCCGCGGCTGGTCGGGACGGTCGCGCCGCCGAGGCGGCACTCTGCGCTGCTCTCCGGGCGGACCCGGAGGCCCGAACCGTCCGTCCGAGAGGTCGAGCGTCCCGTTCACCGTGGCGTCGCGGAGTGCGGTCTGACCGACGTCGTCCCCGTCGGCGACGGAATGCGCGCGACACCGGGTCCCCGACGCCCGGCCCGGGTGTGACGGCTCGTCTCCACGCGTCGCGTGGGGTCCGTGGTCGAACACCGTCATCAGTCGAACGACGACCCCGAGAGGTCGCCGACGACCGTCGACGTCACCGGACGACACTCCCCACCAGCGTCACGAGCGAGAGCGCGAGAACGGCGAGGCCGACGCCGAGTGGGAGTCCAGCCGGGGTCGGGGCGAGAGCACTCCCGAGCGCCAGCGCGAGGCCGAACACGCCGAGATAGGTCCCGAACAGAAACAGGGGGAGCGTGCTGTACGGCCCGCCCGCGTAGGCGTACGCACCGGCGAGCACTCCGCCGACGGGGAGGACGACGAAGTAGACGAGCGACGCGAGACCTCCGGTCGCGGCGTCGACGCCGTCGGCGGATCGCGGTAGAGCAGGACGAGGACCAGTACGAACCCGCCAGCGAGCGCGCTGCCGGTCGCACGGGTGACGTTCATACTGTTCGTGTGCCGTCGAGAGGAGAGAACGTGGTGTCGACCGCGTCAGTCCTGTGCGCGTTCCATCTCGTAGCCGAGCCGGTGGGGCATCATGCTCAGCGCCCGCACGATCGCGGCCAGGGCGATGAAGATGCCCAGGAGGATGTGGCCGATCCCGCCGAGCTTGAGCCACAGCAGCGTCGAGGGCCACTTGTGGATGCTCGCGAGCGCGCCGTTGACCGCCGCGCCACGGGTCCCGCCGCTGCCGCCGGCGAGGCTGGTGTCGGGGAACGAGCTGAAGTAGCTCTCGAGGAGCGGGTGGAACTGCGTCAGCTCGAAAAAGAGCGCCGCACCGATCAGGAGGTAGCCCACGGCGGCGAAGACGGCACCGACCACGAGCATCTTCTTGATCGACCCGACAGTGGCCTGGATCTCTTCGACCGGCTGGCGACTCGGATATCCCGATGCCATACACGGGGGACACACCCGTGGTACATAGACCCACAGCGGTCGTGGAACGCGGCCACACGGACGGGTGGCCGTTGTACTGGCGCGAGCAGACGTGGCACCGAGCGACAGTGTGGCCGCGACACCTCGACGGCGACAGACGAGCACCGACGCGTCGACAGATCAGACCGCTGCGATGGGGTCCGGCGGTATCGAACGGCGACGGCGCCGTACAGGGGCGCGTCGTCGGGCGCCGAGCCCGAGGCGACGTAGCGGCGACCGGCGACCCCGGAGACGGCGTGTGGTGGTCCGGAGCGGCTGTCCGTCGAGATAGTTTAGTGAGTATAGCCCAGTTCGAACACGACGTCGTCAGAAACGTTCGTCCGCCGGCTCGCCGGCACAGTCGTCCTCCTCGCCCGCGCTCGGCCTGTTCGTCGACCCGCTCGGCTACCTACCCGCCGCGTTCGTCGGCGCGAACCTGATCCAGAGCACGTTCACCGGACTCCGTCCGGCAGAGACCGTCTACAGCCGGGTGGTCGGGGCGGACTGACCGTATCGTTGTGTCGACGCTACACAATACTAATGTGGCCGTGAACCGTACGCGGGGCCGATGAGTTCCGATCCGGAAGAGGAGCGGGCACGCATCAGAGCACAGAAGCTGGCAGCGCTGCGCGAGCGCCACGGCGAGGAGGGGTCAGACACGGAACCCCCGGCCCGGTCGACCGGGAGCCGCGCCGAGCACACGGAGCCGGTCCACGTCGACGGGCGCGACGACCTCGACGGGCTGCTCGAGGCAGCCGGCGTCGTGCTCGTCGACTTCTACGCCGACTGGTGTGGACCGTGCAAGACGCTGGCGCCGGTCGTCGAGCGGCTGGCGGCCGAGACGCCCGCGACCGTCGCGACGGTGGATATCGACGCGAACCGGCGGCTGGCCGAGCAGTTCGGCGTCCGGAGCGTGCCGACGCTGGCGCTGTTCGCCGGCGGCGAGCAGGTCGAGCGGCTGGCCGGCGCGCGCAGTGAGGCGGAGCTACGGTCGCTGATCGACCGGTACGCGTAGACGGCGGCCCTCGGGCCCGGCACGCGCCTCGCCGACCCGTGTGTCCGGACCGCGACGACACACCGTACCCGTCGACGGAGCGCCGCCGCTCGGCGGCCCGGACGACGAAACATTCTTGTGTGTAATTCACAATATACACTGTGTGAACGTCGACGCCGTGTCGCCACCCGGGAGCCGTCGACCGACCGCCGTGACCGACTGGAGAGACGGCGAGTGATCCGGGACGCGCTCACCGTCCTAAAGGGAAACCTGATCTACGTCGTCGTCGCGTCGCTCGCGGTCGGACTGGCGTTCGGGCAGGGAACGGACGCGGGGACGACGGCCCTCCTGCGCGCCGCGGTCGTGCCGATCCTCTTTCTGATGATCTACCCGATGATGATCAACATCGACCTGAAGGAGGTGCTGAACGTCTCCGGACACGCGCGCCCGGTAGGACTGAGCCTACTGGTGAACTTCGGCGTCGCGCCGCTGCTGGCCGTCGCGCTCGCACGGACGTTCTTCGGCGGGAGTGCCGAGTACGCGCTGGGGCTGTACTTCGTCGCCCTGATTCCAACCTCCGGCATGACCGCTGCGTGGACCGGCCTGGCCGACGGCGACCTGGAGAGCGCGCTGGTCGCGATGGCGGTCAACCTCGTAGTCGCCGTCGCCGTCCTGCCGGCGTACCTCTCCGTGCTGGTGCCGGCGAGCGTCGCCTTCGACCCGACCGCGCTCTACCGACAGCTGGCACAGGTGGTCGTCGGTCCGATGGTCGCGGGGAACGTCACCCGTCGCGTGCTGCTCCGGCGCTACGGAGCCGAGAGGTTCGCGCGCCTGAAGCCGACGTTCGGCGGTCTCAGCTCCCTTGGCGTGGTGCTGATCGTCTTCGTCGCGATGGCGATGCGGTCGAGACAGATTCTCGCAGACCCGCTCGCCTCCGCCAGTACGGTCGTCCCGCTGGTGCTGTTCTACGCGGGCGTTCTCGCGGTCGGCGCGGGTCTGGGGCGGACGCTCCTCGACCCCGGACGGGCGGTCGCGCTGGTGTACGCGACGAGTATGCGCAACCTCTCGATCGCGGTGGCAGTCGTCGTCGCCGCGCCGAGTGTTCCCGCCGAGGCCGTCCTTCCGGTCGCCCTCGCGTACGTGATCCAGCCGCCGCTCGGGGCAGTGTACGTACACTACCGCCGCGACGTCGTCGGCGAGGGCCGGTCCGTTCGCGAGACGCTCGACCGTCTCGTCTGACCGACGGCTCAGGACTCCGCCGGCGGGGTCGTCGCGGCGTCGTCGTACTTCCGCTCGAACTCCGCGATCAGCTGCCCCATCTCCGCGTACCAGTCGTTGAGCGTCCGCTGGAGGTCGTCGGCGACCTCCTCGGCGGGCGTCGGCGAGTAGACGTGGTAGTAGCTCCCGGAGTCGTAGTTGACCTGGTCCTGCTCGACGAACCCCGCGTCGTGGAGCCGCCGGACCGACCGGTAGGCGGTCGACCGCTCGCGGTCGACGGCTGCCGCGACCTCGTCGACGGTCAGCGGGTCCGCCGCGTCGACGAGCACGCCGAACACCTCGCGGTCCAGCGGCTTGAGACCGTAGAAACACTCCAGCAGTCCCTCGCACTCCATCTCCCCACGCAGGTGTTCGACCATCGAGTCCGGCATACGACGTGATACGACCGATCGTCTGATATACGTTGCGCAATACTCGGTCGACCGCCACGAGCACGTCGTCCCGTGTCGAGGGGCGCGTCGGCCGAACGTCCGGAGTGTGACTCGGATCCCGGCACCGCAGTAGTTCGTCCCCCGTGGGGTTCTACGTCGGCGAAGGCCGTGGACACGGACCTCGCGCCGCTCGACGCCCAGACCGGCGAGACGCCACAGAGCGAGGCGCCGGGCGAGGGGGACGGCTGTCTGCTCGGCGGCAGTCCGCCGCGTCGCACCGTACGGACCGGAGACTCACACGACCAGCAGGGGAAGCATGGCTGCGACACCACCGAGGAGCCCGGCGGCCAGCTCCCGGCGGCCACCGCCGTCGACCCCGGCCCCGACTGCGAGCGCCTCGGGAATGAACTCGGCGACCACGAGGTAGACCATCGCGCCGGCGGCGAATCCGAAGCCGAACGGCAGGAACGTCCGGGCCCACCGGACGAAGACGAACGCGAGCACCGCGCCGACCGGCTGCGGGAGCGAGGAGAACACCGCCGCGCCGACCATCCGCCACTCGCCGACGTCCATCGACCGCAGCGGGATCGAGACGGCGACCCCCTCGGGGACGTTGTGGATCGAGATAGCGACGGTCATGAACACCGCCAGTACGGGGACGACCAGCCCGAACACCACGACGCCGCCCTCCAGTCCGAGGTCGGCGAAGGAGACGCCGACCGCGACGCCCTCGGGAAACGAGTGGACGGTCAGCACCCCCAGGATCAACACCAGCTTCCGGAGGTCGCCCTCGGCGACAGCCGTCGAAACGGTCGTCTCGACGCCGGGCTCGTCGCCGTAGGCCACACTGGCGTCCTGTCCGCCGGACCCGCCGACCACCGCGAGGTCGTCGCCGGCGGCACCCGTGTGGCCGCCGATGTCGACCCGGTCGAGGACGGTGTCGGCGAGAACCACCAGCAGCACGCCGGCCACCACGCCGCCGCCGAGCATCGTCGGCAGCCCGGTCGACGCTGCCAGTCCCTCGACGAGGAGGCCGAAGCCCGACGCTGCGAGCATGATCCCCGAGGCGACACCCCAGAGAGCGACGTTCCAGCGGTCGCTGATCTCGTCGAACACGAAAAACGGCACCGCGCCCAGCCCCGTCGCGACGGCGGTGACCAGTCCGGCGACGAACACGAACACGACGGCGCCCGCGTCGACGCCAGCCGGGAGCACCCCCAGCACACCACCGCCCATGCGAGACACTATACGGGCAACGCTAATACGAGTTTCCAAATCAAAAAACTATATTTGGGTTGCCTAAACCGCCGGAGAGCCGTGTCGGGGTCGCCGGCAGACCCGGTACGGTCACCGTCGTCGCCTGTCCGGTCGCCGGGGGGTGCGGTCTGTTCGGCCGAGCGGTCCCGCGCCCACCGCCGAACGAGAGCGTTTTGAGCGCCGGCGGCCAGCCACACGCGTGGATAGCCCGTTCGCGGTGCTCGGCGTCGACGCGAGCGCAGACCCCGAGACGGTCGAGCGCGCGTACCGGCGCCGGATCAAGACGGCCCACCCCGACCACGGCGGGTCGCCACGGGAGTTCCAGCGCGTCCGGGCCGCGTATCAGGCGATTCTCGACGGCGACGTCCCCGACGACGGGAACGAGACCGCAGAGTCGGCTGCGGCGTGGGAGCAGACGCCGGACCCCGACGACCCGACGGTCGACGTCGAGTACCTGAACTACGACGTCCTCGACGACCACGGCTGGTCGCTCGACGACGACGACCTGTTCGAGCGGGCGGCGGCGGCAGACCTGGAGCCGGCGGACTACGGGCGGTTCACCGCCGACCCGGAGGAGTACCTCCTCGTCAGCGCCGAGGAGGCGGGCCACGTCTGGCCGTTCGCCTGTCGCGGCGGGGCGTGTGCCAACTGCGCCGTCAGGGTGGTCGAGGGCGAGGTGACGATGACCGTCGACCACGTCCTTCCGGACGAGCTGCTCGACCGTGGGCTCCGGCTGTCGTGCATGGCCGTGCCGGCGACAGACGTACTGAGGCTCGTCTACAACGTCAAGCACCTCCCCGACCTCGACGACCTCCGGCTGCCGCCGTACCCGTTCGAGCGGTCGGCGTCCGTCTCGGACGACTGAGCCGGACGGGCGCACCCGTCGAACACGACGCTGATGCGGCTGTGTCGCCAGACCCGCATCCGTATGGAACGGCGCACGTCCGCACTCGGGTTCTGCAGGGTCGATACTGGCAGTTGCGATCACGACGGGCTGTCGAGCGAACACGACAGCGGTCGGCGACGGGCGCGACCCGTGACGCGGGGGTTCGTCGACGAGGCGGCGACACGGCCGGCGGCCGGAGAGCTCAAGCGTCGAACCGACCCGACCGTTCCCCGCCCGTCACGAGGACTCTGTCGACGGGACCGAGACTCGTGGGCGTGCCCCGGCGGCGTGCGGCGCCCTACAGCTCGTCGGGGTCCAGCCCGTAGTCTTCCCGCACCTGATCGGCAGAGAGCTTCCCGTGCCGGTAGTCCCGCGCGACCGCCTCGCGGTCGCGGTCGGCGGGGTCGCCGAACCCGCCGGCGCCGGGCGAGTCGACCCGCACCGCGTCGCCGGCGTCGAGGCGGTGGGTCGACTTGGCGGGCACGCGCTCGCCCTCGTCGCCGGCGCCGTCACGGATCACGTAGTCCGCGCCCGTCGCGCCGGGGTCGCCGCCGGCGACCCCGTACGGCGGGGTCAGGCGCCGGTCTGCCAGCACGCTGAACGTCGTGCCGTCGGCCCGGGCCTCTATCTCCCGGCGGAGACCGAGGCCGCCGCGGAAGGCGCCCGCGCCGCCGGAGTCCGGCCGGTACTCGTACCGACGCACCCGGAGCGGGTAGGCCGTCTCCAGCACCTCGACCGGGGTGTTGCGCGTGTTCGACATGTGGACGTGGACGCCGTCCAGCCCGTCCGCGCCGTCGCGGCCGCCGAATCCGCCGCCGATCGTCTCGTAGAACGCGAACGGCTCGTCCGTTCGCGGGTCCCGCCCGCCGAAGGTGACGCTGTTCATCGTCCCTTGGCCCGCGGCGACCGCCCGGTCCGGGACGGCCTCGGCGAACGCCCCCAGCAGCGCGTCCGTGACCCGCTGGGACAGCTCGACGTTACCGCCGACGACGGCTGCGGGCGGCTGTGCGTTCACCACCGAGCCAGCCGGCGCGTCGACCGTGACGGGGCGGTAGGCGCCGCCGTTCGGCGGGATGTCGGGGTCGGTCACGCACCGCACCGCGTGGTAGGTTGCCGACGCCGTGACCGCCAGCGGGGCGTTGACGGCGCCGTCGGCCTGGTCCGCCGTCCCGGCGAAGTCGACGGTCAGTTCGTCGCCGTCGATCGCGACCGTGACGGCGATCCGGATCCCCGTGGTGCCCTGTGCGTCGTCGTCGAGGACGTCCTCGAACGCCCACTGGCCGTCCGGCAGCGCGTCGAGTTCCGCCCGCATCCGGCGCTCGGAGTAGTCTTTGATCTCGTCCATGGCGTTCCGGAGCGTCGCACGGCCGTGACGGTCGAGGAGGGCGCGGAACCGCTCGTCCGCGGTCCGGTTCGCGGCGTGCTGTGCCCGGAGGTCACCCCGGCGCTCGTCCGGAGTCCGGACGTTCGCGAGCACCATCGACAGCACGTCCTCGGCGGGTTCGCCGCCGCGGAACAGCCGGACCGGGGGGATACGGAGCCCCTCCTGGTAGACCTCGGTGGAGTCGGCGGCGACGCTGCCGGCCTGCGACCCGCCGATGTCGGCGTGGTGGGCACGGTTTGCCGCGAACGCCGCGACCTCGCCGTCGACGACAATCGGGCTGACGAGCGTCAGGTCGGGCAGGTGGGCGCCGCCGTGGAACGGGTCGTTGACCAGGATCGCGTCGCCGGCGGCGAGGTCCTCCGGCGGGAACGCATCGACCGCCGCCGCGACCGAGTACGGCATCGCGCCGAGGTGGACGGGGATGTTCTCTGCCTGGCTGACCATCTCGGCGTCGGCGTCGAACAGCGCACACGAGCAGTCACGCCGGTCTTTCACGTTCGGCGAGTAGCTGGTCCGGACCAGCGTCGCGTTCATCTCCTCGGCGACGGCGGTACAGGCGTTCCGGACCACCTCCAGGGTCACGGCGTCGACGGTCACGACGGCACACGCACCCGGTCGGGGTAGAGCGGTTCGGTCACGACGGGACCGGGACGTCGGACGGCCACGCTCACACCTCGACCACGAGGTTCCCGGGGTCGTCGACCGCGGCGTGCTGTCCGGGGAAGACGACGGTCGTACTCTCCGGTCCCTCGACGAGCGCCGGCCCGTCGAACGTCGTCCCGGGCGCGAGGTCGGCACGGCGGTAGACCGGCGTCGCGTGGTCGGCCCCGTCGAAGGAGGCCGTCCGCTCCTCGACGGGGGCCGCCGCGCCGTCCGCCGGCGGGTCGAGCGTCGGCGGGTCGACGACGCCGCGGGCCCGGAGCCTGACCGTCACCAGTTCGACCGGTTCGTCCGGCGAGGCGTGGCCGTAACGACCCTCGTGGCGCTCGTGGAACCGCTCGGCGACCCGGGCGAGTGCCGCCGCGTCCAAGTCGTCGGGCACGTCGACGCGCAGGTCGAACGACTGGCCGGCGTAGCGGAGGTCGAGCGCCCGGTCGACGGTGATCGCGTCCGGTGAGAGGTCCTCCGCGGCAAGCCGCTCGCGCCCCTGTCGCTCGAACTCGTCGAACGTGTCCGCGAGCGTCGCCGGATCCACCGCCGACCAGGGTCGGACCATCGATGTGCTGTAGTCGTAGACGACGTCGCTGATGAGCAGCCCGAGCGCCGAGAGCACGCCAGCCGCGCCCGGGACCAGCACCCGCGGCACGTCGAGTTCGGCGGCCAGCCGGCAGGCGTGCAGCGGCCCGGCACCGCCGTAGGCGACGAGGCCGAACGCGCGAGGGTCGTGGCCACGCTCGACGGAGACGACACGGAGCGCCCGCTCCATGTTCGCGTTCGCCACGTCGAGGATCCCCTGTGCCGCCTCGGATACGGTCGTGTCCAGCGGGTCGGCGACGGCGCGGCGCACGCCCTCGCGGACCGCGGACAGGTCGGCGGCCCCCTCGTCGAAGAACAGCCCCGGGTCGATCCGCCCGAGGAGCAGGTGGGCGTCGGTGACGGTCGGCTCCGCCCCGCCGCGCCCGTAGCAGATGGGTCCGGGGTCGGCGCCGGCAGAGCGCGGGCCGACCCGGAGGACACCACCCTCGTCGACCCACGCGATCGACCCGCCGCCGGCCCCGATCGTGTGGACGTCGACGGTCGGGACGCTCACCGGGTAGTCTCCGACCGAGCGCTCCGTCGAGACGACGGGCTCGCCGCCACGGACCAGCGAGACGTCACACGATGTTCCGCCCATGTCCATCGTCACGATGTCGTCGAGGCCGGCCCGGTCCGCGACGTGCGCGGCACCCTTGACCCCTGCCGCCGGCCCCGAGAGGAGGGTGTCGACCGGGCGGTCCCGGGCGGCAGAGGCCGTGATGATCCCGCCGTTCGACTGCATGATCTTCAGGTCGGCGCCCACCCCGGCGTCGGCGATGTCCGCCTCGAGTTCGCCGACGTACTCGTCCATCACGGGCTTCAGCGCGGCGTTGACCGCGGTCGCCAGCGTCCGCTCGTACTCGCGGATCTCGGGGAGCACGTCGCTCGACAGCGAGACCGACAGGTCGGGCGCCTCCGCGCGAAGCAGGTCGCCGACCCGCTCCTCGTGGGCGTCGTTCTCGAACGCGAAGAGGAGACTGACCGCGACGCTCTCGACGCCCTCGGCGGCCAGGTCGCGCCCCACCTCGCGGACCGCCGCCTCGTCGAGCGGGTCGACCTCGGCGCCGCGCTCGTCGAGGCGCTCTGGCACCTCGTAACGCCGGTCGCGTTCGACGACCGGCTGGGGCGTCTCCGTCCGGACGTCGTACAGGTCGGGCCGGGTCTGGCGGCCGATCTCGAGGACGTCCCGGAACCCCTCGGTCGTCACCAGCGCCGTGTCTGCCCAGTCGCGCTCGAGGAGCGCGTTCGTCGCCACGGTCGTCCCGTGAGAGAAGAAGGCGATCGACGCGGGGTCGAGGTCGACCGTCGCTGCCGCCTCGGCCAGCCCGTCGAGTACGCCCTGTCCGGGGGCGTCTGGCGTCGAGGGGACTTTCAGCGCGTCGACGCCACCGTCGCGCACGACGACGATGTCGGTGAAGGTGCCCCCGATGTCGACCCCGACGCGTGCGTCCGTCACGGGCGCTACACCGGCTGCCGAGGTAAAGTCTCTCCGGTCAGCGGGGGCGGCGGTCAGCCGCACGTCGGGGCCGTCCGGGGCCGTGGACGACGAGATCGGAGGTCCGCCCGGCGGTCCGGGTGTCCGTCGGCAGTCACCGGCGCGCGCTCACGGCCCTGCTGCGCCCGCACACGGACGAGAACACGCGACAGCTGTCCCGGCGACGAGCGCGGCGGGAGCCGCGTCCGCGGAGATAGATCGCCCGCACCGCGAGGCGACGGGGTCGTTCGGGGACACCGGCACCCCGACAGCCGGGAAGGTCGGACCCCGACATCTGCACACACGCCGGACCGGAGCGGGAGTGCGGTGTCCGTCACGGGACGGGAGAGCCGGGAGACGTCGTCAGTCGTCGGCGGGGGTCGCGCCGCCCGCGCCGCGGCTCACCGAGCCGACGGTCCGCTCGTTCGCCGCCACCCACCGCAGCAGCAGGAAGGCGAACACGTACTTCGCGAAGATGTCCAGCCCGGAGTAGGCCCACGAGGTGACGCCGACCGACGAGATAACCGCGAGTCCCTCGACGCCGAGCGCCCAGACGACCGGATAGCCGATCCAGAGCACGATCGTCAGCACCCGGAGCGTCGAGAAGATCTCGCTCGTCCCCGCCTCGGCTGCCGACGCCGGCCACTCCGCGACAAGCGCGTAGATGACGACGAGGAAGAACGCGCAGCTGACGGCGTAGAACAGCCAGCGGAACAGCAGCGACGACGTGATCAGCGCCGCCGCGAGGCCGGTGACACACATGCCGACGTCGGCGGCGATAACGGCAAACAGGCTCCCGGTATCGACGTCGGCGAGGATACCGAGCGCGAGGAGAATCATCGGCGTCGACAGCGCCCACGTGAGGTATCGGCCCCACTGGCTGACGACCTCCTGTCCCGCGAGCGGGTGGCCAGCCGGCATCTCGATGAACCCGACCGTCAGTCCCGACGCCAGCCCGAGATAGCTCGATATCGACACGAGCGGAATCATCAGTGTCGCACCCCAGATGAGCTTGGCCCGGCTGTTCGTGACGTTTCGTCCCATATACACGAACAGGACGATAGACAGTCCGGCGAGCGCGATGTTCGCCCACAGCGACGAGTTCAACAGGAGATCGCCCTGTACCTGCGAGAGCGCGTCGCTCTGTGTCGTCTGGAGCAGGACGTCTGCCGCGGTCGCCAGTTCGGGTGTTGGCATACGATTCCCTATTCGTCGGCCATCATATAAACACTAGGACAAAACGGACAGCATCAGGATCGAACCCGGTGGAGCGTCAAAAATAAAGTTCGAAAATTCGAATTTGTTCAATAGAGAGCCGCGGTCGCCGGAACGGGCCGTCTGACGCGAGTCGTCTGGTCGGAGACGGCCCAGCCTGTCGGCCACGCCGGGTCAGCCGGCGGACCGAACCGCGCGCCGGCGACGGGCAGCCACGGTCGGAACACGGCCGAGACGGCGACAGAGCGGCCACGACACCGGCTGCGGACGCGCCGGTCGAGAGGCAGTCCCGAGCGCGACAGCCGGCGAGAGACGGGCCGCCACCCGAAGCGATCCCCGACGGGCACACGACACGCGTCCGACACCACGGGTCGGGACCGAGGCGTCTCGGGGTCGCGTGGCCCGTCGTCGCGTCCGGCGGCCCGACCACACGCCGACACGGGACGGCGACGGCAACCCCGGCGGCGCGTCAGCGCGTCGTGTCGAGACCGAGCAGGCGGTTCACCCCGCACCAGCAGAAGACGGCGTTGAATCCCGTCCCGAGCGCCGCGAGGCCGGCGGCGGTCCCGAGCGCGCGCCGGCCCTCGAGCAGGGCCCACGCGGCGACGGCGGCGAAGACGACGGCGAGAGCGGCGCGGACGAGGCGGTCGTAGCCGCCGACGTTACGGTCGAACACGTCGGACCGAGGGCGTGGCGCGACGTGAACGTGCTGGTCTGCGCTCGGCGCGGGCACACGGCACCGCTGGCGGGCGGGCTCAGCGGACGCGCTCGAACAGCGGCCGGTAGTCCGGGTGCTCGGCCTCGATGTCGGACAGCTGTCGCTCGAGCCGGGCGATCTCCGCCTCCAGCTGCTCGAACGCCTCGCTGTCGTCCAGCTCGCCCCGGCGCTTCTCGGCCCGGAGGACGCTGTGTCGCACCCGCTTCGTGGAGAGCTCGAGTCGGAGGTCGGAGTACTCCACGAGCGCGAGCAGGGAGTCGACCGTCTCGCACAGCTCCGTCTCCGACACCGGCTCGGAGAGGTAGTCGTCGAGCTCCGTGTCGACCACGTCGAAGTCCGGGTCGACGGCGGTCACCATCGCGGTGCGGCAGTCGTAGCCGCGGTCCCGGATCGCGTACAGCACCTCGTCGCCGGAGATGTCGGACAGCTGCCGGTCGATCAGCGCCACGTCCACCGCGTCGTCGACCAGTTCGAGCGCGGTCGCGCCGTCGGTCGCGACCCGGAGCTCGTAGTCGCCGGCCAGCCACTCCCGGTACAGCTCGACGAGCCCGGGGTCGTCCTCGACGACGAGGACCGTCGGAGGGTCACCCACCGGCACCCTCCCGCCACGGGGACCGGCGCCGTGACCGTCGTGTCACTCGCACACCGGTGGCCGGTGGCATATCGGCATAAACCGGCGTCAGCCGTGTCAGGCTGCGAAACTCCGCCGAGTCGTTCCGGGCCGGAAACCGGGCGGCGAGCGGAGGAGTGTCCGGGGCTAACAGACGAGCGCCGGCACGCCACGGACGGTGATCGTCTCGCCACAGACGGGGCAGTCGAGGCGCTCGCACGCGCCGCGCTGGCGGACGCACCAGTCGCCGTCGGGCGGGCTCTCGTGGTCGCAGGCCGGACAGACCAGGAGGGCCTTTCGAGCGGGGTCGGTCACAGTAGAACTGTAGGACCGTACCGGTAAAGCGCTTGTTTAGGACGGTCGTTCCCGACTAACCGATCCGTTCCTCGTCGTCCGCGAGCCGTTCGATCACCCGGATCACGCCAGAGCGGTCGTCGCGCCCGAGGCCCGTCTCCGCGGTCGACCCGTCCATCTCGCGGGCGACCTGTGTCTCCGGCGTCGGCACGCCGAACTCCTCGCCGGCCCGTGTCGCGATCCGGGGGTCTTCGCACTGGTAGGCGACCAGAAAGCCCGACTCGAAGTCGCCGCGGACCGCGTCTGCGCGCCCGCGGAGCGACCAGCAGCCCGCTGCGCCGCCGCCGATGGCCGCGAGGTCGGCGCCGGCACGGTGTGCGAGCGGCAGGGCCTCGCCGACGGCCTGGTAGTACAGGCGACGGCGATCTGGTCGCACGCCTTCGTCACCTGCCCCGCGCCGTGACCCCCGGCGTGGGTTATGCTCTCGCCGATCGCGTCGAGGACCACGGGGTCACCGTCGACCGTGATCGAGAGCGACCCCCGACTGCGCTCTCCTCGCCGCCGCTGACCGGCGCGTCAAGCATCTCTGCGCCCGCGTCGGCGACGTCGGCGGCGAACCGCTCGGTCGTCCCCGGCTCGATCGTCGACATGTCGATCCACACCTGCCCGTCGCCGAGTCGGCGAGGAGGCCGTCGTCGCCGTACAACACCGACTCGACGGCGTCGGTGTCCGGCAGGACGGTGACCGCGACCGTCGCGGGCGAGTCGGCGCCGGTCGGCGAGCGCCTCGACCGGCTCCGGCGAGCGGTTGTGCGCGACCGCGTCGTAGCCCGCCGCCACGACGTTCTCCGCCACCGGTTCGTCCGTGCGACGCCGACGAACCCGGTCTCTGGTGTCACACCCGGTTCGCAGGCTGGTCGGGCCGAAACCTGTCGTCGGCGGGGACTGGCCGGAGCGGGCCGCGCGTCTCGCCGTGCCGCGGCCCCGCACCGAAGGGGTCGCTCAGACGTCGATCGTCGGGGTCGGAGTCGTCCCCTCGTCTGCCGCGGGGTCGTACGCCTCGACCGCCGCGAGGACGAGCGAGAGCGTTCCCTCGGGCGACCAGCGGGCGGTGTTGACCGTCAGGTCGTAGACAGACTGGTCCGAGAGGTCGACCCCGTAGCGCGAGGCGTAGCGGCTCTCGTCTATCACCTCGCGGACCCGCATCTCGGCGCCGAACTCGTCCCGGTCGGCGGTGCGCTCGACCCGTACCTCGTCGGGGGCGTCGAGCCAGACCCGCAGGTCTGCGTCCTCGCCGGCCAGCCAGCCGGCCAGCCGCGACTCGAGGACGAACGGCTTGTCGGCGTCCGCCCACTTGTGGGCGATCTTCTGGAGCCGACGGTCGAGCTCGCGGTCGAGCTCCTCGTGGGAGCTGGCCGCCGCCGTCAGCTGGCGGAGGCTCATTCCCCGGTCGTCGGCCATCCGGCGGAACACCTCGCCGCCGGAGACGTAGCCACAGCCGAGGGCGTCCGTGAGTCCCTCGCAGAGCGTGGTGACGCCGCTTCCGGGCGACCCCGAGACGGTGATGAGGAGGTCCGAACCGGCGTTCGCCGTCGAGTGGTCTGTCACGACCGCCACTTCTCACCGCTGCGTAAAAGTACGCCGGAACTCGGAACGGCTTTCCTCCGGGCGGGTGAGGTAAGCGTATGACACGGTGGTCGGCGTGACCGAGACGGACGTAGATCTCGACGCGGCGCTCGCGACGGTGGACGAGGCGGCGCCACTGGTGAACGCGATCACGAACGACGTCACGGTCAACGACGTCGCGAACGTCATCCTGAACTGGGGGGCGCTCCCGGTGATGTCGGACGACCGCCGCGACGCCGTCGAGATGGTCGCCGGCGCGCAGGGCCTCCTCCTGAACACCGGAGACGTGAGCCAGGCGGGCGTCGAGACGATGGTCGCGACGGGCGAGTCGGCGAACGACCACGGCGTCCCGGTGGTGCTCGACCCGGTCGGGGCGGGCGCGACGACGGTCCGGTCGGAGACGGCAGCGCGGCTCTGTACGGACCTCGACGTGGCCGTGGTGAAGGCCAACCGCGGCGAGGTCACGGCGCTCGCGGGCGCGGAGGGCGCCGTCCGCGGCGTCGAGGCAGTCGGCGAGCACGCCGACGCGGGCGAGCACGCGGCGGCGCTCGCCGCGGAGACGGGCGCGACGGTCGTCGCGAGCGGCGCCACCGACCTCGTCGCCGTCCCGGACGGCGCCGTCTACGAGGTGGCAGCCGGCCACCCGTCGATGGGCGAGGTCGTCGGAACGGGCTGTATGCTCGGCGCGACCTGCGCGGCGTTCGCCGGCGCGGTCGACGAGACGCCGCGGGCGGCGCTCGCCGGCACCCTCGCGTTCGGCCTCGCCGGCGAGGCCGCCGCCGAGTGGGACTACCGCGGGCCGGGGAGCTACCGGGTGAACGTCCACGACGCCGTCGCGGGGCTGGAGCCGCCGGCGGACCCGTCAGCGCGGGTCGCGGTCCACGACACCGCCTGAGCGCGGCGGCGCTGTCTGCGCTGTCCTCGTCGGACCACGCGGCGGCAAGCGCGAGTCGCCCGTCGTGACCGCCGGCCGTCGAGCCGCCCCGAGTACCGTCACGGTCGTACGTGGTACAGCACAGACAGCCGATCACGACTCGGAGAGAGCGTGAACGACGAGCAGACAGCCGGAGCGGAGTCGGCGGCTGCTGGATCGTCCGGCAGCGAGACGGGCCGTCGGCGTCGGTCTACGCGTCGGTCGGCGCGGCGAAGTTCCGGGGCGGCGTCGCCCTCGGCTGGGTCGTGCTCACGCTCGTCGTCGGCCCGGTCACCAGCGCCACCGTCGGGACGGTCGTCGGAACGGCACTCGCGGGCGTCGTCGCCCTCGTCGGCTGGGTCGCGTCGACCGCGTGGCTAGCCGCGAGCGCCAGACGGGAGACCAGTTCCCGACGGAGCTGTCGGCAGTCGCGGAGGGCGACGACGAGGTGGTGGTCGTCGGCGCGACGAACCGGCGCGACCGGGTCGACGACGCGATGCTTCGGACCGGACGCCTCGGGAGCCAGATCGATGTGCCGCCGCCAGATGCGGACGGCCGGGTCGAGGTCGTCTACCAGCATCTCGACGCACTGCACGCCGACCTCGACGACGAGACGATCGCAGCCGAGACGGCAGGGCTGGTCGCGGGTGATCTCGAGGCCGTCGCCGCAGAGGCCACGATGCGTCGGGCGCGCGACGGCGACGAGCAGACCGACGGTCTGGGCGCGGTCGAGCGGGTTCGTGAGAGCGAGCGCGCCCACGGTGGGCGGTCGGACGGCCACAAGGCGTAATCCGAAGGGCGTCCACGTTCGGGTCGATGGGCGAGGGAGAGGACCCCCGACTCTCGGCAACCGGCGTCGAGGTGAGCGACGGCGAACTCGGGGACGTCCGGCTGTCGTCGCCGACGGCTGCGCTGCTGGAGGAAGACGAGCGCGAGGCGACGGTTGTCGGCGCCGACCTCTCCCGGCTCGCCGACGAGCGGTTCGCGGCGCTGTTCGGCCACGAGCTCGAGCGTCTGCGCGCCGCCGCCGAGCGCCTTCCAACTGGTCGGCGCGTCTACGTCTTCGGCGTGACGACCGACCCCGCGCTGGTCGGGCAGCCGGTCGACCTCTCCGGGGGCCAGGCACCGGGCGCGCTCGTCGAGACCAGACTGCTGTTCGGGTACGCGCCCCACGAGACGGGCGACGGGGCGACGTTCGCCCACGTCGCGGAGCAGCTCGACGGCGTCGACTACCTGCTGCCGGCGACGAGCGGCGGGAGACTCGACGGCGCGACGACGACGCTCGACGGCCTCCGGCGCGAACTCGTCGCGCGCCACGCCCGTCGGCTGCATCTCCTCGGCGAGGAGCCCGGCGCGTACGACGAGGAGTTCCGGTTCGCGCTGGCCGCGCCGCTGGCCGCGTTCGAACTGTTGCGGTAGGCGTCGGGTCGCCCGGATCCGACGGCGGGCCGGGAGCTGGAGTTATGCCGCTTCGCGCCACACGTCCGCCGTGTCCACCGACCGCTCGGCGCTCCTCGCGCGGCTCCGGCGGCTCGACCCCGCTGGTCGGGCCGCGGTCGTCGCCGACTGCTGGGCCGCCGCGGGCCACGACGTCGAGCGCGACGGACCGACCGTCAGGGTCGCGCGGGCGGGCGAGGAGCGTCTGCTGTCGACCGTCGACGACCCCGCCGCCGACCGGACCCTCGACGCCGCCGCAGTCCGGGAGGCCCTGCTCTACCGCGTCGACCGCGCGGACGCCGACCGGGTCGCAGAGCGACACCTCGGCGCGCCGCTCGACGACCTCCGCCCGCCGTTCGCACGCCGGGCCGCGAGCACCGCCCGGGCACTCGCGACGCCGGCGGTGGTCGTCGTCGCCGTCGTCCTCGTCGGCGCAGCCGGCGGTCTCGTCGGCGGGACCGAGGAGGAGCCGGGCGACCAGCCGACGACGACACCGACCGCCTCGCAGACGCCCACGGCGACGGCGCTCGCGCCGACGCGTGTGGTCACCGCGCCCGGACTCGAGCCGGGCGGCGTGACCGACCTCGCGGCGCTCGCCGCGGCCCACGAGCGCGCCAGACCGGACGCATACGTCGTCTGGGTCGACTTCGAGTGGGGCGACGAGGCGATCGTCCGCGAGGTCGACGTGCGGGCCGACGGCGACCGCTACCGCGCCGAGGTGGAGGTCGAACGCGACGGGCGCGTGACTAACCTGGCGACGGTGTACGGCGACGGACAGACGCGCCGGGCGCTGATCGTGAGCGACGAGCTGTCGACGACCCGGACGCTCGGACCGACGGACACGGGGCCGGCGGGCGTCGACCCCGACGACCTCGGTGCGGAAGGAGTACGCCACTGGCTCTCCGCGCCCGAGACACGGGTAGTGGGTGTCGTCGAGAACGAGGGGTGGACGGGCTACCGCGTCGTCGGGAGCGGGGCCCCGCCGACACTGCCAGCCGCAGTCGAGGCCTACCGGTTCGAGGCGGTCGTCGCGTCCGACGGGTTCGTCGGTCACCTCGTCGTCGAGTTCGAACTCGCCGGGACAGAGCGCGACAGCCGTCGGTTCGAGTGGACGTACGGCGAGCAGTCGCCGACGGTCACGACGCCGAACTGGACAGACGCGAACGGGACGAACACGGCGCCGACGCGCCGTCCGTCCCCGTAGGATATGACCCCGGAGCCCGGAACTGCCGGTGTGTCGGAGTCTCGGGCGGTCCTCACGCGTGTCCGTCGGCTCGACGCCGAGGACCGGGCCGCGCTCCTCGCGGACTGTCTCGCGGCCCGTGGCGACGCGGTGACGCGGACGCGGACGACCGTCAGGGTCGCGCGGGCGGGCGAGAAACGCCGGCTGTCGACCGTCGACGACCCCACCGCCGACCGGACCCTCGACGCCGCCGCCCTGTGTGACCTGTTGCGGTACGGGCTGGCCCGCGGCGACGCCGACCGGGTCGCAGAGCGACACCTCGGCGCGCCGCTCGACGACCTCCGCCCGCCGCTCGCCGACCGGGTTCGGCGGCGGACGGCAGAGACCGCGACGCCGGCGCTCGTTGCTCTCCTCCTCCTCCTCGTCGGGATGGCCGTGGGCGCGACCGGCGGCGGGGCGTTCGACCGCGCGCCGGCGGACGGGCGGGGACCGATCGGGACCACCGAGACCGCCGGGGCGCCCGTAGCGACGCCCACGGCGCGCGACACGGTCTCGCCGCCGTCGCCGTCGGAGGTGGCCGAGGTCCCGGGACTCGGCCCGGCGGGCGTGGTCGACCTCTCTGCGCTCGCCGACGCACACGAACGCGCGAGGTCGGAGAGCTACGTCGTCCGGGTGACACGCGAGCGCACGGCGTCCGACGACGACGTCCTGCGGGAGAACGTCACGCTCCACGTCGAGGGCGACCGCTACCGCGCGGTCGTGACCACAGAGGGCGAGGGCCGGACGCGCCAGGCGACGGTGTACGGCGACGAGTCGGGACGGTGGGTCGCCGCGGAGCGAAACGGCACGCCGACAGCCGCGCGGCTCGACCGGAACCAGACGGGACCGACGACGGTTCGCCCGGAGACGGTCGGCGCCGAGGGCGTCTGGGACGCCCTGGCGACGCCGGAGACAGCCGTCTACGGTCCCGTCGAGCGCGACGGACAGGCGGTCTACCGTGTCGTCGGGACGGGCGTCCCGCAGACGGAGACGGCGGCGGTCACGTCCTACCGCGTCGTGGCGCACGTCCGACCAGACGGGTTCGTCGTCGGTCTCGTCGTCGAGTACACGCTGATCGGCCCGCGGCAGTCCGACCGGCGCTTCGCCTGGACGTTCGCGGGCTACGACCCGACGGTGGTGCCGCCGAGGGCCGACGTGCGGGCCGACGGAGCCGACCGGCTCAGTCGTCGGCCTCGACCATCTCGTAGCTGACCGAGGCGTCGCGGAGCGCGTCGGTGTGTGTGGAGAGCCGTCCCGCCGCACAGCACGCGATGACGTCCAGCCCCTTCATCGCCGCCTCGGGAACGGCGTCGCTCGTGCCGAACCGGAGATCCGGGTCCAGTCCCGCGCGAGCACAGACGGCGAGCGCCTCGGCGCCCGCAGCGGCGACGAGGTCGTGGTCGGCCGCGAGGGCGGCGACACGGTCGGGGTCGACCGCACGGCTCCCGCCCTCCCGAACGGAGGGGACGGCGACGACGGTGACGTGCCCCAGGTCGTAGTCGACGACGCCGTCGAAGTTCGTCACCCCGACGTCCTGTCCCGGGTCGGCGTCGGTCACCGCGACCGCGGTGGCGCCGCCGGTGTCGCCCGCCATCGCCCGCAGGACGCCGTCGCGCATCGTCAGCGAGACGGTCTGGCCCTCGGCGACCGCGTCCGTCGCCAGCGCGGCGTCGACCTCGACCTGTTCGATCACGTCCGCGGTGACGTGGTCGACGAGCGCCCGGAGTGCCTCCGTCTGTGAGATGAGCCAGTCGACGCCCTCCTTCGTCACCTCGTACCGACCCCGACCGTGTTTCTCGACGTAGCCGTCGTCGACGAGGCCGCGCGTGTACTCGCTGACGGCCTGTGCGGTGACGCCGATTGCCTCCGCCACCTCGCGCTGGCTCACCGCCGGCTGGCGCTCCGCGATCTCGACGAGGATCTGGTAGCGCGTCGCGTTGCGCTTGCTCCGCAGGACGCTCGTCTCCTCGCCGTCCGCCGCTGTCATCGACCGTATTCAGCGCGGGCGACACAAGTAGGTTTGGACTCGCCTCGGAGTAGACCGCGGTGGCGGCGCGCCTCCGGGCTTTCTATCAACCTTTTTTGTCTAAACACAACCCAAATTGTTTTCCCTCCCACGGGAGTTGTTCGACGCGATGTCACAGGTGACGCTCCCGAACGACGCGAAGGCTGGCCCGACGAAGGCGGAGGTGCGGTCGGTCCTCGTCGGCAAGCTCGCGCCCGGACCGGACGACCACGTCGTCGAGGTCGGCTCCTGTACCGGCGCGGTGACCGTCGAGGTGGCCCGGCACGCCGGCCGGGTGACGGCGCTCGAACGGAAGCCCGGACGCGCAGAGACGACCCGACAGAACCTCGCCGCGAACGACGCCGGCGCGAACGTCGAGGTCCGCGTCGCGGAGGCTCCGGACGGACTCCCGACAGACGCGGACGTGCTCTTTCTCGGCGGGAGCCGAAACTACGAGGCCGTCCTCGACCACGCCGCCGAGACGGCGGTCGACCGGGTCGTGATGAACGTCGCGCGGCTGGAGGTGGCCGGGCGGGCGGTCGAGGCGTTCCGCGACCGCGGCCTCCTCGACGAGGTGGTCCAGTTCCAGGTGAGCCACGGCTACGACCTCGCCGGCGCGACGAGCTTCGACGCCGACAACCCGGTCTACATGGTCGTCGGGGGGGCGGTGTGACCCTCTACGGCGTCGGGCTCGGTCCCGGCGACCCGGACCTCGTGACCGTCCGGGGGCGGGGGGTGCTCGACCGGGCCGACGTGGTGTTCTCGCCCGGCCGGCTCTCGCGGTCGGTCGCGCGCGAGCACGTCCCGGCGGAGCGAATCGGCGACCTCGAGTTCCCGATGACGAGCGACGAGGACGAGCTTCGGCGGGCGTGGCGGCGGGCCGCGGACGCGGTCGCACCCCGGGCGTGCGAGGGGACCGTCGCGTTCGTCACGCTCGGGGACCCGAACGTCTACTCGACGTTCGGCCACCTGCGACGGACACTCGACGCGTTCCACCCGGCGGTCGACGTCGAGACGGTGCCGGGCGTGAGCGCGGTGACGGCGTTCACGACGGCGCTCGGCGTCGAAGTCGAGGCCGGAGCGGGGATCGCGCTCCGCGAGGCCGCCGGCGGAGCGGCCCCGGTCGGGCCGGACCGGCTGGTGCTGTTCAAAGTGACCGACGCGCCGGCGACCCACGAGGGGCTGACCGACGCGGGCTACAGCGTGACCTACGGCCGCCGGCTGTACATGGAGCAGGGCGAGACGGTGGTCACCGACGACCCCGACGAGGTCGACGAACGCGACTACTACACGCTCGCGTACGCCGAGCGCGGCGCCGCGCCGACGCCGGCGACGGCGGCGTTCGAGGCGGCGGCGACCGACGGCGGTCGTCGGGACGACAGGGTTCGCGAGGAGCGCGCGACCGCCGCCTCCGCCGGCGACGAGGTGGGACAGCCGTGACCGACCCACAGGCGGCTATCGACGCGACGGCGGGCGAGCGCGACGCGCGCGTCCACGACCGGACAGCCGGCGAGGGCGAGGGGGTGCCGTTCGTCGGCGCGGGCCCCGGCGACCCCGGCCTGCTGACCGTCCGGGGGCGCGAACTCGTCGAGGCCGCCGACCTCGTCGTCCACGCCGGATCGCTCGTCAACTCCGACCTGCTCGACCGGTTCTGTGCCGACGCCGAACGGGTGTCGAGCATCGGCAAGGACCTCGAGGAGCTAGTCCCGCTGATGCGCGACGCATACGAGGACGGACGCACCGTCGTCAGGCTCCACAGCGGCGACCCCGCAGTGTACGGCGCGGCGCTGGAGCAGATGGACGCGCTCGAGGCAGAGGGCGTCCCGACGTACATCGTCCCGGGCGTGACCAGCGCGTTCGCCGCGAGCGCCACCCTCCGGACCCAGCTGACGCTCAACGGCGTCGCGAACCACGTCGCGTTCACCCGCCCGCAGGGCAAGACGCTCGACGCGGAGGACGACCATATCGGCGAGTTCGTCGAGATGGGCGACGTGACGACCTGTATCTACCTCGGCACCCACGCGGTGGCGGAGACGATGGACCGCCTGCTCGCGGACGGCCACGACCCGGAGACGCCGGTCGCGGTCGTCTACCACGCCTCGTGGCCCGACGAGGACGTGATCGAGGGGACGATCGCCACCGTCGGAGACCGGGTCGAGGCAGCCGGCTACCGCGCCTCTGCGATGGTCGTCATCGGCGACGCGGTCCGGCGGGCCGGCTACGAGCGGTCGTACCTCTACGACGGCTGGGCGAACCGGGGCGAGGACGAGACGGACGACGCTGGCGACGGCGCGGGCGGCGAGACGCGGCAGACGGAGGCAGACGACTGAGATGAGCACCGACACAGACGCGGACGACGGTGGATCGCACGGCTGTTCGACCGCCGACTCGGACGGCGAGACGGCCGAGGAGATCGCGGTGATCAGCTTCGAGCGGAAGCTCGACACCGCAGCGGAGATCGTCGACGGGATCGGCGACCGGTACGACCGGATCGACGTCCTGGAGTACCACGACGGGGTGTTCGCCGAACACTGGGGCGAGTACGACTGCTTCGTCGGCCTGATGGCCTCGGGGATCGCGATGCGGAAGACCGCCCCTCTGCTCGACGACAAGTGGGACGACCCGGCGGTCGTCGTCGTCGACGAGGAGCTGACGTGGGCGATACCGCTCACCGGCGGCCACCACGGCGCGAACCAGGTCGCGGACGACCTCGCCGGGATGGGCGCGGTGCCGGCGATGACGACGGCGAGCGAGGCCGCCGGGAAACAGGGCGTCGAGAGCCGCGCGAAGGCGCTCGATACGCACGTGGTAAACGGCGACTCGACGGTCGCGACCAACCTCGCGGTGCTGGACGACGACCTCGGCCCGGTCGCGCGCCTCGACGGCCCGCGAGCGGTGCTGGTCGGCGACGACGTCACCGTCCTGCAGCGAAACGCCGACGACGGCGTCGTCCTCGGCACGGGGACGGTCTCCGGCGTCGACGCCGACCAGGTCGTCGCGGCGTGGGACGCCGCGCTCGCCGACCTCGGCCGTGACCGCTCGGACGTCGAGTTCGTCGCGACCGGGACACGCAAGGAGGGCGAGTCGGGGCTGTACGAGGCCGCCGAGCGGTTCGGCGTCGGCGTCGTTCTGTTCGAGAAGGAGACCCTGGAGCGGTTCGAGGGGCCGAGCCCCTCGCGGTCGAAGGAGCTCATCGGCTGGCCGGGGATCGCGGAGGCGTCGGCGGTCGCCGGCGGCCGCGACCACGACCTCGCGCGCGAGAAAGAGCGGGTCGACGACGCCGTCACCGTGGCGGTGGGGCGATGAGCGACGACGACCTCGGGACGCTCTACGTCGTCGGGATCGGACCGGGGCTGCCCCACGCGATGACACAGCGGGCGCGAGACGTGGTCGCGACCGCCGACTGCGTGATCGCCTCGAACCTCTACCAGGAGTTCCTCCGGGCCGACGGGACGCTCCCGCCGGAGCCGGCGACGGACGGCGGGACGGCGACAGAGGAGGGAACACGCCTCACCCGTCCGGACGGCAGCCAGCAGGAGCTGGTCCGGTCGTCGATGGGCCGACAGGTCGAACTCGCGCGCGAGGCCTTCGAGCGCGTCCGGGACGGCCAGTCTGTCGCCCACGTCTCGGGCGGCGACCCGAACGTCTACGGGAAGAGCGACCTGCTCTACACGATGGCCGAGGCCGAGGAGGCCTACGACGTCCCGATCGAGGTGGTGCCAGGTGTCACGGCGGCGCTCGGCGGCGCGGCGAACCTCGGCGCGCCGCTGTCGAACGACTTCTGTACGGTCTCGCTGTCGGACAAGTGGCGGGGCTGGGACGAGATAGCGGAGAAGCTCCGTGCGGCGGCGATCAGCGGCTTCGTGATCGTTCTGTACAACTGCTGGCGCGACTACGAGCGCGCGATCGAGGTCGTCCGCGAGGAACGCGCCGACGACGTGCCGGTCGGTATCTTCAACGACGCCGAACGGGGCGCGGCGGGGCGGAACCTCGAGGACGAGACACAGACGATCACCACGCTCGGCGACGCGACCGACCACGGCGACGAGGTCGGCGGGATGGGGGCCTCCATCCTGATCGGCACCGACGAGACGACAGTCTGGGAGAACGACCACGGCGAGCATCTCGTCACCCCGCGCGGCGGGCGTGACGTGGAGGACTTCTGAGATGAGCACTGAGGACACGACGGACGACGGCAGCGGAACCGGGACGGAGACGACCTGCGGCGCGACCGAGACAGACGACACGTCGTCGAGCGCGTGTGGCGGAGGGAGCGAGACCGCGTCGGCCGACGGCGGCGCGGGAGCGAAGCGCGCCGCGACCGACGAGCGCGTCGGCTCGGCTGCCGACGACTTCGACGCCGACCCCGGCCGTCTCGTGGCGGTCGGTCTCGGGCCCGGCCAGCCGGAAGGGATGACCGCGCGGGCGCGGGCCGCGCTGTTGGCGGCTGACCACATCGTCGGCTACACGACGTACGTCGAGCTCCTGCCCGACGAGGTGAGGGAGTCTGCCGAGGAGATATACGACACGCCGATGTGTGGCGAGGTCTCCCGCACAGAGGAGTCGGTCGACCGGGCGCTGGCGGGCCACGACGTCGCGATCGTCGGGAGCGGCGACCCGAACGTCTACGCGCTGGCGGGGCTGGCTCTCGAGATCGTCGAGTCGAAGGGCGCGACGGCCTCGGCGCTCGACTTCGAGGTGGTGCCGGGTGTCCCGGCCGCACAGTCCTGTGGCGCGCGCCTCGGCGCGCCGCTTGTAAACGACTCGGTGTCGATATCGCTGTCGGACCACCTGACGCCGATGGCGGAGATCGAGTCACGCCTCCACGCCGTCGCGGGCGAGGGGTTCACGATCGCGGTGTACAACCCGTGGAGCCGCAAGCGCCGCGAGAACTTCCAGCGGTGCTGCGAGATACTCCTCGACCACCGTGCGCCGGATACGCCGGTCGGGGTGGTCCACGGCGCCGGCCGCGAGGACGAGCGGGTCGAGATCGTCGAGCTCGGCGACCTCGAGGCGCTCGGCGAGACCGACCTGATAGACATGACGACCACCCTCGTCGTCGGGAACGAGGAGACGTACGTCTGGGACGACCGGATGGTGACCCCACGGGGGTACGAGTCGAAGTATGACTACTGAGTACCGCGTCACCCTCGACCGCGAGCGGTGCGAGGGCATCTTCGCCTGCCTCGTCCGAGACGACCGGTTCCGCGAGGCCGCAGACGGGCTCGCGACGCTCGGGGACGGAGCCGGCGACGTCGTCGTCGCGGAGTTCGACGACGAGCGTGTCGACGCGGCCCGGGCGGCGGCACGGGCGTGTCCGGTCGACGCGATCGCCGTCGAGACGGCGGCGAGCGAGCCGGAGGGCGAGCCGTGAGCGACGCGACAGCCGCCGACCGACCGCTTCCGGAGCCGGAGCCGGACCTGCTGGCCGCGACGCCGGCGACGGCGTACCTCTGGGGACGGGTCGCGGGCGACGGCGAACTGCGCGAGGACTGTGTCGTCGTTCGGGCCGGCGACGAGGGCGCCGCACGGGCGCTCGCGGCGGTTGCCGGCGCGGGGGCCGAGCGCGACCACCGGGTCGCGGCCCGCGAGTCGGCACACGACGCCTCCGTAGTCAGGTACGACGACGAACACGAGATCAAGGTGTTCGGCGCGCCCGCGGAGCGGGCAGCCGCCGCGTTTGGCCTCCCGTACGGCGGTCAGCCGGGCGGGTACCGGCTGGACGCGCTCGCGAACGGTCCGACGCTCCTGCGCGGCCTGCTGGAGGCCTGTGGGACGGTCTGCTTCCGCGAGTCGAGCGGCACCGTCGGCGTCTCGTTCGTCCACGACGACGAGCGGCTGTTGCGGACGGTCCGTGGCCTGCTGGACGACGCGCCGCCCGCCGTCCCGAGCGACGACCTCGCGGCGTCGTCGTCGGGCGGCCACTGGTTCGGACTGGCAGACGGGGCCGAGGTCGGCGCGTTCGCGGCGTGGCTCTACGCCGGCAGCGACGAGACCGGGCTGTACAGCGACAGCCGACGGGCGAAGCTCCGCCGGAGCGTCGAGCGCGCGACCGGTCGGGAGGTCGGGACGCTGTGACGGGACACGCCGTGACGACGGCCCCGCCGTCGACCGACGACGAGGCGGTGGTGTTGGTCGGGCACGGCTCGCGGCGCGAGCGGTCGAACGAGCAGGTGCGAGAGCTGGCCGCCGACCTCGAGCGCCGGCTCGGACTGCCGGTCGACGCCGCCTTCCTCGAGCTGGCCGAGCCGTCGATCGCGGACGGCGTCGCCGGCCTGTCGCGCGCGGTGTCGCGGCTGTCGGTCGTCCAGCTCTCGCTGTTCGCGGCGAGTCACGTGAAAAACGACGTTCCGCTGGCGGTCGAGGCGGCGCGGTCGGAGCACGACGACCTCTCGATCCACGCCGGCGGCCACCTCGGGGTCCACCCCGCACTCGTCGACCTGGTCGACGACCGGGCCCGGGCGGTCGAGGCCGACCTCGGCGTCGACCGGAGCGAGGACGACGTCGCCGTGGTGCTCTGTGCCCGCGGGTCGAGCGACCCGGACGCGAACGCCGACGCCCACAAGCTGTCGCGCCTGCTGTACGAGGGCCGCGAGCTCTCGCGCACGGCGACGGCGTTCGTCGGCGTCACGGAGCCGCGGCTCGACGACGCGCTGCCGGACCTCGCCAAGCGACGGCCCGACGCCGTCGTCGTCGTCCCGTATATGCTGGGCGACGGGGTCCTGACCGAGCGGGTGCGGGAGTGGACCGACGACTTCGACGGCGAGTACCCGTACGTCGACGCCGCGGCGGGCGACCCGCTCGGCACCGACTCGCGGCTCCTCGACGTCCTCGGCGACCGGTGGCAGGAGGCCCGCACCGACTCCGTCGAGATGTCCTGTGACACCTGCAAGTACAAGGTCGAGCTCGACGGCTACGAGGAGGACGTCGGCGGGGCGCGGGCGACACTCCGGGCGCTCACCAACCGCGAGACACACGCCGACCGCTCCGACGTCGACGACGACCCGCACGCCCACGACGCGCCCGCGAACCACGTCGCGGTCTGCACGAACCGGACCTGTGCGGCGGGGGGCGCCCCCGAGGTGCTCGAGCGCCTGCGGCAGGCGGCCCGGGACTCCGACGCCTGCGACGCGCGGATCACCCGCACGTCCTGTCTCGGTCGGTGTGACTCGGGGCCGACCGTCGCCGTCTACCCCGACGGCGTCTGGTACGGCGAGGTCGACCCCGACGACGCCGAGCGCATCGTCGGCTCGCACCTCGACCGCGGTCGGATCGTCTCGGAGCTCGTCGACCAGACGCTGTGACCGAACCACGACACACCCACGATACCACATGACCTGCCACGAGATAGAGGCGCTACGACTCGGACTGATGAACACCCTCGGCACCGCCGACGAGAGCGCGCGAGCACACGCCGAGGCGGAACTCGAGGGACACGACACGGGGCCCGTCGGGGCGCTGGCAGCGGCAGAGACGCTCGACGCCGTCGCCAGACACCTCGACGCCGCGCTCGTCGACTTAGAGGCCGAGGTGGCCGCAGCCGACCCCGACGACCCGGAGTACGACTACCTCCGCGGGCGGCTGGTCGCCGTCCGCGACGCCGAGCGCGCGGTCGCCCGGCTGACCGACCACGGAACCGGCGTCCTGGACGGCCTCGGGGAGTCACACGACGTCCTCCACGAGACGTTCCCGGTCGAGGACGAGGAGGCGTGACCGACCGGGTCGCGCTGGGCGACCCGCCGCCGGCACGCTCGCGTCACGCCGGTCGGCGGTCGGCGGTCGCGCTGGTCGACGGCCTCGTCGTCGCCGGGACCGCCGGCGGACGGGTGCGGGCGTTCGGCCAGGCGCTCGCGGAGCGGTGGGCGACAGACTCTCGAGACGCGTCGGTCGTCGCCGCGGTGCCGTTCGCGGGCGGCGTCGCCGTCGGCGAGCGCGGCCCCCGCGGCGGCGTCGAACTGTACGACGCGACAGGACGGCGGCGGTGGCGCCACGAGACCGCCGCCGAGGTCGGGCAGGCGACGACGGAGACGCGATTCCAGCTCCCGGTCGTCGCCGCGGTCGCGACCGGCGAGCGGCGGCTGTACGCCGCCGCACGGCGGTACGAACGCGACGGCGACGAACGCCGGTTCGAGAGCCGCGTGTACGCGTTCGCTCCCGACGGCTCCGTCGCGTGGACACACGCCGCCGACGCGTCGCCGGTCGCGCTCTCGGTCCGCGACGACCGGGTCGCAGTCGCGTACAACCGCTGTCCCGGCGGCCACGACGTCGGCCTCGTGATCCTCGACGACGACGGAGCCGTCCGGTGTCGGTGGGACCCGCCGGGCGACGGAACGCGACGTGTCGGCGACGTCGCGCTACTCGACGACGGCGCGGCGGTCGCGAGCCACGCGGACAAGCGTGGCTACCGCCTCGGTCCGGACGGAGCGGTTCGCTGGCGTGTCGACCTCGGAACAGAGACGGTCGTCGGCGGAGAGCGGGTGTACGCGTACCCGAACCACGCCGCCGCCGTCGGCGGGACCGTCGCGTTCGTCACCGGCAACACCTACCCGGTCGAGGGGCGCGAGACAGAGGCACGCCACCCGAACGAGCACGCGGTCGCCGGCTGTCGCCGGGGAGAGCGCCGCTGGACGGCGTCGGTTGGCGGGTTCGCGTCCGGCGTCGCCGCGGGCGACGAGACGCTCGCAGTGCCCGGCGCCCAGCACTTCCGGGACCGCGACGCAGCCGTCCACGGCCTCCGGACGTTCGGTCCCGACGGGCCGCGAGCGACGGTCGAGACGGAGGGCGTGGTAACGGCGGTCGCGGCGGACGAGGAGCGCGTCGCCGCCGTCGAGGAGCCGGTCGTCTACCACGACGAGGGCGTCGAGCGAGGGGCGTACCGGCTGCTGGTCGAGTAGTCGACGGGCGCGCGGAGGCCGGCGGCGAGCCTCAGTCGCCCGCCGGCGTCGTCGCGGGGCGACGCGGCGTCGTCCTGACGGCGTGGACGGTCGCGAGCGCCGCCCAGAGTGCGGGCTGTCCGGCGACGACCGGGAGCGCGAGGTCGGCTACGGGCACGCCGACCGGACCGACGACGGCGAGGCCGGAGAGAAGTGAGAGCGGGACGAGCGCTGCGGCGAGTGCGACGCGTCGCCCGCTGGTGCGGCGGACCCGCCGGTACGTCGCGCCCGCGAGCAGGCAGGCGGCGGCGCCGGCGACCATCGCCCCGGCGTACAGCGCGACCCGGGTCCCGGCGGGGAGCGCCGACTCGACGCCGGGCGGAAGCACGAGCCACGGAGCACCGGAGACGGTGACGAATCCGGCGGCACCGAGCAGGTAGCTCCTGACCGCGCCGCGCCCCGGAACCAGCGGCTCGAACAGGAAGTGCGCGGCGCCGAAGACGACGGCCCCGAGCAGGACACTCCAGAGGGCGGCGGCGACACCGGTGACAGCGAACGACGCCAGGGTGGCGTCGGTGCCGACGCCGCCGGCAGTCGGGTCGCCGACGACCGCGACTGTCAGTCCGAAGGGGACGCCGACGACGACACCGGCGGCGACGCCACGCGTCAGGTATGTCCGGAGCATTCAGTGACAGGTTATCCCCGCCGCGTGCCGGAAGTCGTGGAGCGACTCGTGCGCAAGCGGCTCCTGGAGAAAGAGGAGCGTGACTCCGAGCGCGGCGACGAGCAGGATGCCGGCGGCGGCCTCTGCGGGTGTCAGCTCCGAGCGGACGAGCGCGAGACGGTCGTGGACGGTCGGGTGGTGTGTCGACATTCGAAAGCCGAGTTGTACGAACACAACTGAGCTTGTAAATATTGCGGTGAGAGACAGCCGAGCCTACTCTCTGGCCGCGGCGAGCGCGTCGCCCACCCGCTCGGCAGACAGCGCCGACAGCGGGACCCGCTCGCCGCCGGTCGCGTCGCGGACGACGCCGACGAGGCCGCGTGCGCCGTCGCTCGCGTCGACGACGACGACGCGGCTGCCCGTCTCGGCGAGGGCGCGCGCCGCCGACCGTGTCTCGGCGGTCGGGCTCTCCGCCGCGACGTTCGCCCGACCGTCCGTGACGAGCACGACGACGCTCGCCGCCGGGTCGGCCCGCTCGACGACGCGGTGTGCCGTCCGCAGCCCGTCCGGAAGCGGCGTCCGGTCGCCCGTCGGGAGCTGCTTGAGGTGTCTGGCAGCCATCGAGACGCTGTCGGTCGGCGGGAGCAACACCTCGGCGTCCTCGCCGGCGAAGGCGACGAACGCCACCTCGTCGCGCGCCTCGTACGCCTCGCGCAGGAGCGCGAGCACCGTCCCTTTCGCCGCCCGCATGGCCGGTCGCATCGACGCGCTCGCGTCGACGACGAAGGTGACGAGCGCCGGCGCCGAGGACGCTCGCACCGACTCGCGGAGGTCGCGCGACTCGACCGATCCGGCACCGCGCCGGCCCGCGGCCCGCACCGAGGCCGCCGCGTCGACGCGGTCGCCGCTCGCCCGGCGCGTGCGCACCCGCGGCCCGGTCCCGGCGGCGTCGGGCGACGCCGACGCCCCGCCGGACCGTCCGGCGTCGTCGGCCTCCGGAGCCTCGAACGACGGCGCCGCGGCGTCGTCCGCCGGCGACCGCGCCGCACCGGGGACGAGCGGCGTGGCCTCCTCGTCGGCGTCGTCGTCGCCGGACTCGTCGTCGCCGGGCTCCGTCGACCGCTCGTCCGCGTCACCTCGTCTCCCGTCGTCCTCGTCGGGTCCGCCGGAGGGCCGTTCCGCCGGACGCCCGTCGGCGTCGGAGCCGTCGTCGGCTCCCGACGTGGCGTCTCCGTCGCCGCCGGCCTCGTCGGCGTCGGGCGCCCCCTGCGGCGCCTGCGCCTCGTCGCCGTCACCCTCGGACGGGTCGTCGTCTGGCTCCGTCGACCGCTCGTCGCCGTCACCCTCGGACGGGTCGTCGTCTGGCTCCGGCTCCGGCTCCTCGTCGTCGAAGTGCTCGTCTATCAGGTCGTCCGGGTCCGGCGCGTCGTCGAACGGGTCCGCCCGGAGCCGGTGCGGGAGCGCGAGTTCGGCGCCACGGCGGACGTCGCTCTCGATCACCTTCGTCCGGCCCTCGAGGGCGGCGAGCGCCCGGGCCGCCCGCGTCGCGGCGAGGTCGGCCCGGTGGCCGTCGACGCCGGCGTCGCGACAGAGCGTCGCGACCTGCTCCAGGAACGCGCGCGGCACCTCGACGTCGTCGAGTCGATCCCGTGCCGCAAGGAGCCGCTCGGCGTGGTCGCCGTCGTCCTCGCCGGGCGTCGCGGTTCCGAGCGCGCGCTCGACGATCCGGACGCGGTCGTCGACGTCGGCGCAGGCCGAGACGGACGTCGAGAGCGCGAACCGGTCGCGGAGCTGCGGGCGCAGGTCGCCCTCTTCCGGGTTCATCGTCCCGACGAGCGTGACGTCCGCAGGGTGAGTCCGACTCACGCCGTCGCGCTCGACACGGTTGACGCCGCTCGCGGCGGCGTCCAGCACCGCGTCGACGAGGTGGTCGTCGAGCAGATTCACCTCGTCGACGTACAGTATGCCACGGTTCGCGCGGGCCAGCAGGCCGGGGTCGAACGTCGGGTCGCCGTCCAGCGCGTCGGCGACGGAGAGCGACCCGACCACCCGTTCGCGCGTCGCGCCGAGCGGGAGCGTCACCAGCGGGACCTGCCGCTCGGTGACCGGCGGGTCCGACCGCTCCCGGCAGTCGGCACACTGCCGGTCCGGGTCGGCTGGCGGACAGCCGTACGGACAGTCGGCGACGGCGCGCTGGGTCGGAAGCAGGCCGGCGAGCGCCCGGACCGCGGTCGACTTCGCGGTCCCTTTCTCCCCGCGGACGAGGAGTCCGTCGAGCGCGTCGTCGGTCGCGGCCGCGAGTAACGCTCGCTTGAGCTCCGTCTGGCCCACGATCCCCGCGAACGACGGGGCTTCGGCCCCGACGCCCGAAGCTTTCTTGTTCCCGCCGTAGACAACCATACTTGACATAGCGAAACGGAGGTTTAACAAGATTATGTCGACGATCGGACTATACACGGCGACGGAGAACGAACTGGGCGCGGTCGGCCGCGCCGCCGGACGTGTCGACGCCGACGTGGTCGCGCGCTCGGAGAGCGACCTCGACGGGCCCGGCGACGTCGACGCGTTTCTCGACGAACTCGACGACCCGACGGCGGTCGTGCTGTGGCTCCACGGCGGCGAGGACAGCATGCCGGGGTACGACCACGCGGTCGAGCGACTGCGCGAGGCGGGTGTGCCGCTGGTGGTGAAGTCGACCGGCGACGCCTACGCCGTCGAGGACACCACCGTCGCCCCCCCGGACCGCGACCGGGTTTACGACTACCTCGAGCGCGGCGGGACGGCGAACGTCGCGAACTGCCTCCGGTTTCTCGTCGACACCTACGGCGACCGGGCCGTTGCTCACGACGATCCGGTCTCCCTCCCGACAGAGGGGGTCTATCATCCGGACCACCCGGGCGCGACCCACGCGGAGCTCCGGGCGACGTTCGACGCCGACCGACCGACCGTCGCCGTCTGGTTCTACGAGAGCCACTGGACACACGAGAACCTCGCGTACGTCGACGCGCAGGTCCGGGCGATCGAGCGGCACGGAGCGGACGCGCTCCCGGTGTTCTGCAATCCGGCGACGGAGGAAGACGCGGACGGCGGCTGGGACGCCGAACGGATCGTCGACGAGTGGCTTCTCGAATCCGGTGAGCCGACCGTCGACGCCGTCTGCTCGTCGTTCATGTTCTCGCTCTCGATGGACGAACGCGGCCGCGCGGCGGACGACGAGGGGGCGGGCGCCGAGGACGTCTTCCTCGACAGGCTCGGCGTCCCCGTCCTCCAGACGGTGACGACGATGCGTTCGCGGTCGCGCTACGAGGCGAGCGAGACGGGGGTGATGGGGTTCGAACTCGCCCTCTCGGTCGCGCTCCCGGAGTTCGACGGGAACGTGATCACCCACCCCATCAGCGGGAAGGAGCGCGTCGAGGACGACGCCGGCATCGGAACGGCCCCGAAACAGCACCGCCCGATCGACGACCGTGTCGACCACGCCGCGCGGCTGGCGGTCAACTGGGCGCGGCTCCGGCACCTCCCGAACGACGAGGCGAACGTCGCCGTGGTGCTCCACAACTACCCGCCGAGCGACGACGGCATCGGCACGGCGTTCGGACTCGACACCCCCGAGAGCACGGTCAACCTGCTCGACGAACTCGCGGCACGGGGCTACGACCTCGGCGGCGAGCGCCCGGCTGGCGGCGCGTCGCTGATGGACCGGCTCACCGCACAGCTCACCCTCGACGACCGGTGGGTCGCGCCGGAGGACGTGCGAGAGCTGAGCGTCGACGTCGTCGACACCGACCAGTACCGGCGGTGGTTCGCAGACGTCGACGAGCGCCTGCGCGAGGCCGTGGTCGAGGAGTGGGGCGACCCGCCGGACCGGCCGTTCGCGGTCCCGGGCGTCGAGTTCGGGGACGTCCTCGTGACGGTCCAGCCCCCGCGAGGGTTCGGGGCCGACCCGTCGAAGGTGTACCACGACGCCGACCTCCAGCCCCCACACGACTACGTGGCGTTCTACGCGTGGCTTCGCGAGTCGTTCGACGCCGACGCCGTCGTCCACCTCGGCACCCACGGGTCGCTGGAGTGGCTGCCCGGCAAGACCGTCGGGCTGGACGGCGCGAGCGCGCCCGACGCCCTCGTCGGCGACCTGCCGAACGTCTACCCGTACATCGTCAACAACCCCGGCGAGGGGACACAGGCAAAGCGCCGGTCGTACGCGGCGGTCGTCGACCACCTGACGCCCGTGATGTCGAACGCGGGCACGTACGACGGCCTCGCCGAGCTGGAGGACCTCGCGGACCGGTACCGCGAGGCCGGCGCGACCGACGACGAGCAGGAGGTAGAGCGGCTGATCCGCGAGGCGGTCGACGACCTCGACCTCGCCGTCGAGCTCGGCGTCGCCGGCGAGGTCGACCGCGTCGACGTCCGCGGCCCCGAGGCCGCGGGGACCACACTCGCCGACGGGTCTGTCGCGGGCGAGCGGGTGGAGATCGACGAGCTCGTCGAGCGGGTCCACGCCCACCTGACCGACGTCAAGACCACGCAGATCCGGATGGGCCTACACACGATGGGCGAGCCGCCGACCGGCGAGCGGCTGGTCGAGTATCTCGTCGCGCTGACGCGCCTGCAGAACGGCTCGACGCCGAGCCTGCGCGAGGCCGTCGCGGGCGCCCTCGGCGTCGACCACGACCGGATGGTCGAGAGCCCGGGGGCGTACGACGACGACCTCGGGATGTCGCTCGCGCGCGCCGCCGACGAGGTGTACGAGACGAGCCTCGAGCTCGTCGAGACGCTCGCGGCCCACGACTTCGACCTGCCGACCTCCGAGTCGGAAGCGGAGCCGGACGACGACCTGACGACGAATCTGCTCGTCGTCGGTCTCGACCCACTCGGCGACGCGCGGGCCCAGCCCGGCGCACACGAGGACCTCCGCGAGGTGCTCGCGTTCCTCTGTGACGAGGCCGTGCCGCGGGTTCGGGGTGCGGGCGAGGAGGTCGAGCGGACGGCAGACGCGCTCGCGGGCGCGTACGTCCCGCCGGGCGGGAGCGGCGCGCCGACCCGCGGCGGCGTCGACCTGCTCCCGACCGCACGGAACTTCTACACGCTCGACCCGCGGAAGGTGCCGGCCCGGAGCGCGTGGCGGGTCGGGCGCGAGGTGGCAGACGGCGTCGCAGAGCGTCACCGCGGCGAGCAGGGGTCGTACCCCGAGGAGGTCGGGGTCGTCGCCTGGGGGACGCCGACGGTCCGGACGCGCGGCGAGACGATCGCACAGGTGCTCGCGCTGATGGGCGTCGAGCCGGTCTGGACCGACGCCGGACGGGTCGAGGACGTCGAGCCGATACCGCTCGACGAGCTCGGCCGGCCCCGGATCGACGTGACGACCCGCGTCTCCGGACTCTTTCGCGACGCCTTCCCGCAGGCCGCGAGCGTCGTCGGCGACGCCGTCGAGGCCGTCGTCGCGCTGGACGAGCCACACGACCGGAACTACGTCAAGAAACACGTCGAGGCGGAGGCCGAGGCGCTCGAGGACGAGGGGATGTCGCCCGACGACGCGCGGGCGGCGGCGAGCCACCGCGTGTTCACGACGACCCCCGGCGGCTACGGCGCCGGGACGAACAAGGCCGTCGACGAAGGGGCGTGGGACGACCGCGGCGACCTCGCGGACGTCTACGTCCAGTGGGGCGGGTACGCGCTCGGGTCGCGCGGACGGGTGACCGAGGCCCACGACGCCTTCGAGCGGCGGCTCGGGTCGGTCGAGGCGACGGTCAAGATCGAGGACACGTCCGAACAGGACGAGTTCGACAGCTCCGACTGGTACGCGTTCCACGGCGGCTTCATCACCGCCGTCGCCGACCGCGCGGGCGAAGAGCCGGCGTCGTACGTCGGCGACTCCTCGGACCCGGAGCACGTCGACGTCTACACGAACGAGGAGAAGGTCCGGAAGGCGATGCGCGCCCGCGTGCTCAACCCCGACTGGGTCGAGAGCATGGAGGACCACGGCTACAAGGGCGCGGGCGACCTCGCCTCGACCGTCGACGTCGCGCTGGGGTGGGACGCGACGACTGGGGTCGTGAGCGACCGGCTCTGGACCGACCTCGCGGAGACGTACGCCCTCGACGAGGACCGACAGGAGTGGTTCGAGGAGGTGAACCCGTGGGCGCTGGAACACGTCACCGACACGCTGCTGGAGGCGATCGAACGCGGCCTCTGGAACGCCGACGACGAGACGGTCGACCGCCTGCGCGACGTCAATCTGCAGGTCGACGGCGCGGTCGAGGCCCGTGCCGGCGGCGCGAGCGCGGAGGTGTCGAGCGGTGACGACTGAGGAGTACGCCGACCTCGGCGCGACGACGGCGGACGCGATGGAGATCGCCGAGACGAGCATGGACCGCGTCCGCGCCCTCGTGCCGGACGAGACGCTCGCCGACCGGCTCCGACAGAAGGCGGTCCACGCGACCGGCGACCCCGAGTTCCAGCACCTCGTCCGGTTCACCGGTGCGGACGAGGACGAACCGGTCCGGGCCGGCGCACGTGCCGTCCACGACGAGCAGCCGGTGGTGACCGACATCACGATGGTGAAAGCCGGCGTGACGGGCCGGGGCCACGACTGTCCGGTGCGGAAGGCGATCGGCGCGGGGGCCGACCTCGCCGCGGAGACGGGGATGACCCGCACCGCCGCGTCGGTGCTCGAGCTCGACCGCGAGGGCGTCTACGACGGCGCGATAGCGGTCGTCGGCAACGCCCCGACGGCGGCGCTCGCGCTCGCGGACTGCGTCGAGGACGGCACCCGACCCGCGGTCGTCGTCGCGACGCCGGTCGGGTTCGTCAAGGCCGCCGAGAGCCGCGAGCGCGTCCGTGCGGCCTGTACAGCCGCCGGCGTCCCCGCCGTGACCAACGTCGGTCGCCGCGGCGGGAGCGGGCTGGCCGCCGGGCTGACGAACGAGCTCGTCCACGTCGCCAGCGACGCGCGCGAGGGGGCGGTCGACCTGTGACCGCCGCCGACCCGGCCCGTCTCGCGGCGGGCACGCCGGAGGCCGACGACCCCGCCGACCCGGTGCTCGCGGTCGGCGTCGGCCCCGGCGCGCCGGCGTACCGGACCCGCGCCTGCGAGCGGGCGGTTCGCGAGGCCGACGTCGTCGTCGGGTTCGAGACCGTCGTCGACGTCGTCGCGGACGCGACCGACGCCGACCGCATGACCTGCGGCTACGACGACCAGGCCGAGACGCTGGCGGCGTTCGCCGACCGCGTCGCTGCCGGCGACCGCGGCGTCGCCGTCCTGATGGGCGACCCGAACCACTCGGGCTACCAGCTGCTCGGTCGGGTGGAGGCCGCCGTCGACGGGCCGGTCCGGGTCGTCCCCGGCGTGTCGTCGCTCCAGGTCGCGGCGAGCCGCGCACGGACGCCGATGGAGGCGACGACGTTCGTCACGCTCCACGTCCGGGGTGACCTCACGGACGCTCTCGCGCGCCTCGAACGCGACGTCGGCGACCGACACCTGCTCGTCCTCCCCCGGCCGTTCGACTGGATGCCGGGCGACGTCGCCGCCCACCTCGTCGAGGGCGGCGCCGACCCGGCGCTCGACGCACTGGTCTTCGAGCGCCTGACGCTCGACGACGAGACGACGACGCGGACGGCTCTCGGCGCGCTCGCCGACGACGCGGGCGAGACGACGCCGTTCTCCGACCTGTCGGTGCTCGCCGTTCGCCGGGTGTGACAGGCCACCACAAACTATTTTTGACCGTGCCCGCACCCTATAGACAAGTCGACTTGATGTGAGTCAAGTCTGGATGATAACGGATGACGACGGACACACTCCTCCTGGTCGGCCGCGAGACAGGTAGCGCACGGGAACTGTACGAGACCCACGCCGACCGGCTCCGTGGCCGGACGGGGGTCGACGACGCGGTCGTCGCGACGTACGAGCGCGAGCCGGCAGAGCTACGCGACCGGCTCGCGCTCGACGCAGACCGCGTCTTCGCGGTGCCGATGACAGTCGCCCACGACAACGACACCGCCGGCGGAGTGGCGGCGGCGCTGTCGGCGCTGTCGTGTGAGGTTCGGTACTGCGAGCCGCCGGGGCTGAGCCCGGCGGTGACCGACGCCGTCGTCGACCGGGCAGCCGGCGGCGTGCCGGCGGAGCCGGACGCGACGCTGGTTCTGGTCGGGTTCGGGAGTAGCTCGAAGCCCTACGGTCGGCTGACCGCCGACTACCACGCCGAACGGCTGCGCGAGCGGACCGACTACGCCGACGTCGTCACCTGCTACGTGCTCCAGAACCCCGCCGTCGAGTGCGCACGGTACAACGTCGCGACCGACCGCGCCGTCGCAGTGCCGCTGTTCGTCGACCCGTGTGAGGCGACAGAGCGAGAGATCCCGGCGGCGCTGGAGCTCGACCGCGGCGGTATCGCCTACACCGACCCGCTCGGCGACCACCCGCGCCTGACCGACGCGATCCACGCCGAGGTAGCGCGCGAGCGGGCGCTCGCCCGCAGTGAGACGGAGCCGACCGTCTCGCTCGTCGAGACGCGCCGGCCGCTCGCCGCCGACGGCGACGGGAGGCCGGAGTGAGGCTCTGTCTCGTCGGCGGGACGACGGCGACGGCCCGTATCGACGGCATCAGCGCCGCCGGCGCGGACCCCGGGCTGCTCGCGCACACGCCGAGTGCCGACCTCGAGGTCGTCGCCCTCGGCGAGCCGGCGCGCGCGCCGGTGACACCGGTGAGTCCGACGGGGTGTCCGACGCCCGCGGTCGTCACGCGGGCCGTCCGGACGCTGACGGGCGTCGAGACGCTCGCCGTCGACGCCGGGCTGGCCCGACCGACCGCCGCGCCGACCGTCTCGCTGGACGCCGCTCCCGGCGCGGACCTCAGAGCGGAGGAGGCGGTGCCCGGCGCGGCAGACCTCGTCGCCGCGGGGCGCGACCTCGGCGGTGCGCTCCCGGACGACCGGCTCCTCGTCGGCGAGACGGTGCCCGGCGGCACGACGACCGCGCGGGCCGTCCTCCGTGCGCTTGGCGAGCACGCGGCTACCTCTTCGTCGCTCGCAGAGAACCCGGTCGAGCTGAAGCGACGGGTCGTCGCGGCAGGGCTGTCTGCGAGCGGGCTCGTGTCCGGCGACGCGGCAGCGGACCCGACCCAGGCGCTCACCACCGTCGGCGACCCGGTGCTCGCGGGCGCGACGGGGCTGGTTCTCGGCGCGCTCGCTCGCGGCGCGACGGTCACGCTCGCCGGCGGAACACAGATGGCGACCGTCGCGGCGCTGGTCAGGCACGCGGGCGTCGACGACCCGCTCTCGCTCGCGACGACGTCGTTCGTCGCGGACGACGAGACGGCGGCAGTCGACCGCCACGCCACGGCGTTCGGGCTCGACCTCCGCGTCACCGACCCGGGGTTCGACCGGTCGCATCCGGCGACCGCGGCGTACCTCGACGGCGAGGCGAAAGAGGGCGTCGGGATGGGCGGTGCGCTCGCGCTCGCCGACGACGCCGGCGCGCTGGACGCCGTTCCGGACCGCGTCGCGGAGCTGACCAGCCGGCTGGACGCGCGGCGTGCCGGCGCGGAGGCCGGAGCGTGAACGGCGTCGTCGTCGGCGGGACGAGTTCGGGCGTCGGCAAGACGGTGGCGACGCTCGCGCTGATCCGGGCGCTCGAGTCGCGAGGACTGACCGTCCAGCCGGCGAAGGCCGGCCCGGACTTCATCGACCCGAGCCACCACGAGCGGGTAGCCGGACGCCCGTCGCGGACGCTCGACCGCTGGATGGCCGGCGAGGCGGGGCTGCGCCGCAGCTACGGTCGGGGCGAGGGCGACGTCTGCGTCGTCGAGGGGGTGATGGGGCTGTACGACGGCGACGGCTCCAGCACGGCGATGGTGGCCGAGACGCTCGACCTGCCGGTGGTGCTCGTCGTCGACGCGACGGCGGGGATGGAGAGCGTCGCCGCGACGGCCCACGGGTTCCGGACGTACGCCGAGCGGGTCGGGCGCGACGTCGACGTCGCCGGGGTCGTCGCCGCGCGCGCCCACGGCGGTCGCCACGCCGACGGGATCCGGGAGGCGCTCCCGGACGAACTCGCCTACTGTGGCCGGGTGCCGCCGCGCGACGACCTCGAGATACCGGATCGACACCTCGGCCTCCACATGGGCGACGAGGCGCCGCTCTCCGAGACGGCGCTCGACGCCGCCGCAGAGGGGCTCCGGCCAGAGCGGGTGCTCGACGTCGCGCGCGCCCCGCCCGAGCCGCCGGCCCCCGAGAGCGCCTCGGCACCGCCGGACGGCCCGACCGTCGCCGTCGCCCGCGACGACGCGTTTCGCTTCTGTTACCCCGCGACGGTCGAGCGGCTCCGCGAGCGCGCGACGGTCGAGCCGTTCGCGCCCGTCGCGGGCGACGACCTGCCGGACTGCGACGCCGTGTACCTGCCGGGAGGCTACCCGGAGCGTCACGCGCCGGCGCTCGCGGACGCGCCGGCGCTCGCGACGCTCGCCGGCCGCGCCGCCGACGGTCTGCCGGTGCTCGGCGAGTGTGGCGGCCTGATGGCGCTCGCCGAGTCGCTGACGGTCGACGGCGAGCGCCACCAGATGGCCGGTGTCCTGCCGGCACGGGTCGAGATGTGTGACCGCTATCAGGCGCTCGACCACGTCGAACTCCGGGCGCGGCGCGACTGTCCCGTCGCGGACGCGGGGACACGGCTCCGGGGTCACGAGTTTCACTACTCAGCCGCGTCCGTCGACGGCGACGCCCGGTTCGCCTTCGACGTCGAGCGGGGCGACGGGATCGCCGACGGGAGAGACGGGCTCGTCGAACACCGGACGCTCGGGACCTACGCCCACGTCCACCCGGAGAGCGGGGCGTTCGACCGGTTCCTCGCGGAGGCCACCCGGTGACCGCCGTCTCGCTCGACCTGTTCGGGACGCTCGTCGACGCGGACCGGCCCGACGACCCGGCGACGGCGGTGGCCGACGAGCTCGCCGTCCGCGGCGTCGCCGTGCCGGGCGACTGGGCGGCCGCGTACGGCGAGGCCCACGTCGAGCGGGCGACTGGCGCCGAACTCGCGCTTCCGGTCCACGTCCGCGCCGCCCTCGCCGACCGGGGTGTCGAGGCGTCGCCGGAGGCCGTCGAGCGGGCGGTCGCCGCGGCGTTCGGCGCGCCGGTCCGCCCCCGTCGGGCCGCTCCGGCGCTCGTCGACCGGCTCGTCGGCTCCGGGCCGGTCGGCGTGCTGTCGAACTGCTCGGTGCCCGGACTGGTCGGGCGGGCGCTCGACGCCGCGTTCGACCGGTCGCGGTTCGACGCCGTCGTGTCGAGCGTCGACTGCGGGTGGCGCAAGCCCGACCCGCGCGCGTTTCGGGCGGTCGCCGCCGCGCTCGGCGTCGCCCCCACGGACCTCGTCCACGTCGGCGACGACCCGTCGACCGACGGCGGGGCCGAAAGGGCGGGAGCGCGGAGTGTCGTCGGCGACGACCCGGCGGCGCTCCGGACACGGGTCGCGGAGGCGCTGGCGTGAGCGCGACGGGTGCCGCCGCGGTGGCGGGCGCACTGGCGCTCGACGGACTCGTCGGCGAGGCACCGGACCGGGTCCACCCGGTCGCGCTGTTCGGACGGGTCGTCGCGGGCGCCGACCGGGCGTGGCCGGCGCCACGACTCGTCGGGGGCGTCGTCGCGGCTGCCCTCCCGCTCGCCGCCGCCGGCGTCGTCTGGGGTGTCGTCGCGCTGGCCGGCGTCGCCGGGGCGGCGGCGAGCGGGGCCGTCGCCGCGCTCGCGCTGTTCGCCGCGACGAGCCTCCGGGCGCTCCTCGGGGCCGCCGACGAGGTCGTCGGGCTGACGGCGACGGACGTCGCCGGCGCACGTGACTCGGTCGTGGCGCTCGTCGGGCGCGACCCGTCGGCGCTCTCTGCCGGCGAGCTCCGGAGCGCGGCGGTCGAGAGCGCCGCCGAGAACCTCGCGGACGGGCTCGTCGCACCGCTCGGTGCCTTTCTACTCGGCGCGCAGGCGTCACTCGCCGTCGGGGCCGCCTGCGCCGCGTGGGTGAAGGCGGTGAACACCCTCGACTCGATGCTCGGCTACCGCGCGAAGCCGGTCGGGTGGGCGAGTGCGCGCCTCGACGACCTCGTGATGTGGCTCCCTGCCCGCGTGACGGCGGCGCTCCTCGCGGTCGCCGCGGGGTCGCCCGGGGCGCTTCTCGACGCCCGGCGGTGGGCGGGGACGCCCGCCTCGCCGAACTCCGGGTGGCCGATGGCGACGCTCGCCGCGGTCCTGGACGTTCGCCTCGCGAAGCCGGGGGCGTACGACCTGAACCCCGACCGAACGCTCCCGGGCGTCGACGACGCCCGCGTCGGCGTTCGGCTCGTCGGCCTCGCCGGCCTCGTCGCGGCGGCGACGACGGGGGTGCTCGCGTGGCTCTGACCGCGCTCCGGGGCGCCGTCGGGTTCCTCTCGCGGGCACCGGTCGGTCGCGACGAGGCGGCGTGGGCGGCGTTCCGGCAGACGCCGGCGGCGATACCTGCCGCCGGCTACCTCGTCGGCGTCGCCGTCGCGCTCCCGCTGCTCGCCCCGGTGCCGCCGCTGACCGCCGGCGCCGGGTTCGTCGCCGCCGTCTACCTCGTCACCGGGCCGACCCACGCCGACGGCCTCGCCGACGTCGGGGACGCCGCCGCGACACACGGCGACCCGGACGAGCGCCGGGCGGTCATGCGCGACGCGTCGGTCGGGGCCGGCGGCGCACTCGCGCTCGCCGTCGCCGTGCTCGCCCTCTGGGCGGGGGGTGTCGCGCTCGCCGGCCTGCCGGCGCGGGCCGCGCTCGTCGTCGTCGCGGCGGAGGTCGGTGCGAAGACGGGCGTGGCGACGCTCGTCGCACTCGGCCCCGCGAGCCACGAGGGAACCGGAGCGGCGCTCGTCGACGCCGCCGACCGGCGTAGCCTCGTCCCCGTCGGACTCGTCGCCGCGCCCGCGGCGGTTCTCTGGTGGCCCGCCGTCGTCGCCGCCGTCGTCGCCGCGCTCGTGGTCCGGGCGTGGGCGTGTCGGATGCTCGGAGGGGTGAGCGGCGACGTCCTCGGCGCGGCGAACGAACTGGCTCGGGTCGCCGCGCTCCACGCGGGGGTGGTCGTGTGGACGCACTCGTGATGTGTGGCGGCCGCGGGACACGCCTCGACGCCGACGTCGAGAAGCCGCTACTCCGGGTCGGCGGCGAGCCGATGCTCGACCGGGTGGCGCGGGCACTCCGGGAGAGCCGGTGCGAGACGGTCCGGGCAGTCACCTCGCCCGCGGCGCCACGGACGCGCGCGCACTGGGACGGGCCAGCCGTCGAGGCACCGGGCGACGGGTACGTCGCCGACCTTCGACACGCGCTGGCGCGGGTCGACGGCCCGGTCGTGACGGTCCCCGCCGACCTCCCGCTGCTCCACGCGACGGCTGTCGACCGCACGCTCGAGGCACACACCACGGGGTCGCTGGCGGTGACGGTGCCGGCGGCGCTGCCCCGGCTGCTCGGGCGCGACGTCGACGCGGCGACGCGCGACGAGAGCGACGGACGCGAGGTGGCGCCGACGGGACTGAACGTCGTCGGCGAGGGGCCGGAGCGGTCGCGGTGCTCGTTCGACGCTCGCCTCGCGGTGAACGTCAACCGGTGTGCCGACGCCGACCTCGCGGAGGCGCTGCTGTGACCGACGTCGACGCCGCCCGGGCGGTCGACCGCGAACCACACGGGAGCGCCGACGACCCGGCGCTGCTCGACTTCAGCGCAAACACAAACCCGCGGGTGCCGGAGGGCGCCGAACGGGCCTACCGCGACGCGTTCGCGGCCGCACGGTCGTACCCGGCGGAGCCGCCGGACGAGTTCCGCGCCGCCGCGGCGGCACACGTCGGCTGCGAGACAGAGCGGGTCGTCCCGACGCCGGGCGGGCTGGCCGCGATCCGCGCGGTCGTCGCGCTGACGGTCGACCGGGGCGACAGCGCGCTGGTGCCAGCGCCGAGCTTCGGCGAGTACGCCCGCGAGGTCCGGCTCCAGGGCGGCGAGCCGACCGTCGTCGACGCCGGGCGCGTCGTCGACGCCGACCCCTCGGACCACGACCTCGTCGTCGTCTGTCGCCCGAACAACCCGACCGGGACGGGCTACGACGGCGACGCGCTCCGGGCGCTCGCGGCGCGGTGTCGTGGGGCAGACGCGACGCTGCTCGTCGACGAGGCGTTCCTCGGGTTCACCGACCGGCCGTCGCTGGCCGGGACGCCGGGGGTCGTCGTCGCCCGGGCGCTGACGAAGCTGTTCGGCCTGCCGGGGCTCCGCGCCGGGTTCGCCGTCGCGACGGGCGCCCTGCGCGAGGCGCTTCTCGCCCGTCGGCGGACCTGGAACGTCGGTGCGCCCGCGCTCGCGGTCGGGACCCACTGTCTCCGCGACGAGGCGTTCGTCGCACGGACCCGGGAGCGCGTCCGGGCCGAGCGCGAGCGGATGCGAACCGCACTCGCCGGGCAGTTCGGCGTCGCCGACTCCGTCGCCCCCTTTCTCCTCCTCGACGTGGGCAGCCGGGACGCGGCGAGGGTCTGCGAGGCGGCGCGGGCGCGCGGCGTGGCGCTCCGGGACGCGACGACGTTCCGCGGCCTCGACGCGCACGTCAGGGTCGCGGTCAGAACGCCGGCGGCGAACGACAGACTGCTAGAGGTACTCGACGATGTGTGACACAGACGACGACCGGGAGTGTCGGCAGCGAGCAACGGACGGCGGGACGAACACGGCCGACCGGGCCGTCGAGGCGAGCGTGCCCGACGAGGCGAGTGCGCCGGACGAGTTCGGCCTCGTGTCGGTCTGGTGGGGCGACGGGAAGGGCAAGACCACCGCCGCGCTCGGCACCGCGGCCCGCGCCGCCGGCCACGGCTACCGCGTCCACCTCCTCCAGCTGATGAAAGGCGGCGCGGCGAGCGTCGAGGACGTCCGCGGCGAGTACAACGCGATCGCGGCGCTCCCGTGGTTCACCTACGAGAACGCCGGCCACTACGGCTGGCACGGGATGAACGACGGCACCGACGAGGTGGACCACGAGGCGCGAGCCAGAGCTGGGTTCGAGCGCGCGACCGAACTCGTCGAGGCAGCAGACGAAGCGGACCTCGAAACGCCGTTCGCGGCGGACGCACCCGCCGACGACGGCGTCCACATGCTGGTGCTCGACGAGGTTGTGTACGCCGCGAACCGCGGCCTCGTCGACCCGTCGGCACTGGTCGACCTCGTCGCGCGGAAGCCGGCCGACCTCGAGCTCCTTCTCACCGGTGGGCACGACCGGCCGGACTACCTCGACGACCACGCCGACCTGGTGACGAACGTACGAAAGGAGCGCCACCCGTTCGACGACGGGCAGCGCGCGCGGAAGGGGACGGAGTTCTGACCCGGTGGCTCGGACGCTCCTCGTCGCCGGGACGGCCAGTCACGTCGGCAAGAGCACGGTGGCGGCGGGGCTCTGCCGACGCCTCGCGGACCGGGGCCACGACGTCGCGCCGTTCAAGGCACAGAACATGAGCAACAACGCACGCGCCGTGCCGGCACTCGAAGGGGGCTGGGGCGAGGTCGGCGTCTCGCAGTACGTCCAGGCGCGGGCGGCACGGACCAGGCCGACGACCGACGTCAACCCGGTGTTGCTCAAGCCCCGCGGCGACGGCGAGAGCCAGCTCGTCGTCGACGGGCGGGCGGTCGGCGACGTCGAACCGGGGACGTACTACGACGACCACTTCGAGCGCGCGCGGGCGGCGGCGGTCGCGGCCCACGACCGGCTGGCGGCAGAGCACGACGTCGTCGTGGCAGAGGGCGCGGGCGGGCTGGGAGAGATCAACCTCCACGACCGCGACCTCGCGAACGTCGAGACCGCGCGGTTCGCCGACGCCGACGTCCTCCTGGTCGGCGACATCGAGCGTGGCGGCGTCTTCGCGAGCCTCTACGGCACGCTCGAGCTGATGCCCGACGACGTCCGCGAGCGGGTTGTCGGAGCGGTCGTCACGAAGTTTCGGGGTGACCCGGCGATCCTGGAGCCCGGGCTCGCCGAACTCGAGGAGCGGACCGGCGTACCGGTTCTCGGCGTCCTGCCGTACGACGACCCGGGACTCCCGGAGGAAGACAGTGTTGCGCTCCCGGCGGCGGGCGAGCGGGCGGTCGTCGGCGACGACGACGGGGTCGACCCGACGCAGACGGTCACCGTCGCGGTGCCGCGGTTCCCGCACGCGTCGAACGTCACCGACCTCGGGCCACTCGCGCGCGTGCCCGGCGTCAGGGTGGCGTACGTCCCGCTCTCTGCCGCCCTCGGCGACGCAGACGCCGTCGTCCTGCCGGGGACGAAAAACACCGTCGACGACCTGCTCGCGGCCCGCGAGGCGGGACTGGCCGCCCGCCTCGCCTCGTTCGACGGTCCGGTCGTCGGGCTCTGTGGCGGCTACCAGATGCTCGGCGAACGGATCACGAACGCCGGCGTCGAGGGGACGGGCGACGACGAGACGGTCGAAGGGGTCGGCCTGCTACCGGTCGAGACACGGTTCCAGCGTGACAAGCGGGTCCGCACCCGGACGGTCGAGGTCGACGGCGCCGGCCCGGTCGCCGGCGCGAGCGGCCCGGTCTCGGGCTACGAGATACACATGGGCCGGACAGAGGCGACGGGACCGCTCGACAGCCCCGTCGAGGCGGGCAGCGCCGCGACCAGCCGCGTGCTCGGCACCTACCTCCACGGCCTGTTCGAGAACGAGACGGTCCGCGAGGCGTTCGTCGACCGGACGTTCGCCGCCGCCGGACGCGACCGACCCGCCGGCGAGACGGAGCACACCCCGTACGCGGACGCCGCGGCGCTCGTCGCGGATCTCGGCGTCGCCGACCTCGTCCGGGAGGGGTCAGAGTCCGGGCCGGGGGCGCGGTAGCGCGCGGTGCTCGCGCGGCGGGACGAGGAACGTTCCGCGGTGCTGGACGAAGACGTACTCGAGGATACCGTTGTTCACCCGCTGGCGCACCGCCGGCGTCTCGCGCGCGACGTCGGCGCCGTTCATCGCCCGGCGCACGTCCTCGAACGCCCGGACGTCGCGCTGGAGCGACGGGAAGTGGAGGCTCGCGACGTCGTCGTCGGTCGACTCGAAGTGGCGGCGCAGGAGCCGGACCCGTCCCTCGTCGTCGCGGTTCGCCCGCGCCGCCTTCTGGGCGTGGCCGGCCCGGCTGTGCTCGCGGGCGTCCGCGAGCAGGTCGTCGACGACCTCGTCGACGCGGCTGTCGGCTCCGAGGTTCTCGCCGACGCCCTCCACCCAGCCGCGCTCGGCGTGGGTCGGGCTGAACAGTTCGGCCACCCGGTCGTCGTACCCCTGTTCGCCGTACCAGTCGTCGAGGCGCTGGCGGAGCGTCGACACCACCTTCGTCGTCCCGCCGGCGAACGGTCCCCCGTCGAGCGCGACGTAGTCCTCCGTCGCCTGGTTGCCGGCGAAGCCGGCGGTGAAGCCCATGAACAGCGGGCTGGCCTCGGGGACCGGGCGGTCGTCGGGCACCCCCGTAGCGTCCTGGTTCGCGGCGGGGAGACCCGCGCCGACGAAGCCGGTTCGACGGTCGTCGAGCGTCAGGACGGCCGTGAGCGCCGGAACGTCGACGCCGTTCGCGTCGTCCTCGCCCCGGAGCGCCGCCTCCGCCTCGAGGACGACGTCGGCGCGGTCGGCGGCGAGGTGGAGGAGAACGTCCTGCCGGTCGAGCGTCGGCGTCTCGAAGTCGGAGAGCCGACGCGGCTCGCGGAGGCCGACACCCGACGGCAGGGACTCGTCGTAGCGGTCGAAGTATGCCGGCGAGTAGGCCACCGAGTACAGCAGGCCCGCGTGTGACCGTTCGTAGGCGCGGTCGAGCGCCGCGAGCGCCCGTTCGACGCGCTCGCGCGCCGCGTCGTCGGGCGGGCCGTCGTCCGGCAGCGTGAGATACCAGAGCGCCTGGTGACGCGGCAGGAGCGTGTTGCCGGCGTCGTCGCGTCGCACCCGGTCGTTCCACGCGAACTGCCGGCGCGGGAGCGTCGCCGGGTCGTCGACACCCTCGGGGACCGGCTCGTCGCCCGTGCGGTCGAGACAGGCCGCGAGTCCGGTCGCGCCGCCGAGGGCGACGGCGGCCTTCAGGTACTCGCGGCGGGAGAGCGACGGGTCGGGACGCATCTGTCGGCTGGAGGAGACGGGCGGAAAAGTCGTTTTCGCCGGAGCCACGAGCGAAACGCCCATGCCCGCGCCACCCCCAGATCGAACATGAGCGACGACACGCTGGACGGGGCCGACCAGGCGGTCCGTGCGCTCGACGCGGGCGACTACCGCGCCGTCGCGGACGCGTACGTCCGCGGAGCGTACGGCACGCTCGCCGGGCACGAGGGGTTCGGGCGCGACGTGTTCGCCGACCGCACCGAGGCCGGGACGGGCGTCTGTCACCTCGCCCGTGCCGCGGTCTGTGACCGGATCGCCGGCGACGACGCCCGGGCGCGCAACCACGCGGTCCAGGGCACACTCGTCGCGGCGGACCTCAGAGAGCGGCGCGACGGCGTCGACGCCGCGGCCTGTGACGAACTCGTCGGTCACTGCCGGGCCGTCGCCGGCGACCGAGACCGGGCGAGCGAGGCGTACGACCGCGCCGCGGCGGGCTACGACGCCGCCGACCCGGACGATCCCGCGGGCGCGACGACACGGCCCCTCCTCCAGGCGGGCACGGACCTGTTCACACACCTCTCGCGGCCGGACGACGTCGCGTGGGACGACATTCACGGCACCGGGAGCGACGCCCTCGCGCGCCGGGTGCGGTTCGCCCGGTCGCGCCTGCCCGAGATGGTCACCGCCCGCGTCGAGGCCGGACGGCTCCACGCCCCCCGCGGGTCGACGGAGTACGGCACCGACTACCGGTGTCCCGACTGCGGCGCGAACGACGTGAACTACGTCGCCAGCGCCGTCATCTGTCTCCGGTGTGACGCACACGTCGAACTCCGGTCGTAGTGGCCCGCCACGACCGTCTCCACGCGCGACCGCCGACACACGACACGGACCGCTGGACGGAGGGGCGGGTCGTCGGCGTCACCCACGAGGCGGGAGGCGTCGTCGTGAGCGTCCGGACGGCGGGAGCGGCGGGTGACACGGTCGAGTTGCGCGTCAGCGACGCCGTCTACGACCTGTTCGTCCGGCGTGTCGACCCGGACGACCGGACCGACGGCGAGGTCGACGCCGGCGCGCCGGTCTGGTTCCGCGTCCGCGGTCAGCCGGACCGACCGTAGGCGTCGTACCGGCGGTACCGCGGCCGGTCGCGGTAGCCCGCGACCGTCGCGGTCGCCAGCGTCTCGCGGTCGACCCGGCGCTCGGCCCCTCGTTCGCCCGCGGGACTCGACGCGGCGACGACGAGTTCGACCGGGTCGCCCGACGTCGCGACGGTCGAGACCGCGCCGGTCTCCCGGTCGACGACGTAGCCGCCGGGCAGGTCCGGGCCGCCGACGGCGTCGACGAGTTCGGTGACGGAGATCCGCTCGCCCGCGCGCTCCGCCCGGACACCCTCGCGGCCGAGTGCGTGGAGGGCAACCCCGACCCGTCGCCCGCGCAGGTCGGCGGGCCCCTCGTCACAGAGCGCCCGGAGCTCGTGGCCCGCGACCGTCTCGGGGCGGAGGCGGGCGCCGTGGACCACGAGACTGAGTCGCGGGTCGTCACCGTCGTCGCGCATCGCCGAGAGTCGGTCGAGTTCGGCGGAGAGGTCCATCTGTGTCGTCTCCTCGCTCACAGACGGGAGAGGACCGCGGGACACCTGTCGGTTGCGCTCCGGCGGCGTCACCCCGCGCCGCGAGCCACGGGCGTCGCTACGGGACGCCGACCGGGCGTCGCTACGGGACGCCGACCGGGCGTCGCCGGCGACTGCCTGGTTCTTTGTACTGCCGGGACCGGGGTTCGATATGGAGTCGCTGACACCGGAGCAGCGGGCGTTCGCGGAGGAGGCCGAGCGCGTCGCCGCGACGTTCGCCGAGGAAGCGTACACGTGGCACGGCGATCTGCCGTGGGAGAACATGGCCGCACTGGCAGACGCGGACCTCCTCTGTCCCGCCGTCGACGAGCGCTACGGCGGACAGGGGCTGTCGGATCTGGCCGCGGTGCTGCTCGTCGACGCCGTCGGGCGCGTCTGTCCGGACACCGGCTGGTTCGCCTACACCCAGTCGACGGTCGGTCCGCGCGCGATCGACCTGTTCGGGAGCGAGAGGGTCAAAGAGCGGTACCTCCCGGACGTCACCGCGGGCGAGGGACACGTCGCGATCGCCATCTCCGAACCCGACGCCGGCTCCGACGTCGGGTCGATGACTACCACCGTCGAGGAGGAGGGCGGCGGCCTCGTCTGCTCCGGCGAGAAGACCTGGGTCGGCGGCGTCCCGTTCTCCGACGCCGCCGTGACGTGGGTGAAGTTCCCGGAGGGGCTCGGGAGTGTCGTCCTCCCGCTCGACGACCCCGGCATCGAGATCGAGCAGGAACACACGAACATGGCGGGCTACAGCCAGACGCACTTCCGGATCGACGACGTGCCGATCCCGGAGAGTCACGTCCTCACGCGGGGAAAGGAGGCGTTCAAGTCGCAGCTGGTGTCGCTGAACTGGGAGCGGCTCGGAAGCGCCATCTGTGCGACGGCGTGGGCGACGGCGGGCCTGGAGTACGCACTGGCGTACGCCCAGGAGCGCGAGCAGTTCGGCGAACGCATCGCCGACTTCCAGGGGATGGAGTGGAAGCTGGCGGAGATGTACCGACAGGTCGAGACGGCGGCGGCGACGGTGTACGGCGCCGCGGCGGGCGCACAGGGCCACGAGACCCCACCGGACCGGACCCGCACCTCGGTCGCGAAGCTCCACTGCTCCGAGACCGCAGAGCGCGTGGTGAGCGAGGCAGTCCAGACCGTCGGCGCGCGCGCCTACCAGCAGGGTCACCCGCTCGAGTACCTCTACCGCCTGACGCGGGGCCGTCGCATCGCCGCCGGCACCGACGAGGTGATGAAAAACACAATCGCGCGGGCGCTGAAGGAGGCGGGCGTGCCGGCGGTGAGCGAGCGGTAGGTCTACCGGTCGAACGTCGCCTCGCGGTCCTCGTTGAACGCCGCCACCGCCTCGTGGTGTTCCGGGTCCGTCACGCAGTCCCACTGGTACCGGGTCGCGCGCTCGCAGTACGACTCGAACCCCTGTTCGGGGTCGACCAGCCGGTTCGTGTGCTGGACCGCCGTCGCGGGCTTGTCTCTGATCTCGACGGCGAGGTCCCGTGCCGCCGCGAGCGCGTCGTCGGCCCGTTCGACGGCCAGACCGACGTCGACGGCCTCGTCGGGGTCGATGTCGCGGCCGGTCAGCAGGTACTCGCGGGCCTTCGACTCGCCGATCAGCCGGGGGAGGAGCCACGCACCGCCGTCGCCGGGGACCAGTCCGACGTTCACGAACCCCTCGCGTAACACGCCCGCGGGGCCGACGACCCGGAGGTCACAGGCGAGTGCGAAGTCACAGCCGGCGCCGACGGCGGGACCGTTCACCGCGGCGACAGACGGCGTCGCGGCCCGGCGGAGCGTCGCGACGACACGCTGGACGGTCCAGAGAAAGGCCCCGTACTCCTCGGGGGACTCCTCGTTCCAGTCGGGCATCTCGGAGACGTCCGCGCCGGAGCAGAAGCCCTCGCCCGCGCCGGTGAGCACGATCGCGTAGACGTCCGGGTCCGACTCGGCGGTGCGAACGGTCTCGACGAGCTCCAAGACCGTGTCGCCGGTGAAGGCGTTGTACACCTCGGGGCGGTCGAGCGTGACCGTCGCGATACCGTCCTCGACGGCGTACCTGACGTCGGCGTGGTCGGCTGCCATAGGCCGGCGTCGGGCCGGGGGGACTTTATTGCCCCCGTCAGCAGGCGCCGGCGCGCGTCGGCAGCCGCTCGCCGCAGTCACAGGTCGCCCAGAACGCCTCGGACGGAACCGAGAGCGTCGCGTCACAGGCCGGACACCGGAGTTGTCTGGTCACGGCCGGCTGTGTGGTCCGTGCGCGTAAAAGTGGCGTGACGACGGTCGAGCGCTGGTCAGCCGACGAGTCCGACCTCGCGGACGTGTCGCGCTGACGTCCACTCGTCGGCACAGACCACACAGACGTGTGACACGGCGAGCAGGAGACACGCCGTGCGTATCACCCCTGCGCGAGCTCCGACCGGGCCGCCCGGACCAGCCCGTCGAGGATCTCCGGCGTGGTCGGGTGGTAGGCACGCGCCGGTACCGACGCGACGTCCGCGCCGGCCTCGACCACGACCTGGAGCGTCTTCGCCATGACGTCGGCGTGGTAGTGGAGGCCCTGGTAGCCGAGAACGGTCCCGTCACGAGCGACGACCAGCCGCGCGCGCCCCTCCGGGACGTCTTTCGTCCGGAACACCCCGTCGTCCGACGCCGAGCGGTCGACGACGACCGGGTCGTGGCCGGCTGCGCGCGCCGACGCCGCCGAGTGGCCGACGCGGACGAACGGGTACACCCCGAGCCCCGCGAACGTCACCCGGTGGTACAGCGACTCGTACGCCTCGAGCGGCTGGTCGTCGCGGTGCCGCAGGACGTTCTCCGCCGCGAGAAACCCCTGCTCCTTCGCGACGTGGAGGACCGGCTGCCGGCCGTTCGCGTCGCCGACGACGAACGTCCGGTCGACGCCGCGTGCCTGCATCGTGTCCCGCACCCAGCCGGGGCCGGGGTCGAGCGACGTCTCGTCGAGGCCGAGGCCGTCGAGCGCCGGACGCCGACCGGTGAACAGGCAGAGCGCCTCGGCGTCGACGTGGTCGACCCTCTCGTGGTCGAGGTGGAGTCGCACCCCGTCGTCCGTTCGCTCGACGCGCTCCTCTGTGGCGTGGGTCAGCACCTCGACGTCGAAGCCGTCGCGGTAGAGGTCGAGCAGCGCGTCGCCGAACGGGGCGTCGGCGCCGTCGAGCGGCCTGGCGTCGTGCTCGATCACCGTCACGTCGACGCCACCGACCTCCGAGAGGTACGGTGCGAGTTCGACGCCGACGGTGCCAAAGCCCATCACCACCGCCGAGTCGGGGAACGTCGTCGTGTCGAGGACGTCGGCACTCGTGTGGTACGGGACGTCGTCGAGTCCCGGCAGGTCGGGGACGTTCACCGTCGACCCCGTCGCGACGACGACGTAGTCCGGCTCGAGCGTCCGGTCGCCGACCCGGAGCCGCCGGTCGTCGACGAACCGTGCCGGCTCGCGGAGCAGGCGGACGCCCTCGCGGTCGGTCAGGCCGTCGACAGCCGCGCGCCGGTGGGCGGCGAACTCCGTGACGTGGTCGTCTTTCCTGGCGACGATCGCCTCCGGGTCCGGCGTCGGCACGCCGGAGAGCCGGCTGTCGTGTCGCGCCTGGAACCGGTGGGCGCCCGCCGACAGCACCTCCTTCGACGGCATACACCCCCGGAGGATACAGAGCCCGCCCCCGGGGTCGCCGTCGTCGACGAGTGTCAGTGTCACGTCTCGCTCGGCGAGACGCGAGGCGACCGCCGACCCGGCACTCCCGTAGGCCCCGACGACGACGACGTGTGTCACGTTTCGGCAAAGACGCCGTCGGACAAAGCGCTTGCGTCCCGACGGAGCCGGGAGTCACGCCCCGTGTCGTGGCACCGGCCACGGGACTCCGTGCGCGGTGGGTCGACGGCCCGCGGGTCGACCTCACCGTCCGGTGCGGCAGCCGGGACGACCAGTGTGGTCCACGCCGGCGGTCCGGTCGGCACGACGGCTACGACATCGTCCGCTCGCCCGGGTGGCCCGGGCGGAGGTACTGGCCGTGGAACCCGAGCGGCAGGCGGTGCGGGAGCGTGACCCGCGCGCGACGGTCGAGCGTCGCCGCGTCGAGGACGACGAGGTCGGTCCGGTCGGCGTCGGGGTCGAGTACCTCGACGAGCAAGACGCCCGCCGTCGTCTCCGGGCGTCCGTCCCACGGCTCGCGGGGCACGAACAGCGGTTCGCCGGGGTAGGTGTCGGGACGCCCCCACGACGCCCGCTCGCCCGTCTCGAGGTCCAGCCGGTCGACCCGTGTCGGCAGCCCCACCGGCGGGTCGGGATCGGTCGCGGCGAGGTATGCGACGCGGTGCGGTGCCGGGTGCCCGACCGCGGCGCCGTAGTCGAGCGTCGGGAACTCGACGGAGCCGTCGTGGAGCGTCTCGGCCTCGACCCGCCCGCCGTCGAGGGGGACGCGGTACCGCCGGAGTTCGCTCGGCGGGAGTCCGGGACGACCGGACCGGAGCGCCGGGAGACGGAGCCCCGTCACCGCGCGATGGTCGGGGTGGGCAACGAGGTCGACGACGACGTCGTCACCGTCCACGAAGGCGGCGAGGTGGTGGAAGACGAGGAACGGGTCGGTCGTCGGCCGGGCGACGACGTCGCCCGTCTCGCGGTCGACGACGAGAAACGTCGTCCCACGCGCCGGTCGCCACGAGAACGCGTCGACGAACGTCTCCGCGAGCAGGAGCTCACGGGGGCTGGTGACCCACGGCGAGAGCGTCACGACGGCGTAGCGGGGTGTGAGCGCGAACGAGTGGACGTACGACGGGCGGTCGGCTGGCACCCGCGCGACGACCTCGCGCGCGTTCGCCCCGTCCGGTCGGCGGGTGAGGACGTACTCGCTCTCGCGGTCGTAGCGCACCCCGAGGTTGACGCCGACGCCGCGGGCCGGGTCGCGGTGGAGGTGGGCGAGCGACCCGGTGAGCGCGAGGTCGTCGTCGTAGGCGACGGGGCCGAGCGTCGCAAGCGTCTCCGGGTCGAGTTCGACCATCCGGGGAGTCTCCGTCACCGCGGCGAGGCGGCCGTCGACGCGCGCGAACGACACGGAGGCGTTGTCGGTGAGCGTCGGCCGGACCAGCCGTCGAGCGCGGGCGCGGAGTCGGGCGACCGGCGACTCGACGCCCGCCGGCGTGCCGAACTGGTCAGTGACGAGCCGCCCCTCGCGCGCGCCGCGGTACGTCTCGCTCCGGAGGAAGCGGACCGCGTACGCGACGGTCCCGGCCTCGGGGTCGAAGCCGTATCGCCGCGGGAGCGCCAGCCCGTCGAACCAGTGGCCGAACGCGCCGCCGGCCTCGAAGCGCCCCGGCCCGTTGCGGACGTGGGTGCCGTCGAGCCACGCCGGCAGCGACCCCTCGACGTCGAGGGTGACGCGCGTCTCGGCGCGTTCGGGAAACGCCCGGAGGCCGGCGCGGTAGTCGTCGGTCACGGCCACCCACCGCCGGCTGCGACCGTCGGACGGTCGAGTTCGGGAAACCACCGCCCGTGGAAGTCGAACGGGAGGGCAGCGGGGAGCGGCGCTCGCGCGCGACGGTCGAGCGTCGCCGCGTCGAGGACGAGAAGCGCCGACCGCTCCGCGACGGGGTCGAGCGACACGGTCAGCAGGACGCCGTCGTCCTCCGTCTCGCCGTCGGGTCGCGGCACGAAGACGGGTTCCGAGAGGTAGGCGTCGGTGTCCGTCCGGAACGTCTCGACCCGGCGCCGGTCGACGTCGAGTTTCGCGACCTCGCGTGGCCAGTCGTCGACCGGCTGGTCGGCGTGCTGTGCGTAGACGTAGCGGTGTCGCCGGCCCTCGACGGCGGGCGAGACCGTCGGCAGCGCCGTCGCGCCGTCGTAGAGCCGCTCGACGTCGACGGTCCCCGCGTCCGGGTCGACGCGGTAGCGGTCGATTCGGCCCCCGAGGGCGTCGAGGGCGCCGGCACGAAGCGCCGACAGGTCGAGTTCGGCAACCGCCGTCGCGTCCGGCACCGTCTCGACGTCGAGGACGAGTTCGTCGTCGGCCTCGTACGCGTTCGCGTGGTGGAAGCCGAAGACGGGCGGTGCGGTCGGGCGGGCGACCTCCTCGCCCGCGTCACGCGCTATCACCCGCACGCGGGTGCCACGGGCCGGCTCCCACCGGAACCAGTCGACGAACCCCGCCGTCCCCGGCCGGAGGACGTCGAGGGGGTTGACGACGAACGGGAACTCGACGAGGACGACGTACGACGGCGTGGCCACGAAGTCGTGGAGGTACGCCGGCTCGTCGACCGGGACCGAGGCGACGTGCCGCCGCTCGTCCGGCGCCGACGCCTCGAAGACGTGGTACTGGCTCTGCCGCCCGAACTCGGTCTCGACGTTGACGACGGTCCCGTCGGAGTCACGCGAGACGTGTGCGCAGGCGATCTGGCCGGTCGGCGCCGGCCCGTCGTACTGTGCGTGCCCGAGCGTGTCGAGCGTCGTCGGGTCGACACGGACCCGCCGTGGGGTCTCGGTCATCGCGAGATAGTCCTCGCCAACCCGCTCGACGAGGACGTTCGCGTTGTCGTACGGGTCGGCGACGAACAGACCCCAGAGCCGCGAGAGCAGCCCCGCCCCGCCGGTCGCGAACCCGCCGGAGAACGACCCCTGCCGGGCGCGGTCGTAGGCGTCGCTGCGGAGAAAACGGTCGCGGTAGGAGACGGCGTCTGCCGCGCCGTCGAGGGTGAACCGCCGGAGGAGCGACAGCCCGTCGAACCAGTGGTCGACCGACGCGTCGCCGAGCTCGAACGCGCCCGGTCCGTTCCGGATCAGGCTCCCGGAGAGCCAGGCCGGGAGCGACCCCTCCACCGACAGCACGGCCTCGCGCTCGCCGGTGAGCGAGTGGAAGCCGAGCGACCGCGTCGTGACGTCAGCCATCGTCGGACACAGGGTGGCCGGACGCGTGAACGTTCGGGTTGTGTGCACGGAGACGCCGGGGCGGGCCGGCCCGCGAGGAGTGTGCTAACCACGGGGCACCGGGCGGGACAGACCGGGGACAGCAGAGCCGCCGGAGCGCGGCGCGTCACCCGTCTGTATCGACCCGTTCGGTCGTCACTTCGTCGTCCTCCGGGTGGTACCGCACCGACAGCACCGGCGCGTCGGCCCGTCGGACGACGCGTTCGGTGACGCTCCCGAGCAGCACACGGCCGACACCCGTGCGGCCGTGGGTGCCCATCACGACGAGGTCTGCCTCCGTCTCGCCGGCGTGGTCGAGGATCGCGCGGTGTGCGCCGCCGTCCCGAACCGCCGTCGTCGTCTCGACGCCGGCCGCGTCGAGGCGCTCGACCGCCCGGTCGACGGCCCGGTCTGCGCCCTCGCGCAGCCGCTCGTGGACCAGCGCGGCGTCCATCTCCACTGCTGGCACCGGCTCGACGACGCTCAGGACGTGGACACGACCGTCGAACGCCGTCGCCAGCCGGACGGCGTGGTCGACCGCCGCCTCCGCCGCCGCGCTGCCGTCGGTCGGGAGTAGTATCTCGTCGTACATCGGGGGTGTGGTACGACCCCACGGGTGTTGAGTGCACCGGCGGAGCCGGGGCCGGGCGTCCCGAACCGACGGAGGTTAGACCCTGCCCGGCGCGTGGACAGGTGATGCGTGGAGAGACGGGCCGCGTCGTCGGCCTCGTGACCGGCGGTCACATGCTCTCGCACTTCTACCTGCTCGCGTTCCCGCCGGTGTTCCCGCTCCTCCGGGCCGACCTCGGGCTGACGAACGTCGAGATCGGCCTGGTCATCTCCGCCGTCTCGGCGGGGACGGTGCTCCAGCTCCCGGTCGGCGAGCTGGTCGACCGCACGGGCGCGAAACGGGTGTTCGTCGCGGGCGTCGCCGTCACCGCCGGAGGTATCGTCGTCGCCGGCCTCGGCGTCGGCGCGTATCCGACGCTTCTCGCCGGCGCTCTCGTCTCGGGCGTCGGACAGGCAGCCTTCCACCCCGCCGACTACGCGCTGCTCGGCGCCGCGACGGACGGCAGCCGCGAGGGCCAGAGCTTCGGCGTCCACACCTTCGGGGCGTACGTCGGCTTCGCCGCCGCGCCGGTCGCCGTCGCCGGGCTCGCGGCTGTCGCCGGGGCGCAGGTCGCGCTCGTCGCCGTCGGTCTCGTCGGGGTCGCGTACGCCGGCGTCGCGGCCCTGACGCTCCCGCCGGTCTACCGAGACCAGCTGCGGAGCGAGCCGGAGTCAGAGCCCACAGCCGACGGGGCGGGCGGCGAGCGACGGTCGCTCCGCGAGGACCTCCTCCGCCGGGACGTGCTCGCGATGTTCGCCTTCTTCGTCGTGTTCGTCGCCGCCGCGAAGGGTGTCCAGACGTTCACGAACGTGCTCGCCGTCGACGCCTACGGGCTGTCGGCGAGCGTCGGCAACACCGCACTGACGGCCTTCTTCGTCGGCGCCGCAGCCGGTATCCTCGTCGGCGGCGTCCTCGCCGACCGCTTCCTGCCACGGCGCGTCGCGGTCGTCACCCTCCTCGGCGGCGCGACGACCCTCGCGGCTGTCGTCCTCGTGGTCGCGCCGCTCGGCGCGCCGTTCGCCGTCGGTGGCTTCGGAGCCGTCGGGGCCGTGGTCGGGCTCGTCTACCCCTCGCGGGACCGCCTGGTCGCGCGTGCCACCTCGGCGGGCGGCACGGGCCGCGGGTTCGGCTTCGTGTTCACCGGTATCGCCGTCGGCGGCGTCGCCGGCCCCGCCGCGCTCGGGTGGACCGTCGACGCCGCCGGCACCGTCGCCGCCTTCCTCGTCGTCGCGGCGCTGTACGCCGCCGCCGCGGGCGTCACGCTCGTCGTGCGCGGTCAGTAGACCCCGGGGTCGACGACGCCGTCCGGGCGCTCGCCGGCCAGCACGGCTCGCACCTTCTCGGCGCCGCGGTCGGCTGCCCGCCGGAGGTAGCTCTCCGTCGGCCCAGCCACGTGTGGCGTGACGAACGTCCGCGGGTGACTCGCCAGCGGGTCGTCGGCAGGCGGCGGCTCCGCGGCCCTGACGTCAAGCGCCGCGCCGCGGACGGTCCCGTCGTCGAGCGCCGCGAGCAGGGCGTCCTCGTCGACGACCGGTCCACGGGCAGTGTTGATCAGGTGCCCGTCCAGCGCCGCGAGTTCGGCTGCGCCCACCAGCCCGCGCGTCGCTGGCGTCAGCGGAACGTGGAGCGTCACGAGGTCCGCGCGCTCGAACAGCGCCGCCCGCGAGACGAGGTCGACACCCGCGGCCGTGACCGTGGCGCGGTCGTGGCGAGGGTAGACCGGGTGGGACCGCTCGCCCGCCACCGCCGGATCACAGCCAAGCACCGTCGCGCCGAAGCCGTCGGCGAGGAGCCGCGCGACCCGGAAGCCGATCGCGCCGAGTCCGAGAACACCGACGGTTCGCTCGCCCACCTCGCCGCCGACGGCACTGCCCTTGTTCCACTCGCCCGCGGCGGTCCGGTTCGGCACGCCGGGCCAGTCGCGCAGGAGCGCGACGCTCGCGCCGGCGACGTACTCCACGACGCCAGGCGCGACGGCCTCGGGGTTGTGCGTCACGACGACGTCCCGTGCCGTCGCCGCGCCGACGTCGACGTGGTCCGTCCCCGACCCGTGTGCGGCGACGACCCGGAGGTCGGGCGCCGCGTCGAGGAGAGCCGCGTCGACCCGTCCGGCACGGCAGAACAGCCCCGCCGCGTCCGCGACGGCGTCGCGGAGTGTCTCGCCCGACGTCGTCGTCCGCCCCGGGGTAAGCGCGACGGGGCGGACGTCGTGGCCGGGGAGCGAGTCCCGGACCCGGTCGATCGCGACCGGGTGAGCGCTGCTGTGAGAGACGACGACACGCACGTCGGAGGTGCCGCGGCGGGGGCTGTTAGCCCTGTCGCCGGCTGGTCGGTGTCGTCCTCACGCGGCGACGCCGGGCGAAACGACTGTACGCGGTCCGGTGTGGCCGTCTCGACCACACGGCAGAGAGGTGGCCCCTCGGCGTCGGCGCCGCGTTCGTCGCCGGGACGACCGCCCGTCGTCGAGCCCTGCGCCTCGGAGGGTTCGACGACGGGCGGGACCGGAGTCGTGGACGGTGACGTGGCCGTACGCCCTCGGCCTCGTAGTCCCCTCCCCCGCCGGCTATCTCGCCGGGCGCGCTGCGGGCGCGTGGCTGAACGAGAGCGCGTCGACCGTGCGGTCCCGGCACGACTCGCGGACCCGACACCGGGTCGGCCCACGGCCCCGCAGCCGTCTCCGCTCGCCGGCGGGCGCGCTCTCCGGACGTGGCGAGAGGAGAGCGGCGACGGAGCCGGGAGGGCTCAGTACCGCGACGGCAGGAACGCCATCCCGACGAGTACGACCGCCGTGAGACCGCTCAGGATGCTGATACCCCAGAGCCCGTTTGTGATCCGGCTCTGCTCGGCCATCTGGTCGGTCTGTCGGTCGTAGACGGCGTAGTCGGACTCGAGGACGAGCGCCGAGTCGCTCACGTAGTAGACGAAGAACTGCTGGCCGGCCAGGGTGACGTTCGCCTCGTGCGGGAGCGACACCTCGTTCGTCCGTGAGGCCGTCCACGAGACCGAGACACCGTCACTCGTGACGTTCCCGACAGCCGTCCGGTTACCGGCGTAGTCGAGCGCCGTGTCCTCAGCTATCGTCCGGCGCTCCGGGGCGGGGAAGTACTCCGCCGCCGCGACCAGCCGCGCCTGGTCGCCCTCCGTCACGACGACGAACGACTCGTCGTTCCGGGTCACCGTCTCGTTGTCGGCGTTCGGGTCGTCGCGCAGAATCGCCGTCCGGTTGACGGGGTCGACCAGCGAGAACTCGCGGGGGTCCGACTCGTTCGGCACCGCCACCTCGCCCTCGAACCCGTCGACGGTCACCGTGTCGCCCTCGGCCCACGTCTCGGTGTACCGCGCGGAGTCGTCTGTCCACCGGAGCGTCGCGGCGTAGGTGACGCTCGTCCCGCCGTGGCCGTCGCTCTCCTCCTCGACGCTCAGGTCGGCCACCGTGTACTCCCGGTCGTCGACCGAGAACTGGTCGCCGGCGGAGAGCCGGTGGTCGGGGTCGTCGAACGACACCTCGGGCTGCTCCGCGGTCGCGATCAGCCCGTACGACCCCGCCCCCAGGACCAGAAACAGGAGGACGTACGCCGTCGCGGCGCGTCGTTGCATGTGCGGCGGTAGCGACCCGTCGGCTTTAGCCGTTTCTCTCCGGCGCGAGCGGGCGGCTGGTCGATACCGACCCGGACGTCGTCGGCTGTGGCGTCGTGTCGTCCACCGACCAGACCGCGCCGGTGCGCCGCCCGCCGTAGGTCGGCTCCCACCGCACCGACAGGTCGTCGCCCGTCGCGTCCGACGGGACGAGGTACGGGAGTTCGACGGTCTGCCGGTCGCCCGGCACCGTCACCGGGTCGTCCGCGTCCGCGAGCGCGACCGAGTACCGCTCGCCGTCGACCACGGCGACGAACGCGCCGTACGGGGGGAACTCGACCTGCTCACCGGTGGGGTTCTGTATCTGTACCCGGACGACCGCCCACTGGCTGTCTGCTGGCGGGGTGCGCGCGGTGGCGTTCCCGCCGCCACCCCGGTACGTCGAGACGAAGCGTCCACCCGCGACGACGACGGACACCCCGTCCGGCGCCCGGAACGACTCGCCGAAGGATCGCTCCAGCGGCACCGCCTCGACGGGTGCCGTATCGCCCGTCGCGTCGACGCGAACGTCGTACGTCCCGAGGAACGCGAAGCCGGGCAGACGCGCGCCGAACCGGGCGGTCTCGCCGGCGGGCACCGCGCCCGAGAGCGTCGCGTCGACCGCGCGCCACTCGTCGCCGAACTGGACGCTCACGCCGGAGTCGAAGCGCCGTCGCGTCTCCGTCGGGTTCTCCACGTCGACGACGATGCCGTACAGCGTGTTCACCGGCACCGTGTCTGGCGTCTCGATACCGGCCACGGAGAGTCCCGCCGGACCGGCGACGGTCGACGGCTCGGTCGCTACGTCTGTCGGCCCGGAGCCCTCCGAGCCGCCACAGCCGGCGAGGACGAGGCCGGCGACGAGCGAGAGCACAGTCCGTCGATACACGTCTCGAACTCGTCGGCTCCGAACAAAGATGGTGCGATCCGCGCACGACCGGCGGGGTTTACCACCGGAGCGGTCGAACAGCCGGTATGGACGGGGCTCCGACGGTGCCGGTCGTGTGCGACGCCTGCGGGACGACGACGCGCGTCCCGCTCTCCGAGGTGGCCGACACGGTTGCCCGGCACAACGACCGGCTCCACGACGGCACCGACGAGGCCGGCGTCGACCCGGCGCTCGTCGAGCAGATTCGGGACCTCGCCGCCGACGACCTGGTCGAGGAGCCGTGACATCCACCCCGGCGTGAACACCGGGGTCTCGGTCCACGACCCGGTCTCGCGGGGCGAACCGACCCTCGCTACGGGCGAACAGGCGGACTACCGGCGTGCAGTCCAGCCGGTATCTCTCCGCCGTCGAGGACGAGACTCGGGAGTGTCCTGTCGAGTGTTCTCCGCGCCGTCGGCGTCGGCGTTCGCAACCGTCTCGCACGCCTCACAGCGCACAGCCCCCGCTCGACACCCTGGCTCCCGTCCCCGGTGTCACGGGCTGAACACGTCTTTGACGCCCCGCCTTCGGCCTCGTATCCGACCATCCGTGTGAAGCGGTCGAACGCCCACCCGTGGAGGGCGAGGGTTCCACGGTCTCCGGTCGGTGTCCGTCCGGACGTCCACCATCGCCCACGACGATAGTGCCGACATCGCGCTCGATACGCTCGCTCACAGCGCCCTCAGACGGCGTGGGGGATTCGTTCGGCGCTCGGTGCGCCCTCGGTCGAGCCGGCGTCGGCGCACCTGGCCCGCTCTCCGGAACCGGTGTTCGTCCTTCCCGAGCGCCCCGCCGGAGTACGACACTCCGTCGCCGCCGCGCGGTCGGCGGCTACGGTCGAGATGCCGAGGTCGATACCGGCCACGCCCTCACCGGATCGGTCCGTGTCGGCCTCGTGGCGGCAGACGAGGCACAGCTGCCATCTGTCTCGTTCGCACACTGCCCCGACCTAGTGTACGTTCTCGACATCGACGTCGGCGTCGGCCCCGTACCCGCGGAAGACAGAGTCCACCTGCTCTCGAAGGTGCGGCCCGTCGAGAGCCGGACGCGCCCGCACTCGGCGTCGTGGTCGACCCCGTCTTCCTCGAACGTGACCGTGGACCGGGGATGCCGGTCGCCGGGCTCGCGGTACGCTGGCGGGTTCGCTCTCGGGGTCCCGCTCTGTCGACGTCCGTGCCAGCGTTCGAACGCCGCGGCGAGCTCTCGGACAGCCCGCCGACCGGACTGTGCGTCGAGGTCCGCGTAGCGTTCGTGGGACTCGAGCTACGCCGGGCGTTCGGCGTGACCGGGAACGTGGCCCGTGTCACTCCAGATGCGCTCGACGGTCCACCGGGCGACGTGCCAGCGTTTCGAGGCGTTCACGAGAGCAAACGCGCCCGTGAGCCGATCAGAACGGCTCCGCCGTTCTGACGACGGCGAACCCGAGCGAATCGAGGTCGTCACCGACCTGTCGCGGACCGGGGGGCGCGACGTGGGTGCGCGTGACCGTCCGGTTCGCCAGACACGGGCCGTGTCGTAACGCAGACGCGTATCCGCCGTCGGACACCATCCGGGGCAGTCGTGAGGCTGAGTGTACGCGACTCACACCCGGCTCGAAGAAGCGAGACGCAGTCGCTACGAGAGACGAAATAAAACGGCCCCGGGGGGCCGAAGACCGCGAACCGCACCGCGAGCCGTGTGACCGCTTTCGGCGGTCAGTCGTGGTTAGTTGCTGCGACGGGTCGCCAGCAGCGCCGCGGCGAGCAGCGCGACCAGCGCGACCACCGCACCGAAGCCGGGACCGCCGCCCTCAGTGGGCGTCGGCGAGTCCGTCGGCGTCGGCGTCGGCGAGTCCGTCGGCGTCGGCGAGGCCGTCGGCGTCGCCGTCGGCGTGTCCGTCGGCGGCTCCGTCGGCGTCGCCGTCGGCGTGCTGATCTGTTCGACCAGCTCGATGTCCTCTGTTATCGAGTTCTCGCCGTCGTCCAGCTCGAGCGTGTACGTCCCGGTGGCCGCGTCACCAGTGTCGATGGTGAGCGTGGCCTGGCCCTCGTCGTCCCACTGGTCCGTGGACGCGAGGCCGACCGTGACGTCGTCGTTCTGGACCTCGGCGGTGAGCACGTTGTCGTCGGGCTTGAGGTTCGTCGTCGCCTCGATGACCATCGTCTCACCAGCCGTGACTGCGTTCAGGCCAGAGGCCTGGTTGCCCTCCTGATAGACGGCATCGATGTTGGACTGCGCGTCCGTCAGCCGGACGTTCGCGTTGACGAGCAGGTCGTCCGAGCCGGTGTCAGCTTCCGTGTTCGCCACGATGTTCGCCCGCACCTGGCTGCCCGTCAGGGAGGCACCCTCTAGCTGGTTGATGAACCGCGAGAGGCCCTCGAGAGTCGCCTCTTCCGAGATCTGGGTGTTGCCGCCGCCCACAGTAGTCTCGAGACCGGAGCCGTCGCCAACCTGGCCATCACGCCCGATCGCGAAGATGTGGAGGCTCGCCTGGCCCTTGTTCAGGCTGGCGATGTTGAAGTTCTCCTCGTCGAACGTCTGGTCGCTCTCGACGGAGGTCACCTGCGTGACGGTGTCGCCACGCGGACCCACGGCGATCAGCAGCACTTCGTCTGCGCCCGCTGCCGTGCCGTTCACTTCGACGTCGGCGCCGTCGATGTCGATGGCGATCTGCCCGTTGATGACCGAGGTGAACTCACCGTTCAGCCCCGGATTGATCGTCCGGAGCGACCGCTGACTCGAGGTGGCGGAGTTGAAGTCCGACACGTCGATCTCGGCGTCGGTGTTGCCGTCGCCGTCGATGTCGGCGTCGGTCTCGTCGATGACACCGATCCGGTAGGTGCCGGGCAGCTGGAGGAGCTCGTCGCCGGGTCCGCTGCCGTCGCTGAAGATGATGTCCTCCGCCTCGAAGGTGCCGTCAGCGTCGACGGGGATCGAGTCCTGGTCGTCGATCGTGACGAGTTCGAAGTCATCCTCGTCGCGGACGTAGATCGACACGTCCTCGATCGCCGAGTCGGCCGTGCCGTTCACGTCTATTTCGGAGCCGATGACGTAGGACTGGCCCGGACTCTCGAGCGTGACCGTGCCCTCCTCGACATCGATATCGTTGTCGTCGGTGTTCAGCTCGTCGGTGGCCGAGATGTTCGCCTCACCGCCGAAGACGAGGTCGTTTGCGGGGCCACCGGCGCTGCCGTTGTTGTTGTCACCGAGCAGACGGGCGTTACCGTTGATCGACTCCGGCACGCCGTTCTCGGTCCGGAGCTCGTCGGAGACCTCGACGGTCACCGAGGAGTCGTCCAGACTGTCCGTGTCGATCGAGCCGATACCGAGACCGGTGTCGTCATCGATCTGGGTGATGGCGTAGGCGCCATTCAGCCCGAGCGCGTCGACGTTCGGGTTGTTCTCGATCTCGCTCGCGGTTGGCACTTCGTCTGGCTCGTGGAGCTGCGTGCGGATTGCGTTCCCGTTGTTGTCGAAGGCGGTGACGACGATGCCGCGCTCCTGGGTGTTCTCGACGTTCCGGAAGATCGCCGCGGCGTCGTCCGCGGAGGTGCGGTCACGGAAGTCCGACCCATCGACGAACACGAAGTGGAAGTCGCCGGCCTGGCCGCCGGTGATTTCGTAGCGGACGTTGTCACCTTGGGTGACGGACTCCGAGCCGAACTCGATGCCGATGTTGTCTTCGGAGGTCAGGTCGAGCGTGTTGCTCTGGGCGGCCTGGCCGAAGTCGAAGTCACCTGCGCCCTCGGCGATGACGGTGTAGGTGCCGGCGTCCTGGCCGTCGAGGTTCAGACCGAAGCTGACGGACCGGGTGCCGGAACTGGTAGCGGGGGAGACGCTCGGCGAGGCGTCATTGGAGCTGAAGGCTCCAGAGCCGCCCTCGTCGGTGTTACCCTCGATGACGTCGCCCTGAATCTCGAGTCCACCGGGGTCCTCGACTGTGATGTCGATACCCTCGTACTCGCCGAAGTTGTACTCGACGAAGACTTCGAGGTTGTCGGCGTTAGCCTCGGCGACGCTGCCGCCGGCGATGTCCTCGCCGTTCTCGTTCCGGATCTCGTAGTCCGAGATGCGCGGCGTGTCGAGCGTGACCTCGATCGCGCCGCCCGGAGTGCCAGTATCGCTGTACTGACCGGGCACCGCGTCCTGGGAGATCGGCGAGCTGATGACCCGACCGTCGGCGTCGCCGTCGATGCCGGTCAGGCTGGTGTCACCAGTGCTGAACTCGATGTTCTCCTGCCCCTGGAAGATGACATCGTTGTTGTTGACGATCTCATCGTTGTTGTTGATGGTGATATCATCGAGCTTATTTCCCGCGAAGTCACTCGGATCCCCGAAGTTACTGCTGTTGTCGCCGTTGTCGAAAGCAGAGTTGACGTTACTGGCGATGGAACCACTGTTGGTACCATCGAGGGCCGTGGCATCCACGTCAGTCACCGTAGCCTGGACGGTGAGCGGCTCGGTATTCGAACCGAGACCACTTGAGTTGTCTTCGAGTAGAATCTCGACGTTATTGCCGTTTCCGTCAGTGTTGACGACGGTAGTGCTGGTTAGGTTAATGTGGTCAGCACCATCATCGGATAGCTGGATGTTCTGAACGTTCGAGCTACCGGTGACACTCAGTTCACCAGAAGTGAAGTTGAGGAACACCCGCTGATCAACGTTGTCGGAGGCATCAACGGAGTCTATATTAGCAGTGACAGTGAAGTCTGTTGTAGTTGATTCGTCTACCTCATCGGGGGAAACGCTGCCCCCGTCTCCTGTCGCCGCGGCAGCCGTCCCCGAGAACGCCACGGTCCCGCCGAAGACGGAGAGAACCATGATGACGCTGAGGACGACGGCGCGTATCTTGTCGGATTGTTGTCCTGACATCTGTTGTTGTCTCGTTCGGTGACAGTCCCGGGCGATCGGCCCTTTCGTGCCGGTGTTTTACGACCGCGCGTGCCGCTGGCGGGGTCGACGGGTAGGGGTGAGGTCCGGTACTGACGGTTCGTATAAGTGCTTTCTGATACGCGAATCGCGTCAGACGGTATAAACGGGGGAGAACGCATCTGTGCGCGGGTTTCGGACGGCGCCACGACAGGGGACGGTATGTAAACGAGGCGGGAGAGTGGGCACGAAACAGTCTTGATGCGGCGCGTGTCGCCCACGAAGCGTCCGGGAGTGTCAGTTGCGATAGAGAACCGCGGTCGTCGGGGCCGCGTGACACGCTGTGTTGTAACGTTACCTCGGGGGTACCAGCCGCAGTTCGGCAGGCAGCCGTCGGGAGTGGGTCGGCTACGCCGACGGCGTCGCCGCGCACCGCCGACGACATCTGGTAGAGCGCGCGTTCGCACGTGCGCCCTCGCGACGGTCGTGTCGTCGCGCCACCGTCGAGGACGCGTCTCGGCGCCTTTCACAGGAAGCCACCCCGACCGCTTCGCAGCAACCGACGGACCACAGGGCGTACCGAGGTCGCCGTGGTGCCAGCAGGAACGCCCCGACACAACCCGAAGGGCTACCCACGGCTGGCGACGATCCGGCACCGTGCTCCGGCCAGGCGACGACACCCCGGCGGTCAGCGCACAGAACCAGCACGGCGAACTCGTCACACCCGCCTTCGCGGAGCCGACGGTCCTGTACTTCTATCCGAAGGACTTCACCGGCGGCTGTACGGTCGAGGCAAACGACTTCCAGTCGCGGCTCTCGGCGTTCCACGACCACGGGATCGCGGTCTACGGCGTCTCGACGGACGACGCCGAGAGCCACGCCGAGTTCGCCGACGAGGAGGGGATCGAGTTCGACCTGCTTGCAGACCCCGACGGGACCGTCGCCGAGGCGTTCGGCCTCGACACGAGCGAGGGGTACACCGACCGCGTGACGTTCACTATCGCCGACGGGCAGGTGGTCGACGTCTACGACCCCGAACTCGCGGACCCGGAGGGCCACGCTACGGAGGTCCTCGACGGCCTCCGGGCGCACGCACAGACCTGATAGACCGGTCTCGAGTACAACACCTGCGAGGACAGGAACGGCGAATGAGCGACTGTCTCGGCGCTGTCGATGCCACACAGAGTCCCATCGTGGTCAGTCCCGACCGCTAGCTCGTCTGGGATCCGAGACTGGCTAGTGGATCAGGTGATCCATCGCACGATCCTGCCAAGCGGCGAACCAGCCGGCGTATCGCCGACGCACAACCACCGAAGTGTGACAGCACACTATTTTTAAACGAGCGGGCTAACAGCTGAGTATGAGCGTCGACGATATCGCCGCCGAGAGTACGGTGTCGGGCAATCAGGCGAACATCCCGGCCCATATCCGCCATGAGCTCGATATCGACGACGGCGATCGGCTGCGGTGGCACGTCGCCGACGACGGCACGCTCCGCGTCGAGGTCGTGCGTCGTGAATCGAGGACGTTCGATGAGTTCGACGGGTACGACGGCACCGAACCGACTGACGTCCGTGACGACCACGACGCGTGGGGCGTCGACTGAATGCCACAGGCGCTCGTCGACACGACGGTCCTCTACGCGGCGGCGTACCGTCCAGACCAGTCCCACGCCGACGGGCTCGCGATCCTGCGCGGGATCGACGACGGAACCCTGCCCGAAGCGGTCGTCCTCCGGTTCGTACTCGCCGAGACGCTCAACGGCCTGACGACCCACGCTGGCCACGACGCGGCTGTCGATTTTCTCGAACGGCTGGAACACAACGACCGACTCCACGTCGAGGCGCTGTCTGCAAGCACGTTCGCGAGCGCGAAATCGTGGTTCCGCCGTCACCCCGCGCTCTCACTCGTCGACGCGTGTCTGGTGGCACACGCCGAGGCAGCTGACCTGCGGTACCTGTACGCGTTCGACGACGACCTCGACAGTATCGACGCGGTAACGCGACTCACCACGGTGACAAATCCGTTCACGCCGGAGTGAGCCCGGGGCCAAGACCAACTCAGTACACGTCTTGGCCGAGGATGCTGGTGAACGGTCACGATGCTAAGCCGGCTTGCGTATCAGTCCTCGCGGGTGTATGAGACACTCTACGAAGTGTTGCGAGGTCGCGGGGGACGGCTGGGCGGTGCCGTCAGAATCGACGCCAAGGGGGCGTGAGGCGTCGCTGACGCGCTCAACGGATACGGTAGACGAGGGCCGCGGTCGGGGAACCGTGGCGACGCCACACGCGGCCCATCAGCGCCGCCCTCGCGGACGATCTCGAAGACTGGCGCTAGTTCAGGAGCCACGGAGCGCGGAAGACGACGATGTCAGCGTGGGGGAGCATGTCGACGGCGACGGTCGGCTTGACGACGCGACTCACAGGCGCCTCCCGGGCTTCCTGAGCGCACGGTACCACTCGCGTCTGAGGCGCTCTCGTGACTCGTCAACACGAGAGAAGTAGCGGTCGGGCTAGTCAACGTCGAGGATCCGAAACGCGCCGTCGGGGCAAGGGGGCCACACCCAAAACAGACACCGACGCGGTAGCCGATCCACGCCTTGCACCCGGAACACCACGCCGTCGACTCGGCGAGTGGCTGACCCCAGGTCACGCGATCATACTGCCAGCGAACTCTGGAGGCCGGGGGCGAGAGCGGCAGCTGTCGTACTCTAACGAAGTATGCGAGAGCCAAGGCCCGGATTCGAACCGGGGATGATCCGCTCTGCAGGCGGACGCGTTCGGCCAGACTCTGCCACCTTGGCGCAGTCCAGCATATCCGTGACCGTAACTTAACTGTCTCGCATCGATTCCCCGGAGCCACGGCTCGACGAAGGCGTGACCGGGAGCCACACGGCGACGGCTCGCACTCGCCGAACCACAACACCCATGCCTGCGCCAGCCGTCCCGACGACAGATGTCCAACACACGAGAGAGACGGGAGTACACCGGCGAGTACCCGGAGAAGACGCTGTACCTCCCCGGCCCGACAGAGGTGCGTGAGGACGTCGTCGAGGAGATGGCACAGCCGACCTTCGGCCACCGGATGGAACGAATGACCGACCTCTACACGACGATCGTCGAGGACACACGGAAGTTCCTGGACACCGACCAGCAGGTGATCGTCCTCACCGCGTCCGGGACCGAGTTCTGGGAGTCGACCACGCTCAACCTGGTCGAAGACCGCATGCTCGTGCCGACGAACGGCGCGTTCAGCACGCGCCAGGCGAACGTCGCCGAGCGACTGGGCAAGACTGTCGACCGGATCGAGTACGAGTGGGGAGCGGCAGTCGAGCCCGCGGACGTGCGCGAGACGCTGGAGTCGGGGCCAGAGTACGACGCCGTCGGAATGGTGATGAACGAGACCTCGACGGGCGTGCGAAACCCCGTCGAGCAGGTCGGCGACCTGCTCGGCGACTATCCGGAGACGTACTTCGTGGTCGACGCGATCTCCTGTCTCGGCGGCGACGACATCGACATCGACGCCCACAACGTCGACTGCATCTTCACCTCGACACAGAAGGCGTTCGCGATGCCGCCCGGACTCGCGGTCTGTACCGTGAGCGACGCGGCGTACGAGCGAGAGCTCGAGAAGGACTCGGCGTCGTGGTACGGCGGGTTCCAGCGGTGTCTGGACTACTACGACCGGAAGGGCCAGACACACTCGACGCCGGCGATTCCACTCATGCTCGCCTACCGCAAGCAGATGAAACACATGCTCGAGGAGGGACACGCGGCACGGAGCAAACGCCACCGCGAGATGGCGGCGTACACGCGCGAGTGGGCCCGCGAACACTTCGACCTCTACCCCGAGCCGGGCTACGAGTCACAGTCGGTCACCTGTGTCGCGAACACCCGAGGGATCGACGTCGCCGAAACCGTCGAGACGGTCTCGGAGCGGTACGACATGGTCTTCTCCAGTGGATACGGCGAACTCGCCGAGGAGAGCTTCCGGATCGGCCACATGGGCGAACACACGGTCGAGAGCGTCCGACGGCTGACAGACGCGATCGAGGACGTCGCCGGACTGTAGCCGGTCGGCGCGACCCGCGGACAGAGCGCCGTGGTCCGTGTGCCCGGCGCGGTGCCTGCCGTGTGATTACGACGGCGAGGAGCGCCCGACGCGAGACGGACCGGGAGCCGGAGCTATCGAGTGTATGAGTCGCAGGCGAGACGCGTCTGTCCCGCCAGAGGCGACGAGAGATCCGCCGCTCCGCGTACGTGAGTATGAGTGGCAGGCGGCGATCCGGTGTTCCCAGCGGCTCGCGCACGCCAGTACTTGCCGGAACGCTGGCGGGCTTAACTGCCGTGTTCGGGATGGGTACGGGTGTGTCCCCGCCGCTATGGCCGCCTTAACGCCGACTCGCGGAGTCGAACCGCGATACGCCG
>CAZEJR010000006.1:0-107516 GCA_964512675.1 uncultured Haloferacaceae archaeon | reverse complement strand
GCCCGACCCCGAACGGCACCGCGCCGCCGAGGTTGACCGCGAACGCGGTCGTCCCGGTCGAGAAGTTGGCGATGTGGGCACGCTCCGAGCGCATCGCCTCGACGGAGGCCGCGTAGCTGTCGACCTTGCTGAACTCGACGGGCTTGCCGGTCTCCTCCTCGATACGGTCGAAGACGGCCCGGAAGTCCTCCTCGAACCGACCCTGGACGTCCTCGCTCGGGCTCTCGGTGAAGACGAGCGTGTCCGGATCGAGCAGTTCGCTCTCACTCTCGGGGGTCTCCTGGACCGGCTGGCCGTGGGGGACCTCCGACACCTCGCGGTCGCGCATGTTCTTCAGGTCGGTCGTCGACCCGCGCTGGTACCCCGCATCGACCAGCGCCGACGAGAGGAAGTTGTGCTCTTCCCAGCCCGGGTTCGCCGGGTCGAACTCGCTCGCGTCCGCCAGCATCGGGTCGCCGCCGGACGAGGAGCCGCCGGACGAGGAGCCGCCGGACGAGGAGCCGCCGCTCGCACAGCCGGCCAGCCCCGCCGCGAGCGCGGCAGCCGACCCTTTCAGAAACACACGACGCCGACTTGTCCTGTCGTCAGACATCGTGTGAGACTGTTCGTAGAGGGTAAAGAACCGTTGTAATTCTGATATATACGTCCGGCGAAAACGCAGTGCGCCTACGTACCAATCGAAGCACGCAGATCGGTACGAGGTAGTCCATACGCCTCAATAGCCGCGAGCCGGCCGGCCGGCGGCGACCCGTGCGCCGCAGCCGTCACGGGTCAGGACGACCACCGGACCTCGCGACAGCAGGAGTCGACGACCCCCTCGGAGCCGACGGCGGGGCCGCCACAGACAGGGCAGTCGTCGGCGACCACGTGAATCTGCCCCGTAGGTCGGCGCGGACGACGCGATCGCGGTCTCGACGCGCCCGGCGTGCCGAGAGGACGGGGTCGGTCGCCGCGTCGGCGACGAGCGCCGCCGGCGAGCGGTGGTCGGCGGTCGCCGCCCCTCGGTGCCGGGCGAATCACGGCGTGAGCGACTGGTCGCCGTTCGGGTTCTCCACGACGCCGAGAGCAACGAGCGCTGCCACGGGATCGTCCGTCGGAGCCGTCTCGGCGCCGAACCGCGCGCTCACGCGCTCCGGGAGGTACCGCCGCGTCGGCGTCGGTGTTCCGGGGACGAGATAGCCACGGAGAGAACGACGGCGAACGTCGTCGCCCTCAGCACGGGGACGCCGGCGACGAGGACCGCGGCGAGAACCGGCAACACGGCGTCGCGGACGGTGCAAGGGAGACACCGGTTCCGACCCGTGTACGTCGGGTCGGGCGGGCGGCTGCACAGCGCCGATGCCGTTTACGATCCGGGTCGACCGACAGCGATCCCGCGCGATCCTGCGCGTCTGACCCGGCCCGGTCGCGTGCCGTCTCGTACCACCGGGGCGTCGGCGCCGCGTCCGCCGAGCCGAACCGCGCGGTGACCGATACTCGGGCGCCGGTGCCAGGGTGGACGTAGCCGACCGACAGCCGGGTCACCAGCCCGTCCGCTGCGACGCGTGCGATCGCACGGTAGTCCCGGACCTCGTGGCCGACGGCCCGGGGGGATCCGGTCGTGACGACGCGGTACCGCGCGTCGGCGTCGGCGGGGAGCCGCTCGACACGGGTTCGGTTCGTCGTCAGGTACCGCGGGAAGAGCTCCCGCGACCAGCCCGTCGCGAGGTCCGTCCCGCTCCGCGACACGGGCTGTCGCTTGTACCGCGTCTCCGCGTCGTCGCTGATACGGACGTACTCGGTGTCGCCGTCGGCGTAGCGGTCGACGGTGAGGCGGTCGCGTATCAACGGCCCGCCGGCGAAGGCCGTCTCCCGGACCGATCGGTACCGGTCCGTCGTGACGGCCCGGACCCGGACTCGCACCACGTCGTCCGGGTCGTATCCCGACCGCCGGGTGTCGAAGCCGGTGAGGTGGCGCGGTCCGGCGAACGTCGCGTTCATCCGAACCGCGACGCGCGTCCGGATCGCGTCGCGGTGGGCGTCGGCGAGCGCCGCGGGGTCACGGAGCGTCACGGCGTCGACGCCGGCGTCCGTCGTCGGCACCGCCGGGCCGCCCAAGGGCGGCTGTCCGACCGGTGACACGGCGACGAGAGCGAGACCCAGGAGGGCGGCGGCAGCGACGGCGAGGACGGGGGCTGCGGCGCCCGGGCCGTCACCGCCGTCGAAGGCGAGGCCGAGATGCGCGCGGCAGATCTGCCGGGCGCGCCCCCTGTCGACCGCGTACAGGAGCCGGTCGTGGAGGTCCGTCGGACCGAGGACCGTCGCGCCGCGGACACGAGCCGTCCGCCTCGCTCGACGCGCGCGCCGGCCGCCCCCGGGAAACGCGTCGAGCCACCCGCCGGCGACGACAACGATGTCGACCGGGTCGCCCGTCGGCGGCCCGACAGCGACCCGCTCGGTGCCGCTGTCGCGCGCGACGACGACGACGCTGCCCTCCGTCTCGACGCCGACGACGTCCGGCTGTGCCGCGAACAGCGCCGCGACGAACCGCAGGCGCGCCTCGCGGTCGAGCCGCCGAAACCGGCGCACGAACGTCGCCGTCGAAGGGGGCACGGTCGGCGGTCGGCGACGGGCGCCGAAAAGTCTCTCCCCGCGACCGACAGAGCGAGGAGGCTGGCGCCCGGAGACCGGGCGGATGACGACAGGACCAGACCGGGTCGCGGGTGACCTGCCGGTCCGTGACGCCACGACGGTCGCCGCCGGGATCGCCGCCGACGCGGCGCTCGCGGTCAGCGGATTCGGGAGCGTCGGCGATCCGAAGGCGGTGCCCGAGGCGCTGGCGGCGTCGGACCGCGACCTCGCGCTGACGGTCGTCAGCGGCGGGTCGACCGGCGAGGCCGTCGACGGTGCACTCGTCGAGGCGGACGCGGTCACGCGCCGGTTCCCCTTCGTCGCGACGGACGAGGCGCGGGCGGCGGTCGACGACGGGCGGATCGCCTTCGCCGACCGCCACGTCGCCGGGCTCGCCGACGAGGTTGCGTTCGGGCGCCTCGGAGACCCCGACGTCGCCGTCGTCGAGGCGGTCGCCGTCGGCGAGGGCTGGCTCGCGCCCTCGACGTCGCTCGGTCAGACCCCGGCGTACGTCGCCGCCGCGGACGAGGTGGTCGTCGAGGTGAACCGCGCACAGCCTCGCGGGCTGGCGCGCCTCCACGACGTCTACCGTCCCGCGGCGCCGCCCGACCGCGAGCCGATTCCGCTGACCGACCCTGCGGGGCGGATCGGCGCGCCGCGGGTCGTGTTCGACCCCGCGAAGCTGCGGGCCGTCGTCGAGACGGACCGTCCGGACGACCCCTACGAGTTCCGCGAGCCGACCGCCGCCGACGAGGCGGTGGCGGCGAACCTCGTCCGCTTCCTCGCGACGGAGCGCGGTCGTGATCCGGTCCTGCGCGAGACGCTCACGCTCCAGTTCGGCGTCGGGAGCCTCGGAAACGCGCTGATGGGCGCACTCGCGGGATCGTCGCTCGCGGACGGGCGGCTCCGGTACTTCGGCGAAGTGGTACAGGACGGCCTGCTCGACCTCCTCGATACGGGCGCGCTGGACGGCGCGAGCGCGACCGCGCTCGCGCTGTCGGAGGCGGGCCAGGAGCGACTGTTCGCCGACCTCGACCGCTACGCCGACGAGGTGGTCCTCAGACCGACGGACGTGTCGAACGCGCCCGCGCTCGTCGACCGGTTCGGCGTCGTCGCGGTCAACAGCGCCCTGTCGGTCGACATCTACGGCCACGCGAACGTCACCCACGTCGACGGTACGCGGATCGTGAGCGGCGTCGGCGGCGGCGGCGACTTCGCGCGCGCCGCGCACCTCTCGGTCGTGGCCCTGCCGTCGACGGCGAAGGGTGGCGGCGTCTCGCGGGTCGTCCCCTTCGTCCGCCACGTCGACCACACCGAACACGACGTCGACGTCGTCGTCACGGACCACGGTGTCGCCGACCTCCGGGGGCTGGACCCACGAGAGCGTGCCGACCGGCTCGTCGAACTGGCCGACCCGGCACACCGGCCCGCGCTCCGGTCGTACCGCGAGCGCGCGAGCGGCGGGCACGTGCCACACGACCTCGAGACGGCGTTCGACTGGCAGTGAGGGCAGTCAGCGGTCGTCGGAGACGGCCTCGGAGCGGGCGTCCGACGCCTCCGGGTCAGACACGCGCCCGACCTCGTCACGCACCGGCCCGAGTGTGCGCCCGCGGAACGTCGCTCGGGAGCTCCCGTTCGAAGGCCACGACTGTCAGGAGACCGGGGGTCGACGCGGCAGCGCCGGCGACCAGGTGACCCGGCGTACTCGGGCCGACAGCCCCGGCAGCGAGGCGACGAACAGCCTGGTCCCGTGTGGGGGAGACCGGACACGGCACCGATCAGCGCCACCGTCGTCCGGCGCTCGGCGGGCGGGACGACGTCGCGTCGTACGCGGCGACACCGCCGAAGAGCCCGACGAGAAACAGCACGACCGCGAGGCTCGACACCGCGTCGAACACCCGGCGGTCCAGTTGGAGTCGGTGGACGTGTACGCCGCGATCTCCGAGAGGACACGCCGGACGAACGCGGTCTCGGCAACCGCCAGACCGGCCCCACGAGCGCGAACTCAAACACGGTCACCGGCACGAGCGTGCCGACGACGACCGAGACGACGAACAGCGGTCGCCCGTAGACCGGGAGCCGCCGTCTCACGACCGCGACCTACGCGGCGAGCGTGCTCGCGAGAGACGCCGGGAAGCGCGAAGTTCCAGAGGACGGAGACCGTGACGAGCGGGACGGCCACCGCGCCGCCGAGTCGTGAGGCCGCGATACCCGCGTAGCCCGAACGACACGGGCGTCGTCACGACGGGCGTCGGCGTGCCGTGTGCCGCACGGCACACGACGGTACGCGTCCGTCGACAGGCCGTTCGGCGGCTGGAGACACTGCGAGAGCCCACGAACGAGCCCGCAAGCAGCTCGCGGCGTTCTCGTATCCGGGAGCCGGTCGACGGCGGTCAGCCGCCGGGGCGCCAGCCACGGAGGAAGGCGGCGGCGAGGCCGCCCGCGGCCAGCCAGAACGGCAGGCTCACGCTCCGGACGACGAGCACCGCGGCGGCGGCGGCAGCGGCGGGCACGCCGACGGCCAGCACCAGTCCGCCGCTCAGCAGGCCGTCGTATGCCCCGAGGCTCGCCGGGATCGGCACGACACTCGCGGCCTGCGGGAGCGGCATCAGCGCGACGAGCGCCAGGGGCGAGACGGTCGTCCCGGTGCCCGCGAGCGCGGCCCACAGCGCCGCGGCGGCGAGCGCCTGTTCCGCGACGCCGGCGGCGACTATCAGCGCCACAAGCCGCGGCGCCGAGCGAAAGAGACAGAGACGGTCGAGAAACCGCTCGACCGCCGCCACGGTGTCGGCACGGTCCAGCGAACGACGGGGGAGCCGTGCGAGCAGGGGCGCGAGGAGCGCGACCAGCGCGCGCTCGGCGGCGGGACGCGAGCGCAGGGCGACGACACCCGCGACGGCGAGGAGCGTGACGACGCTCCCGAGGACGGCGAGAACCGGCGCCGCGCCGGGGGTTCCCGCGAGCACGAGCGCGGCGAGCGCCGTCGAGACGAGCAGCTGCGCGCCGCTCTTGAGATACTTCGCGGCGGTCCGGACCCCGAGGGCGTCGCTGTAGCTCGTCGCCGTCGTCGCGCCGATGAACTGCGCCATGATCGGCTCGGAACTGGCCGGACCGGCGGGGCTGAGCGTGTCGAAGAAGTCACCGGCGAGCGCGAACTGGACGCTCTCTGGCGGTGACAGCCCGCCGTCGAGCGGCCGGACGGACGCCCAGACGGCGACGCCGTCGACGAGGCTCTCGACGACGACGAGGGCGGCGACGGCGGCGAACGCCGGCAGCCCGACGGACAGTGCGCGTGCTGTGACGGCGTCGACGCCGACGAGGAGGAGGTAGGCGGCGACCGCGCCGCCGCCGACGACGGCACCGAGGGCGAACCGGAGCGCGCTCCGCACGGGAGCAGGTCGACGGTCCGTCCTAAAAGCCGCTCCGCTCCCCGTTCCTCACGCCCGCTCCGCCGACGTCGGCGGCGAGAGCCGCGCGACGGCGAGCGCGATCGACCCCCCGACGACGGCGACCGCAGCCGTCCCGACGCTCGCGAGACGCACCGCGCCGAGGAGCCCGAGCGACGGCGTCGCGGTCGCGACGACCGCACCCATCGCCACCGGCGTGACGGTCGAGGCCATCCGGCCGCCGGACTCGGAGAGGCTCACGAGACCCCCGCGGAGGTGAGCGGGCGCGAGGCCGGTGACGACGCTCCGGTACAGCGAGAGCGAGACGCCGAAGCCGAGCCCGAGCGCCGCCGCGCCGACCACCGCGATCCCGAGGACGGGCGCGTACGCGACGGCGACGAGGCCGCCGCCGAGCAGGAGATTCGAGAGCGCGAGCGGCCACAGCCGGGAGTCGAACCGCTCCGTGATCCGGCCCGCCTGGCTCCCGCCGACCGCCAGGCCGGTGCTGTTGACCGCGACGAGGATCCCCGCCTCTGCGGGCGACCCGCCGACGCCGCGCACGACGACGAGCGAGCTGTAGGTGAGAAAGCCGACCCACGGGAGCATCGGAAGCGCCCGACCGACGACGATCGAGAGGACACGCGGGCGCCGGGCGAGGCCGAGCACCTGTCGGACGTCCGCCGAGGGTTCGTCGTCCGTGGGCGACCGGTCCAGCGGCTCCGGGAACCACAGGTAGACCAGCACGGCGACGGGGAACGCGAGCGCGTAGATGAGAAACGGGGCCTGCCACGCGACGACCACCAGCGCGCCGGCGACGGGCGGAAAGACGGTCTGGTAGACGCCGGAGCTCATGAACCGCAGGCCCTGTGCCGTCGCCTCTCGTGCGTCGACGTAGACGTCGCCGATGCTGGTGATGATGATCGTTGTCAGCCCGGCGAAGGCGACGCCCTGGAGCAGCCGGAGCACGACCGCAACCCGAAACTCGGTGGTGAACGCGACGGCACTCCCGCCGGCGCCGTAGAGGAGGATGCCCGAGAGCAGGACCGGCTTGCGCCCGACCCGGTCGGCGAGCACGCCCGCGACGGGGATGAGCACGACCGGCGGCGCGGTGTACGCGGAGATGAGGAGGCCCAGTCGGGCGGGCGAGACGCCGAACGGCCCGGAGAGCGAGTCGAGAAGCGGCGACACGAGCGTGATGCCGAGCGGCGCGAGCAGGTTCGCCGCGAGCAGCGCCTGAAACCGCCGCTCGTGGACCACGTCGCCGTTCTCGCCGACGAGCGACTGGACCGACACGCGACGGGTCTAACGGGAGCCGCCTGAAGTCCGTGCCGGTCTCGGTGTGTGTTACCGGGGAGCCGGCGGCTCAGCGCCGCCGGCCTCCGCCGTCCAGTCGGTCGTCCCAGTCGATCCACTCGTGTTCCCAGCCGGTCGGCGCGGAGTGGTCCTGCCGGGCGAACTCGCGGTCCTCGCGGGCCGTCCGGTTTCGCGTGCCCGCGCCAGCCTGTTCCCCGTCGACGAGCAGCGGCGCGAGCGCGAGCGACCCGAACTCGCCGACGACCCGTGGCTCGCCGTCCGCGCGCTCGACCGCCGCGAGCGTCTGCTCGGCGCTCCCGAGCGGGAGCACGAGCCGTCCGCCGTCGGTCAGTTGCGCGACGAGCGCGCGCGGCGGCCGGACGGCGGCGGCCTCGACGAGGACGCGGTCGAACGGCGCGTACGCGGGGAGGCCGTCGCTTCCGTTCTGGCGGTCGACGAGGACGGCGTCGTAGCCGGCTGCGGCGAGGTTCTCGCGCGCCGCGCGGACGGCGGGGCGGGCGATGTCGACGGCGTGGACGTGCCGCGCGCCGACGAGTTCGGCGCAGACGGCGGCGGTGTAGCCGACGCCCGCGCCGACCAGGAGGACGTCGTCGCCCGCCTCAACGTCGAGCGCCTCGACCAGCCGGGCGGCGGTGGCGGGCGCGAGGACGCGCGTGCCGACGGCCTGTCCGTCGCTGTTGGCGTACGGCGCCTCGTCGAGAAACTCGTGGCGCGGCACCGTCCGCATCGCGTCGACGACGTGCCCGTCGACCGGCCGGTCGAGCGCGTGCGCCAGCCCGTCGAGCATATCCTCCCGGAGCGCCGCCTCGTCCATGCGCGCGTTCCGCGCCGGACGCTCATAAGCCCTACCAGACGGACCAGGCAGACGAGCGGGTGTCGCGGGCGTAGACGCGCTTGAGATCACGGGCGAACGCAGTGTCGCCCTCGTGGTCGAGCTTGTCGTGGCGGTACGCCGGCGCGTCCGAGCGGATCTGGAGGCCGACCACCTCGACGCGCTCGTCGCCGACGTCGACCGACTCGCCGACGACGAACTCGTGGTCGCCGGGAACCCGGAGGAGGTGGCTCTCTGTCTCCCGGTTCCGTCCGTCCCCCGCCTTCGGGTGGACGGTGACCGGCACGCCGACGTTGTCGACGACGCGGGTCCAGACGGTCGCGACGTCGCGGGCCGGCGCCGTCTCCGCCCGCTCCTCGGGGCCCGTCTCCACCGCCGTCACGCGCACCTGGAGGAGCGCCGCGGGCGTGTCGACGACGAACTCGTCGCCGACCGCCACCTCCTCCGCCGCGTCGAAGGCACGGGCCGCGGCGGTCGACTCACCCTCCTGTGAGACCACCACCTCGCGTTCGACCCGCTCGGACCGCTCGACCCGCGTCTTGTGGGTGTGGCCACAGTCCGTACACCGGACGGTGGCCTGTCCGCCCGGTCGCAGGACCTCGTGGGCGGTCCGGTCGCCACAGTCGGGACAGTCGACCGTCGCCCGTTCGTTCGTGTCGCTCATACCCGGGAGTGCGGGCGCAGAGGAAAAAGCGGGTCGTTCTGGCGGCTCCGTGCTCTGCCCGTCTCCCCGCCGGACCGCGCTACGCCGACGGGAGCGTGATCTGCTCGCCGTCGACGTAGACGGTCGGGTCACGGACGACGCCGTCGCTGTGGATCGGTGCCTCGACGTCGCCGCCGATGCTCGCGTCGTCGCCCACCGCGAGATGGACCGTCCCGGCGGCCTTCTCGTCCAGCAGGACCGACCCGACGAGGTCGGAGACGCCGACGTTCGCGCCGACACCCAGCTCCGCGAGGTTGTAGACCGCGTCGGGGTCGTCGGCGCCCGCGGCGGCGGCCTCGAACGACTCGCGCACGCCGTCGTCGTCGACCGAGACCACCTGTCCGTCCGCGACCTCGATCCGGATCGGGTCCTCGACGAGGCCGTGTGGCCGCATCGTCCCGTCGACGACGATCGTGCCGTCTGCGGTCTCCGGGCTGACGAACGTCTCGCCCGCCGGGAGGTTCGAGAACGACCCCGGTTCGCGCACGAGGCCGGTGTCGAGGTGCCACGGTCGATCACCGGGCCGAACGGTGATGTCCGTGCCCGCAGGCGCGGTGACGCGCACCGTCTCGGCGCCACGAACCTGGTCGTGGACCGACTCGCAGGCCGCCGCGATCGCGTCGTAGTCGGCGTCGAGGCCGGCGACCACCACCTCCTCCGTGATGCCGGGCATCGTCGCGCCGCGGGCACCGGCCTCGGTGGCACGCTGGCGGGCGCGGGTGTGCGTGATCGAGTACGTCGTCGGCGCGAGAAAGGCGTCTGCCTCGCGCATCGCGGCGGCGACGGGCGCGGGCGGCTCCTCTCCGTGTTCGCTCCCCGGCGGGACGCACAGAAGCGTCGCGTCGTCGCTCCGGGCCGCCGCGACGGCGTAGATAGCCTCGCCGATCGGGAGGCGGTCGTCGTCGGTCACAACCGCCACCGTCTCGTCGGCGGTGAGCCCCAGACACTCCTCGACCGCCGTTTCCGCGGCGGCGCGCAGGGCGTCGTCCATACCCACTCTCGGGGCGCCTCGCTCATCAGTCCGCCGGTCTCGCGGGACTCGGACCGTAGTTAATTTCCGCTCTGTGCGCCCGAAACGATTATTGGTCGCCGCGGTCCGGGTCAGGTATGATCGAGGTCGGGGTCAACGGCTACGGCACTATCGGCAAGCGCGTCGCCGACGCCGTCGAGGCACAGCCGGACATGACGCTCGCGGGGGTCGCCAAGACCCGACCGAACTACGAGGCAGAGGCGGCGGTCCGAAAGGGCTACCCGCTCTACGCCGCCGTGCCGGACCGGATCGACCAGTTCGAGGCCGCGGGTATCGACGTCGCGGGCGAGGCAGACGACCTCGTGATGCGGGCGGACGTCGTGGTCGACACCACGCCGTCCGGAATCGGCGCGGAGAACGCCGCGCTCTACGAGCGCTACGACACCCCCGCCGTGTTCCAGGGCGGGGAGGACCCGGACGTCGCGGACCGGTCGTTCGTCGCACGGGCGAACTTCGACGACGTCCGCGAGTCCGGCGCCGAGTCGCTCCGCGTCGTCTCCTGCAACACCACGGGCCTCTCGCGCGTGCTCGCGCCCCTCCGCGAGACGTACGGCGTCGAGAAGGCCCGCGTCACGCTCGTCCGCCGCGGGGGCGACCCGGGTCAGACCGAGCGCGGGCCAATAAACGACATCCTGCCCGACCCCGTGGAGATTCCGTCCCACCACGGCCCGGACGTGAACACCATCTTCCCCGGGCTCGACATCGACACGCTCGGCGTGAAGGTGCCGGCGACGCTGATGCACCTCCACTCGGTCAACGTCACGCTCGACGCGACGCCAGACGCCGACGAGGTGCGGAGCCTCCTCGACGAGGAGTCCCGGCTCTTTCTCGTCCCCGAGGAGTCCGGTATCGACGGGACGGGGAAGCTAAAGGAGTTCGCGATGGACACCGGCCGTCCGCGGGGCGACCTCTGGGAGAACTGTATCTGGTCGGACTCGCTGACCGTCGAGGACGACGACCTCTACCTGTTCCAGTCGATCCATCAGGAGTCCGACGTGGTGCCGGAGAACGTCGACGCCGTCCGGGCGCTGGCCGGCGACGCCGACCGCGCCGAGAGCATGGCGACGACGGACGAGACGCTCGGCGTCGGGCTGGAGAGCCTGTTCGGCGGCCCGCGCCAGCGGGTCGTGCCGCGGTGACGAGCAGCCGCCACGCGCCGGCTCCCCGACGACGCAGGGAGCGATGAGTAGCGACTCGATCGCCCGGGAGTGGCAGGACGGCGCGCTCCTGATCGTAGGGTCCGTCCTCGTCGGCGGCGCGGCGACGGGCGTGCTACGGGTGGTCGGACGTCCCGCGCCGCTCCTCGGGGTGGGGACCGCCGTCGGTGCCACAGCCGTCGCCTTCCTCGCGCTCTCGTACCTGTGTTACGGCCGGTGACAGCCGCTCAGACCGTCCGGTGGGTCACGGCGTCCGGGCCGACCGGGTCGTCGAGGTCTACCCACGCGACGTGGAACGCGTCGTCGGCGCCCGGAATCGGTAGCCCTCCGGGATTCACCCGCACCGTCCGGTCGCGCTCCTCGACGCCGCGCTCGTGGGTGTGACCGTGACAGACGTAGTCGTAGTCGCCCGAGGCGACGAGGGCGTCGACCAGCACCGACGAGGTGCCGTGGTAGAGCGCGACCGACCGTCCGCCGAGGTCGAGCGCCGCCGCGTCGCCGTGGTGGGTCCCGACGTCGGCGGCGGCGCGCCACAGCGCCGGTTCACCCTCGTTGTTCCCGCGGACGTGGTGGAACGGGCGGTCGTCGGCGAGCGGCTCGAACGGCGCGAGCGTGAACGGGGCGACGACGTCGCCGAGGTGGGCGACGGCGTCGACGCCGGCGTCGGCGAGTTCGTCGGCGGCGCGCCGCGCCGCGTCGATGTCGTCGTGTGTGTCCGAGACGAGTCCGAGGCGCACGGGCAGGGTTCGGAGAGACGGCACTTAGCGGTGCCCCGGACACGAGAGCTACGAGTGGTCGGTCGACCGTCGTGGCCGACCGAGGCGCCGGGGCACACGGACGTTGACCTACGCGAGTTCGTACAGCGCCGTCCCGGCGGTGACCAGCACGCGGTCTCCGGCGAGTGCCAGCCCGTGGACGGGCGGCGTCTCGACGTCCCACAGAGGGTCGCCGGTCGCGCGGTCGTACGCGCGGACCCGTCCGCCGGTCCGGTCGCCACCCCCGGCGACGACGAGGGTGTCGCCGCCGACGGCAGCCTCGACGGCGCGCCAGTCGACGTCGTCACGCCAGCGCGTCTCGCCCGTCGCGAGGTCGAGGGCGACGACACAGCCGGCGCCGTCGTCAGCCTCGACCGCCGCGTAACCGGCGTCACCGACCACAGCCGGCGTCGCGACGCGCCGACCGAGCGTGCGGGGCTCCCAGAGCCGGTCACCGGTCGCCGCGTCGACCCCGGCGACGACGCCGCCGCCTTCCGCGCGCGACCCGACCACCACCCGACCGTCGGCGACGGCGGGCGGGAGCGGGAAGCCGTCGACCGGGCCGGCGCTCCAGCGCCGCGCGGGACCGGACGTGAGCCGGCGGTCGAGGCCCGTCCGCGGGGCGTAGGCGACGGTCCCGTCGAGCGGTGCGTCCGCGGCGTACAGGGAGCCGTCGACGAGCGCGGGCAGGGCGCCGTCGGCCCGCCAGCGTCGGCTGCCGTCGTGCGCGACGCCACGGAGCGTCCCGTCCTCGTGGCCGACGTACGTCTCGTGTGACCCGACGGTCAGGCCGACGGCGCCGTCGGTGCCGAGCGGGGTGCGGCGACGCTCACCCAGGTCGGTGTCGTGCGCGACGAGCGCCGCCGAGTCGGACGCCGTCCGGACGGCGTAGAGTCGGCCGTCCGGACCGAACCCGGCGAGCGGCGTCGCCGTCTCGTCCGTACGGATCGGCGTGCCGCCGCCGCGCCGGTACGCCGCGAACCCCGTGCCGTGGACGACGAGGTGGTCGGGGCCGACGAGCGGTGCGTGCCGCGGTCGCCCGCCCGCCGTCGGCGTCGACGCGAGGTCGCGGACCGACGGCGCCGTGCGCGGCAGCCGGGCACCGGGGCTGTGTGCGGTGTTCGCCGGGTCGTAGCGCCGGAGCGGCCAGGTGTCGGGCGCGGGCGTCCACGACGCGAACGAGGCAGCCGGGGCACCGCGGTCCAGTCGGTGTGCGCCGTAGGCCGCGGCGACGGCGGCACCGCCGCCGAGGAGGCGGCGGCGAGAGATGGAGGGCATCGGCCCGGACGTGGCTGTCGCGCGAACGGTAAGTGGCCCGGAACTCAGACGCGGCCCTCGCGCATCCGCCGGGCCGCGCGCTCTAAGGCCGCCACCGCCGGCAGCGGGTCGCCGGTCAGCGCCCGGAGGTACGCGCCGCCGGCGACCGAGAGGTGGTCGAACGCGTCCGGGTCGAGGTCGTACAGGTCGACGGCGCGCGAGGTGTCGCCGCCGCCGACGACGGAGAAGCAGTCGGCGTCCGCGACGGCCTCGAGCAGTCCGACCGTCCCGACGCTGAACCGGTCGTCCTCGAACACGCCGAGGGCGCCCTTGACGAACACGGCGGCGGAGTCACGCACGACCGGCGTGTACGACATCAGCGTCTCGGTGCCGACGTCCTGGTACGCGACGGTCTTCTCGTCGACGGCGTCGACGGCAATCTCCGCACGCCGGTCGCCGTCGGCGTAGGCCAGGTCGGTCGGGACAGACACCCGGTCGCCGTGGGCAGCGAGGACACGCTCCAGTTCGTCTCCCGTCGTCGCCCACGCCGCGTCGAAGCGGTCGGTCCCCGCGGCGTCGTGGCCGACGGGGTGGCCCCGGGCCCGGAGGGCGAGTTCGCCGACGACGCCGCCGAGGAGGACGTTGTCGACCCGGTCGGCCAGCGCGTCCATCGCCCACACCACGTCCGTCGCCTTCGCGCCGCCGAGCGCCATCGTCACCGGACCGTCGAACTCGCGGCGGGCAACCGCGCCGTTTGCCTCGTACTCCGCCGCCATCACCGGGCCGGCGTACGAGGGGAGCACCTCCGGAAAGCCGACGAGTGAGGCCTGCGCGCGGTGGGCGGCGGAGTACGCGTCGTTCACGTAGGCGTCGACGGCGGGCGCGAGGTCACGGACGAGCGCCGACTCGGCGTGTTCGGCGGGCGTCCGGTCGGCGAGTTCGTCGTCGGCCATCCGGACGTTCTCGAGAAGGAGGACCTCGCCGGCTGAGAGAGCACGCACCGCGGCCAGCGCCTCCTCCCCGTGGGTGTCCGCGACGAAGCCGACGGGTCGGTCGAGGCGGTCGGCGAGGCGGTCGGCGTGGCCCGCGAGCGACGTGAAGTCGGGACGGCCCGGTCGGCCCTGGTGGGCGACAGCCGCAACTGCGTGACCGTCGTCGAGGAGGCGAGCGAGGGTCTCTGCGTGGCGGACGAACCGCCGGTTTCCCTGGACCTCGCCGTCGTCGACGGCGGTGTTGAGGTCGAGACGGACGAGCAGCCGTCGTCCCGCCGGGAGATCGTCGAGTGTAAACACTGGGTCGGCGGTCACGGTCCCGCCACTTAGCCCTTCTCGGTGCGTCAGGCGGGGCCGGCAGCCGCCGACGACACCGAGGCGACGTGGCGCGCCACGTCCAGCATCCGGTTCGCGAAGCCGAACTCGTTGTCGTACCACGCGAGGACGGTCACGAGGCCGTCGCCGCCGACCACGGCGGTGGCCGAGAGGTCGACGTACGACGAGACGGGGAGACCGACGACGTCGTGCGAGACGATCTCGTCGTCGGTGTAGCCCAGCACGCCCGCCATCGGCCCGTCGGCGGCGGTCGTCAGCGCGTCGTTGACCGCCGCCGCGTCCGGCGCGCCGGCCACGTCGACGGTCAGCTGTGTGATAGAGCCGCTCGGCACGGGGACGCGGACGGCCATCCCGTCGAGTTTCCCCGACAGGTCCGGCAACACCTGCGTGACGGCCGTCGCCGCACCGGTCGTCGTCGGGACGATGTTCTCGGCGGCGGCGCGGCCCCGGCGAGGCTCGTCGTGCGGGCCGTCGATCAGGTTCTGCGAGGCCGTGTAGGCGTGAATCGTCGTCAGGTAGCCCGACTCGATCCCGAAGGCGTCGTCGAGCGTGGCCACGACGGGCGCGACACTGTTGGTCGTACACGAGGCGTTCGAGACGACGGCCTCGCCCTCGTACTCGTCCTCGTTGACGCCGTAGACCACCTGTGGCGTCACGTCGTCGTTCGGCGGCGCGCTGATGACGACGCGGTCCGCGCCCGCGTCGAGGTGGGCGCTCGCGGCCTCACGCGTCCGGAAGGCACCGGTACACTCCAGCGCGACGTCGACATCGAGGTCGGCCCACGGCAGGTCGACGGGGTCGCGCTCCTCGGTCACCAGCGCGCGGGCCTCGCCGTCGGCGTCTCGCGCGACGAGGTGACCGTCCTCGACGGCGGCGTCGAGACGGCCCATCACCGAGTCGTAGCGCGCGAGATACTCGACCGTCTCGTCGTCGGCCACGTCGTTGACGCCGACCACCTCGAGGCGGGGGTCGGACAGCGCGGCACGGAAGACGCTCCGGCCGACCCGACCGAAGCCGTTGACCGCGACGCGGACCACATCAGCTTGACTCATTTTCGAGTAAACTTAGGTCCGGTCGACTTATCTCTGTCGGCAGGGGGTCAGAAGGCTTTTGCCGGGTTGTGGCCTATCCTTAGTTGATGCGGAGAGACGACCGGGACGACCCGTTCGGCGACATCTTCGACGAGATCGAGCGTATGATGAACGGGTTCGGTGACGAGGAGAGCGTGGCAGCCGAGACACACGTCGACGTCCACGACCACGGGGACGAGGTCCGGGTCGTCGCCGACCTCCCGGGTATCGGGAAGGAGAGTCTCGAACTCCAGTGCGACGGCGAGACGCTCACCGTCGCTGCAGCCGGCGACCGCCGGGAGTACCACGAGCGGGTGCGGCTCCCCGCTCGGGTCGACGAGCACTCCGCGAGCGCGACGTTCAACAACGGCGTACTGACCGTGACGCTCGACAAGACCGACGAGAGCGCCAGTATCGACCTCGACTAGCGGTCGCGAACGAGCCCCGCGAGCCGGCTGTAGAACCCCGGCTCGTACTTCGACTCGTCGTCGACCGTCGGGCGCGCGTTCGTCTCGTTGACCATCCACCGGTCATCCGACCGGAGGAGGTCGACGCCCAGCCAGTCCGCGTCGAGCGCCGCCGCCGCGTCCTCGGCCAGTCGCCGCGCCCGGTCGGGCAGGTCGACGCCGACGGCCTCCGCACCGCGGTGGACGTTGTGTTTCCACCCGTCGCCCCGGCGCTCGACCGCGCCGGCGTAGGTGCCGTCGACGACCATCGCGCGGTAGTCCCGCGCGTCGGACAGAAACTCCTGGACCAGAAACGACCGGTCGCCCGTCGCCCGGAAGTCGTGAATCAGCGCGAGGTAGTCCGTCACGCCGAGGTACGAGTCGAGGTCGTGGGCCGTCGTCACGCCGATGCCGCGGGTCGTCGAGTTCGGCTTCACGACCACCGGCCACTCGAGGCCGTCGACCGCCGCCGCCAGCGCCTCGCCGTCGGCGGGGTTCGACACCACACGGGTGTCGGGCACCGGAACCCCGGCTCGCGCCAGCCGGGCGTACGTCTCGGCCTTGTTCCGCGACCGGAGGACCGTCTCACGGTCGTTCACCCACGGCAGGCGACGGAGTGCGGAGACGGCGCCACCCTCCATCAGCCGCGGGGGGAAGACGAGACCGACGTCGAACTCGTCGGCGACGGCGTCGGGAGAGAGCCGCTGGACCCGGCCTGTCGTCGGGAGGTGTCCGACCGCGATGCCGCGGTCGGCCAGCGGCCCGCGGATCCGATCGAGCGTCTCCGCGCGGGTCGCGAGCGCGAGTCGAAGATCGGCGTCTGCCACGGACGGGCGTCGCGCCGCGGCGTCAAAAGTCCGTGTCCGGTCGGGTCAGGCGACGAGCAGTTCCTCGCCCTCTTCGACGACGATACGACAGGGCGGAGACATCTTGTTGTACGCACGGCGGAACGCGTCCTTCAGGACGGGCGCGTCCTCCGGCTGGCAGTAGGCGGTGAAGATCGTGTCGCCGCTCGGGACCCGTGCGGCGGTGCCGACGGGCTTGCCGAACGCCTGTCGCATCCCGTCCGAGACGCGGTCTGCGCCCGCGCCGGTCGCCTGCTTGTTCTCCCGCAGGACGTGGTGGGGATGCTTGCGGAGGACCATCTTGTAGTTCTCCTGCCCGACCTCTTTCAGGAGCAGGCGGTTCGCGGAGAGGCGCGCGGACTCGAGCGAGCCGTGACGGATCTGGCACGCCTCCTCGACGTCGAGACTGACGTGGACCGGGTAGTCACGCGGACCGGTCTGGAGGTTGCCCATGTTGTGCTGGGCGATCTTCGAGCCCGGGACGCCGGTGATGTACTCCCGTCGCGTGTACGCGGGAGTGCTGACCTCCCGGTACATCGAGGCCGGTTTGTCGGACATGATCAGTTGTCGAAGAGAGGGTCAGTCGCCTCTTAATCGCGTCGATCCGCCACGGCGTCGGGGCCGAGTTCGGAGCTCGCCCGACCGTCGTAGACGACCCGGCACCGCCCGTAGATCGTCACGAGCACGTCCCCGAGCGTCCGAGAGCGCCGTCGGCGCCGGGCGCGGCGCCGGCGAACGGAGCGTCCGCACGACGCGTCGGCGCGGAGCGGTGGTAACGAGCGCCGCGCAACCCTTTTGCGCCCCCCGAGCGGCGCGTCGAGAGATGCGCTCCGAGTCCGAGATACGGAACCGGCTGGCAGAGCTCGAGGCGGCGTACGACGCACAGGACCCGCCGACGTCACCGATGGAGGACGACGCGGAGATCGCCGTGTTGCGCGCGATAGAGGAGCTCGAGTGGGTACTGGGCGAACGAGAAGCCGACGGCTCGTTCACCAGGTGATCGGAGAACTGTGCGTCGTCGCGCCGTCTACAGTCGGGTGAGGTTCTTCGCGCGCGGCCCCTTGTCCGCCTGTTCGATCTCGAACTCCACTTCCTGCCCCTCCTCGAGGTCCGGACCGCCGACGTCTTCCATGTGGAAGAAGACGTCCTCCTCCGAATCGTCGCTGTCGATGAAGCCGTAGCCGCCGGTCTCGTTGAAGAAGTCGACCGTTCCAGTCGCCATTGCGACAGCCGATGTGCTTGGCGGGGGCATAAGCCTTCCGCGACGGCCTGGCGTCCGGTCCGTGGTCCGTGAGCGGCGTGTTGAGCCGCTCTCTGTCCCGTTCTGTGCTCGAACGTTCGCCGGGTGACCACGACGACACCGGGTCGATCCGGAACGTTCAGACCGCGACGGTGCGAGGAGGCCCCGTGAACGAGGTCGGTCGCCACGCGGTCAGGTACGCCCTCGTCGCCGCCGTCGTCGGTGTGCTCGTCGGGACGGCGCTGAACGGCTCGGTCGCCGTCGGCCTCGCGTGGGGTGTCGGGAGCGGGACCGGCGTGCTCCTCGGTCTCCTCGGCTACGACGCCTGCCGTCGGCGCGGGGACTGAGCCGGGGCGAAGCGATCTACCCGTCGGGTGGTGGGGGGGCGGGCAGTGGCCGGCGGAGACGGTCCACGCGGACACGTCCGGCGTCGGGCCGGGGTCGACGGCGGGCGCTCGCGGCGCGCTCCGCGGAGGCGGGTCTCGCGACACGCGCTGTCGGGCGGGCCCTTGCTCTGGAGCCTCCTGCGGACGCCGTTCACCGGCGTCCGGTCCGGCGAGCGTCGCCGCGACGCAGACGAACGCGCGCCGGCGGAGGCACCTCGCCGAGCACCGTTGTCGGCGCTGGAACGCCACCCGGACCGGCGTCGAGCGGGTCGATCTACTACGTCGAGCAGCCCGGACGGCCGACGGGACCGGAGCCGGCAGAGCGCGTCCGTCTCCGGGCTCCCGGCGTGGCCGTGACCGTCCGGCGCCGCCGTCGGCTGGTGGCTGGGCCGTCGGCGGCGGGGCGGACGGGGGACCTACGGCCGCGGAAACTCCTCCTGGTACGCCGTCCCGTCCAGTCGGTCCTCGCGGAGCGGCCAGAACGCGAGCAGGGTCGCGGACTCGCCTTCGACCGCGCGGGCAGTGTGGGGTACCTCCGGCGGGATCGTCAGGGCGTCGTACGGCGTGAGCGCGACCCGCTCGCCGTCGGCGAGCATGTCGACCCGGCCCGCCACCAGCAGGTTCGACTGCTCGAACGGGTGGGTGTGCGGGTCGCCGTCGGGGTACGCTGGACCGATCCGGGAGAGGCCGACGAGCTGGTCGACGCCGCGAAACACCGACTGGCTGAACCCGGGTTCGTCGCGCACGAGCGGTGCGTCGGCGAGGTCGTGGACCGCCGGCACCGCCGAGCGGTCGTAGTCGCGGACCATCGACCGGACCGACCGGCGGCGTGAACATAAGCGCGGGCCCGTCGCGACGGGCGTGGCGGGACAGAGCGCTCCCACGGCCAACGGATAAGTAGCCGGTCGTCTCACCTCCGGACGGTGGAGATAACCGACATCACCGCGACGCCGGTCGTCGTGCCGCTCGACACGGAGGTCGGCGCGAGCAGCTACAGCAAACCCGGCCGCGGGACCACGGTCGTCAGGCTTGAGACCGACGGCGGAGTCACGGGGTACGTCACCGCCGGCGACGTCCTCGACAGCAATCCCGAGCGCGCCGAGCGGCTCGTCTCGTTCGTTGAGGACCGCGTCGCGCCGGAGCTGGTCGGGCAAGACCTCTTCGCGGTCGAGCGGGGCTGGGAACGGCTGCTCGAGGAGTCGACACAGTTCTCCGCGTACAACCCCCACGTTCGGCAGCTCTACGTCCACGCGATCGGTGCCGTCGACATCGCCCGCTGGGACGCCGTCGGCAAGGCCGTCGACCGACCGCTCTACGAGCTCTGGGGCGGCTACCGCGACTCGCTGCCCGTCATCGCCATCGGCGGGTACTACCGGGACGACAAGGGGCTCGCCGAGCTCGCGAGGGAGGTCGAGGAGTACCAAGACCTCGGGTTCGGCGGGCTCAAGCTCAAGGTGGGCGGACGCACACCTCAGCGGGACCTGGAGCGGCTGGACGCCGTCGTGACGGCTGCCGACGAGGAGTTCGTCGTCGCGTGCGACGCGAACCAGGGGTACACGGTCGAGGAGGCAGTCCGGTTCGCCGAGGGCGCTCGCGAGCACGAAATCGAGTGGTTCGAGGAGCCGGTCGCCTGGCACGACGAGCACGCCGGAATGGCGGCGGTGCGGAGCCGGACCGGCGTGCCGGTAGCGGCGGGGCAGAGCGAGTCGACAGCCGCTGGCTGCCGGCGGCTCGTCGAGGCCGGCGCCGTCGACGTCCTCAACCTCGACGCGTCGATCGCCGGCGGCCCGACACAGTGGCGCAAGGTGGCACACATGGCCGAGATTCACGGCGTCTCGATGGCACACCACGAGGAGCCACAGATCGCGATGCACCTGCTGGCCGCCGTCCCAAACGGCCGCTACGTCGAGGCGTTCCACCCCGACGTCGACCCCGTCTGGTACGAACTGCTCGACGACCGTCCCGCGATCGCGGACGGACGGCTCGAACTCCCCGACGAGCCCGGACTGGGCGTGACGATCGACGAGTCGCTTCTCGCGGAGCACGCCGTCGGACTCTGACCGTCGTCTCCCGGTTCGTGGCCGGCTACACGTTCGGGACGGTAGCCGGCGCCCACGGATGCGAATCGGCTCGGCGTCGTCTCTTCACCTGCTCTACGCTCGCAGGTTCAGAACATACCGCCTCCCCGATTTGAACGGGGGACAGCTCTCTCTTTCCGTCTCGTAGCTCCCCACGTACTGCGCTTCGGCGGCTCGCTAATTCGCCCGACAGCGTTCCGGTGGTCAGAAATGAGCAAAGACAATTTGGAACTCATCTCACCGGAACGTGCGAAGAAGATGTACCTCGAAGCACGCAAGAACGAAGTCGCACAGTCCACCCTAGACCGGTATCACTACCGACTGAAGCAGTTCATTCGGTGGCGCAATGAGACCAAGGGTATCGGTAACAGGCCCGATTCACGTGACGACAGCGGTCGAAAGCCTCTGCTCACGAGTCGCTACGGTCGCCTCTCACGCACGAACGTCAGGGAAACCGTGTACAGGAGCACGCGTCCCTGCTACTACGGAGTCGAGTGTCCCCGTGGATGCGACCCGGACATCTGCGAGGGGACGGACTACGACAGTTACAGCAAGTGTCCGGTGAACGTCTCACCACACGAATTCGTCGTGGATGTATCACGCAATTCCTTCAGGAAGACGTGCCCGCTCGGGGGGTTGTGACGCTGGCGGCGGGCCGGTGGGCTGTAGCGAGCACGATATGCAGACGGTGGGCCGAGGTCGTTTGCTCGAACGAAAAGCTATAGATTAATATACACCTATACGACGGCCAATGGTTGCGATCGAGACCATCGCAGGCACCGTCGTCACGGCTGGATTGGGGGCGATATTCGGATGGAACGGCTGGAAGGCACGCCAGTCACAACGCGGCGCGTTGTCGGAGGCAACGGAAGTCACCGCAGTAATCACGACCGCGGAGGTGTCGAGCAGTCGAGACCACGACGAGTCGATTGGCGAAGCGGGCGTCGACTACGACTACGTCCCGAAGCTCACCTTCGAGTATACGTTCGAGGGAGAGGAGTACGAGTCCTCGAACAAATACCCACCCGTGGATAACGTCAACCGCGGCGGCTACGAGGGAAAGCGCGGCGCAGAGAAGTGGCTCGACGGATACGAATCGGGACAGCAGGTAACTGCCTACGTCAACCCCGAGGAACCCGGAGAGGCCTTTCTGGAAGCCGAGACGAACACGCTCCGGAATACCGCTATGATTGTTGTTGGTGCAGTGCTGTTCGGCGGCAGTTTGCTCGGTATCGTAGCTACGTTCGCGCTTGGCCTCTGAGTATAAACTCCGATCGTGGCACCCGGTCCGGTGGAGACGTATGCCACATCTGTCGAAAGGAAACCGACGAACTGAGCGCATACTGTCTACGGGGTCGAAACTACCCTGGACACTTTCGACAGTTCGCGCACGCAATCCCGCGTCGTCCTGGACGTGCTCACTATGCTGTCCACGACTCGTCTAGTTCAGATCGCGGCCAGGGACGTCTTCACTGCTCACTACGTTCGCAGGGAAAATGCCGCCTCCCCGATTTGAACGGGGGACAGCTCGATCTTCAGTCGAGTGCTCTCCCAGTCTGAGCTAAGGCGGCGCGCCCGAAGTGACGCCGAAGCCGGATAAGAGCGTTACGAAACGGTGCGGGGGAACCACTAAGTGTCGTCTCTGTGGAGAGCGTACCGATGCAGACAGAGTCCGAGTTCGACGGCGATACCGCAATCCTCGTCATCCTCCTGCTCTTCTGTCTCCCGGCAGGCGTGTACTACTACGTCGCCAACAAGGCGGAGAAGGTTGTCTGTCCCTCCTGCCGCGAGACGGCAGACACGAACGCGAGTGTGTGTCCGAACTGTACGGAGGATCTTGACGCACACCGGCGCGACGACAGCGCCGCCTGAGGCCGTGTCGTCGCTCGACCGGGTCGTCCGTCTCGTCCGAGAGAACCCATTCCTGCTGTCGCACCACCCGCGCTGCCGGTTCTACGACCACCACACCCTGACCCTCCGGGGGTACGACCTCTGTCTCGGCTGTGTCACCGTCTACCCCGTCGGCGGCGTGACGCTCGCCGCGCTCCTCGTGCTCCGGCTGCTGGTCCCCGGACTCCCGCTGTTCGGGCTCTCGACGGCTGGCCTGTACGCCGTCGCTGCCGCTCTCGCCGCACCGCTGGTCGTCTCGAAGGCGCTCCCCGGACCGCGGTCGGTCCGGACCCGACTCGCGGGCAAGGTCCTCCTCGCCGCCGGCCTCGCCGTCGGCGTTCTGCCGCTCGTCGTCCGCCCCGCCGACCGCCTGCGGACGCTCGTCCTCGTCGGGGGCAGTCTCGCGGCGTACGTCGGCTACAAGGCCGCGACCGCGTTCGACGACTGCGAGGGCTGTCCGGAGCGCGGGTCGTTCCCGGAGTGTCCCGGGCTCGACTTCGACCACGCCCCCTGTGACGGCTGTTCGGCCTGCGCGATTCCGCCGTGCGACGCAGACGACGGTGTCGACCGATCCGACCACTGACCGAAGACGACCACCTGTGGCCGCGGGCCGCCGGCGACGCCCTCCGTCGGCCGGTGTGGACGTCGGTCGGGCCGCTCGTCGGTCGTGGTCCGTGACTCGTCGCAGAACTCGACGGGTCCGGGCCCTCGGTCCTCGAACAGGCCTCGCTGACGCTCGGCGGTTCTCACTGGGCTCGGGCGGATTCGAACCACGATCGTTCCGCTCACGAGGGTTGCTTCACTCCCTGATTCGAATCGCCCTCGGTCCTCGAACAGGCCTCGCTGACGCTCGGCGGTTCTCACTGGGCTCGGGCGGATTCGAACCACCGATCTCGGCCTTGTAAAGGCCGCGTCATGACCAGCTAGACCACGAGCCCTCGACGGGAGACGACGCGCCCGTCGAATAACCGTTTCCCTCCGACCGCCGCACAAGGCTTAGGCGCGCCGGCTGCGACCGGCGGGCGTGGAGCGCCAGTCGCTCGCCGTCCTCGCCGGCGTCGCCGCCCTCCTCGTCGCGGTGGGGGGCGGCGGCGCACTCGCCGTCGGCGTGGTCGACCTCGACGACGGCCCGACCGCGCCGGCGACCACGGCGACGGCAGCCGGGGACCTCAGCGTCGTCGAGCCGACCACGAGCGTGACGATTCGCGCGCCGAACGGCACCGAACGGGCGACCGTGCGGGTCGCCGTCGCCGACACGCAGGTCGAGCGCTACGAGGGACTGAGCGGGACGGCGCCGCTGGACGACGGCGAGGGGCTCCTGTTCGTCCACGGGGACGAGGACACCCACGCCTACGTGATGCGCGAGATGCGCTACCCGCTCGACATCGTCTTCGTCGCCGGCAACGGGACGGTGACGCGGATCCACCACGCGCCGCTCCCGTCCGACGGGACGGGCGGCGGCGACCTGACGCGGTACCGCGGCTACGCCCGGTACGTCCTCGAGGTGCCCTTCGGCTACACGAACCGCACCGGGGTCGACGCGGGCGACCAGGTCCGGATTCCGGAACGCTACCGCTAGACGTGTGACCGACGCTCGCCAACCCTTTTGACCGCGCAGCCGCTCTGATCGGTAGTGGATATCGGCGTACCGGACGAGGACGACCCGTTCGAGGAGCAGCGCGAGCGCGCGGTCAGCCCGATGCGTCGACTGTTCGGCGAGTACGGACGCCCCTACGGCGTCGAGTTCGTCGTGGGGATACTGGCCAGTGTCGCCGCCCGCGTGCTCGACCTCCTCCCGCCGCTCCTCCTCGGGCTCGCCGTCGACGCAATCTTCCTGAACACCCGTCCCCTGGACCTCCCGCTCGTCCCCGACGGACTGGTGCCGAACGGCCCCGAGGCGACGTTTCTCGGCTTCGTCGGCGGCGAGGCACAGTTCGCGTTCGTCGTCGCCCTCGTCGCCGGCTCGTTCGGCCTCGGGGCGGCGTTTCACTACGTCCGCAACTGGGGCTGGAACGCCTTCGCACAGAACGTCCAGCACGACGTGCGGACCGACACCTACGACCACATGCAGCGGCTGGACATGGCCTTCTTCGAGGACAAGCAGACCGGCGAGCTGATGTCGGTGCTCTCGAACGACGTCAACCGGCTGGAACAGTTTCTGAACGACGGCATGAACACCGCGTCGCGGCTGGCGCTGATGGTCGTCGGTATCGCCGCGCTGCTGGTCTGGCTCAACCCGTCGCTGGCGGTCGTCGCGCTCCTGCCCGTCCCCGTGATCGCGGGCTTTACCTACCTGTTCGTCCGCACGATCCAGCCGAAGTACGCCGAGGTCCGGTCGTCCGTCGGAACGGTCAACTCCCGGCTGGAGAACAACCTCGGCGGCATCGCGGTGATCAAGTCCTCGAACACCGAGCCCTACGAGTCCGACCGGGTCGACGACGTCTCGCAGGGCTACTTCGACGCCAACTGGGACGCTATCCGCACGCGCATCACGTTCTTTCCGGCGCTCCGGATCCTCGCCGGTGTCGGCTTCGCGGCCACCTTCGTCATCGGCGGGGCGTGGGTGCTCCGGGGACAGCCGCCGCTACCGTTCATGACCGGCGAGCTCTCGCCCGGCGTCTTCGTCACGTTCGTGCTCTACACACAGCGGTTCATCTGGCCGCTCGCGCAGTTCGGCCAGATCGTCAACACCTACCAGCGCGCCCGTGCCTCCGCCGAGCGGGTGTTCGGCCTCATGGACGAGGTCGGGCGACTGGAGTCGGACGCCGACGCCGCCGACCTGGTCGTCGAGGAGGCGCGCGTCGACTACGACGGCGTCACCTTCGGCTACGCGGAGGACGACGAGCCGACGCTGCGGGACGTCTCGTTCGACGCCGCGGGCGGCGAGACGGTCGCGCTCGTCGGTCCGACCGGCGCGGGAAAGTCGACGGCGCTGAAACTCCTCCTCCGGATGTACGACGTCGACGAGGGACAGATCCGGATCGACGGACAGGACGTCCGGGACGTCACCGTCCGGAGCCTCCGGAGCGCGACCGGCTACGTCAGCCAGGAGACGTTCATGTTCTACGGCACCGTCCGCGAGAACATCGCGTACGGGCGGTTCGACGCCGACGACGAGGCGGTGGAGGCCGCCGCGCGTGCCGCGGAGGCCCACCGCTTCGTCCGGAACCTGCCGGAGGGCTACGACACGATGGTCGGCGAACGCGGCGTGAAGCTGTCGGGGGGCCAGCGCCAGCGCCTCGCCATCGCACGCGCGATTCTGCGCGACCCGGAGATCCTGATCCTCGACGAGGCCACCTCCGACGTCGACACGGAGACGGAGATGCTGATCCAGCGCTCGCTCGACCGGCTGACCGCCGACCGGACGACACTCGTCGTCGCACACCGCCTCTCGACCGTGCGGGACGCCGACCGTATCGTCGTCCTCGACGAGGGCGAGGTCGTCGAGGTCGGGAGCCACGACGAACTGCTCGGCGAGGACGGACTCTACGCGAACCTCTGGGGCGTCCAGGCCGGCGAGATCGACGACCTACCAGAGCGGTTCGTCGAGCGCAGCCGCGAGCGCGGGGCACGGCGGGCCGACCCCGACGCGGACGACGAGCCGGCGGCGGAGCCGCCGGGCGCGAGCGACGACTGACGCCCCCGCGACCGGCGTACTCTGATTACCCGCCGGCCACACGCGCCGGCATGGACCTGCCCCGCGCCACCTGGACCGACGTCCGCGACGCGAACGCCGACCGCGCGGTGCTCCCGGTCGGGAGCACGGAACAGCACGGCCCGCACGCCCCGCTCGGGACCGACACACGCCACGCCGAGAGCGTGGCGCGGGCGGGGGCCGAACGTCACGACGAGGCGGTGCTCGTCGCACCGCCGGTGCCGGTCGGGGTCGCGGAGGAACACCGTGCGTTCGACGGGACCCTCTGGGTCACGCCCGACACGCTCCGGGCGTACGTCGGCGACGTCCTCGCGAGCCTGCGCCGCGGCGCCGGCGTCGACCACGTCGTCGTGGTAAACGGCCACGGCGGCAACGTCGCCGCGCTGCGAGAGGCGACGGCGCGGGCGACCCGTGGCGACGGGCCGTACACCGTTCCGTTCACCTGGTTCGACTCGGTCGACACAGACGCCGCCGCCGCCGCCGCCGACCACGAGCAGGTGTCGATGGGCCACGGCGGGGCGCTGGAGACGGCGCTCCTGCGACACACCCATGCCGACCTCGTCCGCGAAGACCGGACCGCGGCGGCACGTGAGGACGGCGCGCCGGGCTGGGGCGAGTGGGTCGCGGGTGTCAACGTCGCGTACGACAGCGACGAGTTCACCGCGAGCGGCGCCGTCGGCGACCCGACGACCGGGTCGGCGGCGCTCGGGGCAGCGCTGCTCGACGCGGCGGCGGCGGCGCTGGACGAGGTGCTGACGGCGGTCGGAGAGCGCGAGCGCTAGTCCCCGCCCTCGTCGGCCTGGAGCGCCGACCGGAGTTCCGGCACCGTCCCGGTGAGCGCGTTTACCTGTTCGCCGGCCTCGACGACGAGCGACAGCGTCTCGTCGACCGCCTCGATCGCCGCCGCGAGGTCCTCAGCGTCGTCGAAGGCGTCGGCGCGCTCGCCGACCGAGAACCACTTCTTCGCCTGCCGGAGCTCCGCCTCCGCCTCGCCGACGTCGAGCGCCGCCGCGAGGCCGTTCAGCACCCCGAGGACGTTGTCGGCCTCCGTCGCCCACACCGCGTCGGCGTCGGGGAGCTCCGTCCGGGCGGCCTCGAGGTGTGTCTCGACGTCGCTCCGAAGTTCGTCGGCGGCCTCGCCGAACAGGTCGTCGTCGCCAAGCGTCGACTGGCTCATGCGTTCGTATTCGGGCTCCGAGGAGGTAAACCCCGACCCGGGAGCGGAAGTGAAACGCTCAGCCGGTCGACCGCGCCGCGGCGTCGCCCGTGACTCTGGCACGCGACACCCGCAGGACCACGACCGTGCCGCGGGACTCGTTCGGCTCGAACCGGAGGACGCCGCCGCTGTTCCGGAGCACCCACCGGACCGTCCACAGCCCGAGGCCGTCGAGGTGGCGCGTCTTCCGGTCGGTCTCGCCCGTGGCCCCGGCGATCGCGGCCCGTGGTCCAGACCCGGGCCGTCGTCCGCGACGCGGACGTCGACTGTCGGGGTCGGGACGTTCTCGAACGGGGGCCCCGGAGCTGGGTGCGCCCGGCGACAGCCTCGTCCGTCGCACGCTCCTGCTGTGCGGTCAGTGCGCCCGGCGCGACACCTGCGACCGTGTCGGCGGCGATCACGACCGGCACAGCCCGCGCTGGACCGACGCGACCAGCGTGGCGAGTGCCGCGACACCGACGGCGATACGCACGATCGTCCACGCGTACGTCGGCTCACAGTCCGCAGCCGGGAGCAGGGCGGCAGCGCCGACAGCCGCGGGCGAGAGAGCGGCGTGGTCTCGACGACAGCAGAACACGCCGGTCTGCCCGGCGTCGACGCGTCGCGGTACACGTCGATGACGCGAACGGCGAGCGACGCCACTCCGACGAGTCCGACGACCGCAGCGGCACCGGCCTTCCCGTGCCGGAGGTGGTGTGTGACGACGCGTGCGTTCGGCTGTGGCGCCTCAGGCCCGGTCGACGGACTCGACCCGCATCCGTGGGTAGCCGTCCTCGACGGCCATCGCCGTCTCGACGACGACGCCCTCGTGGTCGATCCGCATCTCGACCTCCATCAGCCGGCCCGTCAGCTCGGCGTAGCCGTGGTCGCTCGCCGCCGCGACCGCGTCGTCGTCGACGGCGACCGAGACCGACTCGCAGGCCGGCTGGTTCTCGATTGCCTCGGCCATCGCCCGCTCGAGGCTCCGCGCGTTCGCCGTGCTGACCGGCGTCCCGGCGAACTGGTGGTAGAGCGACCCGAACTTGATCCCCGCCTCGAAACACGCCCGTTCGGCAGCCGTCGCCGGCGGCCCGTCTCCGTCGTCGTCCATACACACCGGACGACCGCCGGCCACTTAGCGCCCGCGCCGTCCCGTCCCGGACGACTTATCCTCCCGACCGCACACGACACGGACGAACACGAATGACCGACGACCCGGTGTTGCTCACCGGAGCGGGCGGCCGCGTCGGGCGGGCGATCCTGGAGGGGATCGGGGCCGACCACGACTGGCGGCTGCTCGACCGCGAGTCGATCCGGCTCGACCGCCTGCCCGACGCCGTCGCAGACGCCGAACGAGTTATCGGTGACGTGACCGACGAGGCGACGGTTCGTGACGCGATCAGTGGCGTCTCTGCGGTGATCCACCTCGCCGGCGATCCCCGTCCGGAGGCGCCGTGGGACAGCGTCGTGACGAACAACATCGACGGCACACAGACCGTGTTCGCCGCCGCCGCCGCCGCCGGTATCGACCGGGTCGCGTTCGCCTCCTCGAACCACGCCGTCGGAGCCTACGAGACGGCGGACCTCACGCCCGGTATCTACCGCCCCGAGGACGAGTTCCGCCTCGACGGGTCCGAGCTCCCGCGGCCGAGCAACCTCTACGGCGTCTCGAAGGCCGCCGGCGAGGCGCTCGGCCGGTACTACCACGACGCGGAGAACCTCTCGGTGGTCTGTGTCCGGATCGGCAACCTGACCGAGGGGCATCCGCCGCGCAACTACGAGCGCGGCCAGGCGATGTGGCTCTCACACCGCGACTGCGCGCACCTGTTCGACCGCTGTCTTCGCGCAGACTACGGGTTCGAGGTCGTCTACGGTATCAGCGCGAACGAGCGTCGCTACTACTCGATCAAGCGCGCCCGTGAGGTGCTCGGCTACCACCCACAGGACGACTCCGCGGAGTACCACCTCGACGGGACACCGAAGCCGTAGCCGTCGCCGTCCCGTCGGGCGTCAGAACAGCCCGTCGACGTCTCGTTCGCGCGCGCGCCGCCGCTCGACCAGCGACCGCAGACGCCCGTACGCGAGCCCCGTCTCTCGCCCGACGACGACGTCGGTCAGGAGCGTCGCGAACCGCCCCCGGCCCGCGGCGGTCTCTGCACGGGCGTACCGCACCGCGTCGGCGACGACCGACTCGTCGCGGCTACTCGCCGCGGCGACGGCCCGGGCCGCACGGCCGAGCGCGCCGAGCGACAGCGAGTCGGGGTCGACCGGCTCGCCGTCGACGCGGAGCCGCGGCGGGGTGGTCGGGTCGGGCGCGGCGAGCGCGGCCCGGAGTGGGCCGGTCTCGACCGGCCCGGACCCGCTCTCGAGTCGACGGCGAGCGCGGCCCGCACGCCGTCCGGCGCGGGCCTCGTCGCCCCGCGCCGCCGCCGCGAACGCCGCCGTGGCGGCGACCAGCCCGACGACGTGAGGCTCTGCGGGGTCGTCTGCGGGCACGCGCGCCAGCGCGACCCGAGCGGCGTCGAACCTGCCGGCGGCGAGGAGCGCACAGCCGGCGACGAGACCGTTCCGGTCGGGCACGTGCCCGCTTCGAGACGCGGCGACAAAGCGGCGGCGCCTCACCCCGTGTGCGGCGTCATCAGTAGCGCCGCGGTCCCGGAGACGACGACCACGGCTGCGACGTGTGCGATCAGAACCGTCTGGAGCACCGACCCGGGCGTCAGAAACGGGACGATAGCGAGCTGTAGCAGGCCGAACAGCGCCGTCTCGGAGTCGGCGCGACGGAGCAGACGGGCGGTCTCCGGGCCGAGGTCGAACGCGCTCGATCCGGTCGGGGAGAACCGGTACCGGACGGCCCGCCAGAGCCCGAGGACGCTCGCCCACCAGTTCGTTCCGATGCGGTACGAGATGTCCCAGCCGATGAGCAGGAGCACGTACACCCCGACGACCGGGCGGGTCGGACCGAACAGCGAGTGGAGCAGCGGTCGCCCGGTCTGTCGTGGTTCGAACACGAACAGGTGGGTGACGAGCGCCACGTACACCAGCACGCCCAGGACGGTCTCGACCTTCGACCCGAACAGCAGCCGCTTGTAGCTCGTCGGCACCGCACGAGAACGGACGATCCGACCGATCCGGAGCATCTCGACGCTCCCGAGCGTGGCGAGAAGCACCGCGGCGCTCCCGACCACTGCGACGGTAGCGTTGCCGTCTAGCGCCGCGAACGCGAGGACTGCGACCTCGAAGACGACGAGCTGGACCCCGAGTGCGAGGGCGTTCGACACCTCGACGCCGGGGAGCGCGCCGACGATACTCTCGTACACCCACGTCTCGCCGAACTCCGGCCCGCCTGCGGCCGTCACTGCCCTGTCCTCGGCGACACGCGGCTACCGGTCCGGGCCAGCGCGTCGTCGACGGCTGTCTCGAAGCTGGTCGGGTCGACGCCGAGCGCCGCCGCCGGACCCGGGTCCGAGACGACGGCGGGGGTCGAGAGGCTCTCGACGAGCGGCGCGACCGTGCGATACGGGACGTCCGTGACCGTGGCGAGGCCGAGCGCCGCGACGGAGAGCGGCATCCCGGGAACGACGCGGGCGGCAAAGCGCGTCCCGAGCGCGTCGGCGACGGTCGAGAGCAGGTCGGCGTACGGGCGGGCCCGCGGCGCCCCGACCTCGACGACGTCGGCGGTACCGTCGCCGACGGCAGCCGCGAGACACCGTACCACGTCGGCGGCGGCGACCGGCTGACACGGCGTCTCGATCGCCGGCGGAACTAGCGCAACCGGGAGGCGGGCAGCACACTGTCGCATCAGTCGGAAACTGAGGCTGTCCGGGCAGACGACGACACCTGCCCGAACCGTCGTGAGTCGGTGGTCGAACCGGTCGGCGCCGAGGACGGACTCGACCGCTCGACGGGAGCGGAGGTGGCCCGGGTCGTCACGGCTGCCGTCTCCGTCGACCTCGCCGAGACCGCCGAGGTAGACGAGCCGGTCGACACCCGCCGCTGACGCGGCGCGGGCGAAGGCCGCCGCAGCCCGACAGTCGCGGTCTGCGTACCCCGGGCCGGTGCCGAGCGAGTGGACGAGGTAGACGCCGACGCTCGCGCCACGACAGCAGCCGGCGACACCGTCGGGGGTGAGCAGATCGCCCTCGACGACACGAACGTCCGGCGCCGACACGAGCGACGCCGCACGCGGAGCCGACGGGTCGCGCACGAGCGCCGTGACCGTGTGACCGGCGTCGAGCAGTCGCGGGACCAGTCGACTCCCGATACAGCCGGTCGCCCCGGCGACAGCGACGCGCACCGACTCACCCCGCCGGCGGGGCGACGGCGCAGCACAGGGCACCGATCCGTGTGGGACAGTACCGAACGATCATGTGTAATGTTATCACCCACGCCTAAATGTGTTGCGAGCCCCCCGGCGCACGACACTTGTATTCCGGCGGACGAAGGGAGCGTGTGCAGTGGGAGCGCCGACGCGACCTGGAAGGCGGCAAAGAGCTCGGAGTCTGGCTGCTCGTCGACGGCGACGCCGTCGAACGGGAGCTCTACGTCGAGAGCCACGAGTACCGGGGTGGAGCATTCGACGTCTACACGGCCACGCCGGACGGCGAGTGGCACCACGAGGGGACGTTCGAGACGGTCACCGGGGCGTTCGACGCGGCGGAGGCGTATCTCGACGAGAGCGAGTTCCCGCAGCGAGTGCGGTCGTGAGCCGGTGTCGTCACGCCCGTACCCGTCCGCAGTCGCCGGGTGAGAGACTCCGCGGCGCAGCCGGTCGTGTGGCGCGCGGACACGACACACGGAACCGGGTGGGGTGGGGTCCGACGGACGCCGGCAGCGCCGGGACCGGCGGCTGCTGACGAGACGTCGCGCGCCGTGAGACGGACAGCCGCTGGCCCGGCAGGCCGGGCCGTGTCCGGCGCCGGGAGGACGAACGCCGTCGCACACCCCGGTCGACTCGGCTACGCCGCGCTCCGGGCGCGTCCCGGACGGCGGTGGCCGGACGACCCCCGCGTGTCACGACGACGGGTCGTGCCCGACGGCCCCTACGACGGCCTGGAGCCGCGCGAGCAGGAGTCGACGCCGAGCGCCGAGTAGAGTGGGCAGGTTCCAGCCGCTGCCGTGGCGAGCATCGCGACCGCGACGAGTCCCAGCGCCGGCGAGAAGACCGTCGGAATCGCCTCGATCCAGACGAGGGTCGCGATCGAAGCGGCGCCCGCGACTGCGCCGACCGCCGTTCTGAGAGCCTGGTCTTCGGAGCCGACGTTTCGGTCCATACGAATCATACGCGACCTGCAGTCATAAAGTTAGTGTTGTGAAAGTGAGACAATACTGTCGTCGGCTCCCTGTCCGGGAGCCGAGACGTCCCCGGGAGCGACCGTTCTCCTTGACCTCGACGGGCCGGCCCTCCGATATCGCCCGTCTGTCGTTCGCCCGAAACTCCGCCGCGGTGTCGGGCGGGAGCACCTGTTCGGGGCGCACGCCGACCATCTCCGTGTCCTCGTCGACGCCGAACAGCGTGCGAAACTCCTGGTTCACCAGCAGAAACCTGCTGTCGGCGTCCCGGATCCAGATCGCCGCCTCGACGCCGTCGGGCACCGCCACCAGCTGTCCCGCCCGCTCGCGGATCGAGTTCTGGGCCGTCCGTGCGCGCGGGCCTCCACCCGCACTCGGGCGGTCTGGTGGCCCGCGACCACGCCGGCGAGAGGACCGTCTCCGCTGCGACCAGGAGTGCAAAGAGCGCCTCGGCGACGACACGCCCCTCGAACATCCGCACGAGCGTCGAGAGTCCCGTGATCGTCACGAACAGGACGGCGCCGACGAGACACCACACGAGGACCTGGCGCCGGTCCACCGGGGAGAGGTCGAAGCTACCGAGCCGACGACCGGCGTACACGAGTCCGAGCGCCGGCGGGATCCAGCGCAGCCGCGAGCAGCGGGCCGGCCACGCCGTCGACGGCGGCGACCTCGGTCCCGTGGTGGACGACGGCGACCAGTAGCAGCGCCGCCCTCAGCCCCGCGACGAGCGTCGCGGCGACGACCACGTGGCAGGTAGACACGGTGCTCACCGCGCCGGTTGTCTGTTCCCGTTCCCGGAGCGCGACGCCCCGTCCGCGTCGTCCGGGTCGGGAGGGAGTGCGAATCGGGAGCCCGCGCGGTGTCGGGTCGGTGTGGCTGTGGGCGTCGCCGGGAGAGACGAGTCCGAGTCGAGCCACGCACCGTCGGTGCCCTCGGCCCGCCGCCGGTGTCCCGAGCGGGCGCTCGCGGACGGCAGGCTGCCGGGCGGCCACGGTCGTCGCAGAGCGCGTACGGGTCAGTTCCGTGCGGCCAGTCGCGCCGGAACGTCACCGGTCGGCTGGAGCGTCACCGCCGGACGGAAGTCGAACTCGTCGACCAGCACCTCGACGTCGTAGCGGCCGAGGACCCCCGCGAGCGCGAACTGCGCCTCGATCAGCGCCAGCTGCCGCCCGACACACGACCGCGGCCCGCTCCCGAACGGGAAGTACGAGTCGGCGGCCCGCGACGCGTCGGCGCGCCACCGTTCCGGTCGGAACTGGTCGGGGTCGTCCCACGCCGCCGGGTCGCGCCCGTGGGCGTACGGCGACGCGAACAGGAGTTCGCCCTCGTCGAGCCGGTAGCCGCCGAGCCGGACCGGCTGTCTCGTCTCGCGGATGACGTTCCACGCCGCGGGCGTGAGCCGGAGCGTCTCGCGGACGACCCGCTCGGTCGTCTCGAGCGCCGGGAGGTCGTCCCACCCCGGACGGTCGCCGTCGAGGACCGCGTCGGCCTCGGCACGGACACGACGCCGGACGTCCGGGCGCTGCGAGAGCCAGTAGAACGCGTAGGTGATGGTGAGCGCCGTCGTCTCGTGGCCGGCGGTGAGAAAGAGCACCGTCTCGTCGACGAGTTCGTTTGCCGACAGCTCGACCGACGGGTCGCGCTCGGCGGCCAGCAGCGCCGTGAGCATGTTGCGCGGCGGGTCGTCGCGGGCGCGGTGGCGGTCGATCACGTCGTGTGCGAACGCGTCGAGCGCGTCGTTCGCGTCCTCGAACGCGGTCGACGGCCCCGGCTGGAGGCGGTCGGGGAGCACGACCCCGAGCGGCGAGAACGCCAGCTCCTCGCCGAAGGTGTCGAGGGCGTTCCGGACGCGCCGGCTCTCCGCGCGGGTGACGTCGTAGCCGAACAGCGACCGGGCGATCACCTGGAGCGTCAGCGCCCCGACCTCGTCGAGCAGGTCGCGCTCGCCGGCCTCGGGCCACTCGGAGAGCAGCGCCTCGACGGCGTCGCCCGTGGTGTCGGCGTACGACGCGAGCCGCTCGCCGACGAACTCCGGCTGGATGATCCCGCGCTGGGTCTCCCAGAGGTCGCCGTCGCTGGAGAGCAGCCCCTGCCTCCGCCCGGTCTGTGGACCGAGGTTCGGGCGCCGGAACCGCTCACGGTCGCCCAGCACCTCGTGGACGACACCAGCGTCGACGACGACGTTCGTCGTCGGGCCCGTGACGGGGTCGACCTGGACGAGCGGGTACCGACCGCCGTAGGCCCGCTGGAGCCCGGTCACGAACCGGAGCGGGTCGTCACCGAGGTCGAGCGCACTCCCGACCAGCGGCAGTCCGGGTGGACTGTGTGGTCGTTCGGCCATACACGACACAGCGGCCACGGGCGAATAACAGTTTGGCCGGCGAGAGAGCACGGGTCGGGCGACGGCCCGGTCCGGCGACGCGAGACCGATGCCGGTGCCCGACGCCCCGGTCGTCCTGTCGTTCGGCGCGTCGCTGCTCGAAGGGCGTGCTCCCGGTCACCAGACGCACGGGTGTGTGGTCAGGCGCGGCTACGACCGGCGACCGGTCCGGTAGAGTGTCAGTCGCGCCGGAGAGCCAGACGACAGCCGTGTGTACGGTTCACGATCAGTTATAGTACGCCTGTGCCACGGACAGTAGCGAGCGAACGCCCGGATCCGCATCCGCGTCGAACGAGACGAACAGCCCGTCTTTGCCTTCGGTCGGCCAGAAGTGGGCAACCGTCTTGCTGTCGAAGATCCTGATTTTTCCCTCGACAGATCCTTCGTCTGTGAAGATCTGTTCTTGAAACGGCATTTCGACCTCCTCCAGCATCAGGTCGTCGTAGATACACGCCATCTCCCGGCCTACCTGAGCGTCACTGCTGGCATCACCGTCGGTATCCTCGGCGTCGTAGAGTACTCTGTACGTGTCGTCGTTGTACGCTGCCACCAGTTGGAGTGTACCCCTGTGCTGGAGCCGGAGGTGACGGACAATCTGTTCTGGCCTGGTTATCTGCTCCACATGTGCGGTCAGACTCGATCATGGATAATGTCGTCAGTTTTGAACTGTGGTCTCTTGATGATGAACCGAGTGACAGAATCCCGAACGGAGTCGGTCGTGGTCAGCGTAAGGTGTTAGTCCGAACGCCGACGTGTTCGCAGCGTGGTCGCAGCCGAGACGCTGCGCGAGGAGGCGATCGTCCTCGCGTTCGACCTGTACGACACCGTCCTCGACCGTGAGACCGTCCTCGTCCGGGCGCTCGGTGACCTTCTGGAGCGTCACGGCGCAGATGCCGACCCAGCGGTCCTGCTCCGACGGTACCTCGCGATGCACTTCCGGGACTCGCTCATCGACTCGCTCGTCGACGGCCCACACACCCCGTTCAAGGAGATCAGCCGCCGGGCACTCACGTACCGTCTCGAGCAGATGGGACTCGACGTGCCCGACGGGGAGGTTCGCGACGTGGTTCGGCAGTGGAAAACGCTGGAGCCGTACCCGGATGTGACGGACCCGCTCGAACGCCTGAGCGACGAGTACGTGGTCGTGGGTCTGTCGAACGGGGACCCCGATATGCTCGACGCCGTGCGCGGCTCCTTCGACGTCGAACTGGACGGGGTCGTGAGCGTCGCCGAGGCGGGCGCGTACAAGCCACACCGCGCGAGCTACGACCTCGTCTGTGAGCGGTTCGACGTCGCGCCCCACGAGGTCGCCTTCGTCACCGCACACACGTTCGACTTGGTCGGAGCGAAGGCGGCGGGGGCCCGTGGCGTCTTCGTCGACCGCCACCGCAACCCGTACGGCGGGTGGACACACCAGCCGGACCTGCGGGTCGGCAGCCTCGACGAGCTCGCAGACGCGCTGACGTCATAGTCGTCGGAGATCTGCCGCCGTCACTCCTGCGCGTCACGGCTACGCAGGCGTCAGTGTCGTCGTGGTCGATACTGGCCGTGGAGCCGCCGCGCTCGTCCCACGCCCGACGGTACACGATGTCGGGGCACTGGGCGGTGTTCAGGACGGACCGGTGCGCACGGTAGTCGGTCCGCTGGCGCTCGTCGAGACGCGCGACAGAGGGTTCGGACGCCAGCGGAACCCCGTCGATTGGAGTACTCACGCGCACCACCTCCACGCGAAATCGGGGGCTCGACGCCGTCTCCGCCGCTTGGTCCGGTTGTGAGTGCGAATCGCCAGACGGCGCGGGGCTTCTGTGCGTCGACAAGTCGGATTGGCTATGGGCGACATCTGGTTCGGTCCTGTCGCCGGCAGAAACCCGGAGCGTCACGCCCTGCGCCGCAGCGAGAACGTCCTGACGGAGTCCCGCGCGAGCGAAACGAGCGCGGGGCACGTCGGGGCGCGACCGAAGGGAGCGTCCTGACGGAGATTTGAACTCCGGTCCCTGGCTCCGCAAGCCAAGAGGATAGTCCACTACCCTACCAGGACTACCTGTCGAGACTCGGCGGCGACCTAAGACCGTTACGGTCCGCGACCGGTCCGTCGCGCGACTGCAGTGTTCACGCCCGCGAGCGTCGTCGAGACGCCGCGGGTCGGCCTCCCCGTGGCCGTCGCGTCGGTACACCGGCGCGGCTGCGGGGAGTCGCACGGAGCCGTGCGCTGCCCGGGAGTGACGACGAGGACCGGGCGAGCTGCCCGACGCGTGGCGTCCGGACACCGGTCGACACGCGGCAGTGGGGGTGCTGCGGCGGGCGGTCCGAGCGCGGCGACGAAAACCCTTAACCGCGATTCCACGCATACGAGGTAGCAGGATATGGGTGCCATCGAAGACGTCTACGAGGACCTCGAGGCCGGCGTCGACCGCGACGACTTCGAGGCTGCGGTCCACGAGAAGGTCGACGAGATGGACGGGCTCGCGGACGAGGAGACGGCGGCGATGCTCGTCGCCCACGAGCTCCGGGAGTCGGGCGGCGAGGTGGCGGGGGTAGCCGACGTCGACCCGGACATGGACGAGGTGAAGTTCGTCGCGAAGGTGGTCGGCGTCGGCGAGGTGCGGACGTTCGAGCGTGACGGCGACGACCCGGACGGGAAGGTGGCGAACGTCGAGGTGGCCGACGAGACGGGCCAGGTCAAGGTGAGCTTCTGGGACGAGGACGCGGACGGCGTCGAGCGCGGCGAACTCGAACGCGGCGACGTGCTCCGGATCAAGGGCCGCCCGAAGGAGGGGTACGCGGGCGTCGAGGTGAGTGTCGACCGCGCCGAGATCGACGAGGACGCGGACGTAGACGTCCAGGTGAGAGACGTCTACCGCGTCGAGGACCTCTCGCTCGGGCTCTCGGACGTGAACCTCCGGGGGCGCGTGCTCGCGACCGACGGCGTCCGCACGTTCGACCGCGACGACGGCTCCGAGGGTCGCGTGTCGAACCTCACGCTCGGCGACTCGACGGGTCGGGTCCGGGTGACGCTGTGGGACGAGCGCGCGGAGCGGGCGACCGAACTCGCGGCGGAGACCTCGGTCGAGGTGGTCGACGGCTACACCCGCGAACGCGACGGCGACCTCGAGCTCCACGTGAGCTCGCGCGGCGCGGTCGAGGAGATAGACGAACGCGTCGAGTACGTTCCCGAGACGACCGACGTCGGGTCGCTCGAACTCGGTGACACCGTCGACCTCTCCGGCGGGGTGATCGAGACGTCCGACGTCCGCACGTTCGACCGCGACGACGGCTCCGAGGGACAGGTCCGGAACGTCCGGCTGCGCGACGAGACGGGCGACATCCGCGTGGCGCTGTGGGGCGACCACGCCGACGCGGACGTCGACCTCGGCGACCACGTCGTCGTGACCGACGTCGAGATAGAGGACGGCTGGCAGGACGACCTCGAGGCGTCGGCGAACTGGCGCTCGACCGTCTCCGTCGTCGACCGCGGGACGACGGTCGGGGAGGAGGCGAGCGTGGACGACACGACCGCCGGGAGCGACCTCTCGTCGTTCGCGGACGGCGGGACCACAGCCGAGACGAGCGACGAGCCGGCCGATGGCGAGGAGACACAGTTCACCGGGACGGTCGTCCAGACGGGCGAACCGGTCGTCCTCGACGACGGCGAGCGGACCCGGAGCGTCGAGACGGCAGAGAGCCTCCGGCTCGGCGAGCAGGTGACCGTCCGCGGACGGCTCGACGACGGTCGGATCGACGCGGACGAGGTGACGCGCTGAGGCGACGGAAAGCGTTATACGACACACGAACTCCTCTCGTGGCATGAGCGTCGAGCTGCCGTTCGCCCCGGTCGACGAGATCATCCGTCGAAACGCGGGCGACCTCCGGGTGAGCGCCGGGGCCGCGGAGGAGCTCGCCCGACGCATCCAGCGCCACGGCGCGGCGCTGGCCGTCGACGCCGCCGAGCGCGCGACCGCAGACGGGCGAAAGACCCTGCGGGCTGCCGACTTCGGCGTCGACCGGACCGTCGACCGCTCGGGGCTGACGCTACCGGTCGCGCCGGTCGACCGGATCGCTCGGCTCGACGTCGACGACCGCTACCGCGTCTCGACCGACGCCCGGATCGCGCTCGCGGACGTCCTCGAGGCGTACGCAGAGCGCGTCGCCGCCGCCGCCGCGACACTCGCTCGCCACGCCGACAGACGGACGGTACAGGCCGAGGACGTCGAGACCTACTTCGTGCTGGTCGACCCGGTCGAGCGACACCCGCCCGCGACAGAGGCCGCGTAGCGAGGACCGTGGGATGCGCTACGGCTACAGCGAGGCCTGTCTGGCCCACGACACGGGCAAGCGTCACCCCGAGTCGCCGGACCGTCTGCGGGCGATCCGGCAGGTGCTCGCCCGCCACCACGCCGTCGAGTACGTCGACGCCGACCAGGCGACCCGTGCCGAGGCAGAGGCCGTCCACGACGACGGCTACCTCGACCAGATCCGCGAGTTCTGTACAGCCGGCGGCGGCGAGTGGGACCAGGACACCTTCGCGTGTGAGGCGACGTGGGACGCCGCGCTCGCCGCCGCGGGACAGGCCCGCTGGGCCGCGCTCCGGGCACTCGACGGCGACGACGGCAGACAGACGCCGTTCGCGCTCGGCCGCCCGCCGGGCCACCACGCAGTCGTCGACGACGCGATGGGGTTCTGTTTCCTGAACAACGCCGCCGTCGCCGCGGAGGCGGCCCTCGACGCCGGCGCCGACCGGGTGACGGTGTTCGACTGGGACGTCCACCACGGCAACGGGACGCAGAATATCTTCTACGACCGCGCGGACGTGTTCTACGCCTCCGTCCACGAGACGGGGCTCTACCCCGGCACCGGCGGGATGGACGAGACGGGCGAGGGAGCGGGAGAGGGCTGGACCTGTAACCTGTCGCTCGCCGCCGGCGCCGGCGACGCCGACTACCTCGCCGCCGTCGACCGGGTGATCGCGCCGCTGATCCGCCGACACGACTCGGACCTCCTGGTCGTCAGCGCCGGCTTCGACGCACACCGCCACGACCCGATATCGCGGATGCGACTCTCGACGGAGGGGTTCGCCGCGCTCGCCGACCGGGTTCGCGACGCCGCCGACGTCGTCGACGCCGGCCTGGGGTTCGTCCTCGAGGGGGGGTACGGGCTAGAGACGCTCTCGGAGGGGGTCGAAGCCGTCCACGAGACGTTCGACGGGCGGGCGCCGGTCACGCCGGACGGTGACCCGGACGACGGGGTGGCCGACCTGCTGTCGGAGGCACGCGAGCGGCACAGGCTCTGAGCGGACGGTCCAGGGAGTCGCCGGAGACAAACGGACGGCACCGAGTCCGACCGGCTGCGGGTCACACCCGCGGCTCGAAGTGCCGTGCCAGCGGCTCGCCGAACTCGTCCGCGAGGTCGGCAACCGCCGCGCCGACGGTCACCTCGTACCCCTCGCGAAGCGCCGTCTCGACGTGCGCGCCGAGGGCGACCTCGAACAGCGCGTCACTCTCCAGCAGTCCCGCGGGCGTCGTGTGCTCGCGCGGGCGTTCGACGACGTAGCGGCTGCCGTCGAGAAACGGACCGTAGGTGTCGGGAGCGTCCGCGTGGGCGTCGAGAAAGCCCGCGGCGTGGTCCGCGACGGCGACCGGCGGCCCCTCGTGGCGCTCGACCGCGGCTACCTCCGTCGTCCCGCACTCGACGAGCAGGACGGCGCGGTCGTCGGCGAACGTCGCGGCGCGCAGGGGCGCGAAGCCGGCGCGGTCGAGCGCCGACCGGACGCCGCGGAGCGACCGCCGGAGCTGCGGGTAGAGCTGGTCGTCGACGAGAGCCGGCGCGTCGAAGACGACGGCGACTGGCGCCGTGCCCCTGCGCGCGACGTGACTGCGGACCGCGTCGGCGTCGAGCGGCGCCGGCGGGTCGCGGACGAACGCCGCGACACGGGGGTCGTCACGCACGTCGCGAGCGTGGTGCTGGAGCCGCGCGACCTGTTCGGCTGCGGTGACTGCGGCGACGTTGCGCTCCGGGTCGGTCGGGTCGACGACGACGAGCGGGTCGTCGAACTCGACGGTGCCGTGGCCCGCGGGGTCGTACCGAACCGGCGGACGCCACGCCGCCGCCGCCTCGACCAGCCCCGGGAACCCCTCGTGGTCGAGCACGAGGAGTTCGGTCAGGTAGCCCGAGAACCCGCGCGTCCGGAGGTCGCTGCCGTACGCGCCGAACGCGGAGAGGAACTGCTTCGCGACGCGGACGTCCGCGGTCAGGTCGTCGATCCGACCGTCGAGCCACGCCGTGTGAAACGGCGTCCGGTCGACCGCGGACCGCGCCGCCGTCGCGGCGGCGACGTCGTAGCAGGGGACTAGGTCGACGTCGAACCCGTCGACGGCTCCCGTGACGTACGGGTGTTCTGCGTACTCCTCGCGTCCCTCCGGCAGGACGTCGTGGCCGACGGCCAGCCCCAGCCGCTCGAGGTCCTCGCGCGACAGGTCGGGCGGGACGCGAACGAACAGGTCGAGGTCGCGGCTGCCCGCGAGCCACGTGTCGCGGGCCGTCGAGCCGACGCGCACCACGTCGCCGTCGACGTCCCGGTCCGCGAGCGCCGCCTGCGCACGCTCAGTCAGGCGGGCTGCGACCGTCTCGAGCCGCTCTCGCTCGGCCGTGTCGGGCCGAACCCGGTCGTCAACCCGCTCGACGACCCGTTCGAGCGGCGTCACGGCGACCTCCGTCCGGCGTGTGCGTCCATACCCGGCCTCGACGCCGCAGCGTCCTGTGGGTGTCGGTCCCGGCACGGAAACGAAGCGCTTAATCGGGACACCTCGCTACCACGGAGCGGGCCGAAGTAGCTCAGTTGGTAGAGCGCCTCGCTGTTAACGAGGCGGTCCCAGGTTCGAGTCCTGGCTTCGGCGCCTCCTCGGGGAAGGAAACCGACAAGAGCCACGGCCACGAGCAACTGGGTGGGCCCTTAGCTCAGCGTGTAGAGCGCTCGGCTCATAACCGGGTGGTCACGGGTTCGAATCCCGTAGGGCCCATCGGTCGACCGGGCGCACCCCCGCCACGTCTGGTGTTCTGCAGTAGCCGGTACAGATCCGAAAGGTAGCCTCTTTCGACCGGAACTAAACGAACCGATCCGTTCTCGTACAGACTAGCAGGCCAGCGACCGTCGTGGGTCCGACAGCCACACCCTCAACACCACTCTGCTCACACTCCGGTCGATCGGAGAACTATCGCCACGAATGACCTGTATACGTGCGCCCCCACACTACCACGAAGCCCGACGAGCGCCCTGCTCTCGGCGGATTACGCGAGACGCCGAGACCGGTGACGACCCCGTGAACGGCGAGATTGAGCGGGATTCACGATAAAATTTTCTGCTCACGAATTACTAAATCTAATGTCACGCTTTTTTGTTTCCAACCGTACGTATCCCCCGATGTCGGGCGCTATCGAGACCGCGAGACGAACAGTCGTATCGGCGGCAGAGACAACGGGACGTGTGGCAAAGCGTCTCCTTCTCGGCGCGTTCGCACTCGGCTATCTGACGCTGTGGGGAGGTCTCGCCGCCCGCCACTACGCGACGGGCGACATAGCGGACGCCGTTCTCACCCTCGTCGTGTTCGTCGTACCGTTCGTCGGGCTCGTTCTCTACGGGGTGAGCAAGCGGTACGACACGCCAGAGATCGGCGCCGAGGGGACGCCGTCGCTGTCGTAACGCCGTCCCGCCCGTCCCGTTCGCGTACAGCGGTCCGACGGACCACCGGCGTGTCCGGTCGGGACGTCACGGTGTTCCTGTAACACCTCACAGACACCTTCCGACGTGGCACAGACGCGCTCGCCCGATCTCGTTCTCGAGCCTCGTGCCAGTATCGGGCCGGTGTCGGAGGGTGAGCGACCGCCCGTCTGCGTCGAAACCGTCGGTGTCGAGCGAATGGGCGGCGCCAGTCCGGCAGCCGGTGTGCCACAGCACCGTGAGAGGTGCCTGTCGCCTCGGGGCGTGCTCGTGCGTGTCGAGATAGTCGAGTATCGCCTCAGCAGCGTCCGTCTCGAGCATCCGGTCACGGGCGCTTTCGGATCGATCGACGGAGGAGACGAGCATCTTCTCGTGTGACCCCCGCTCGAGGTCGTCGATAGACGCGAGGAACTTGAGAAACACCCTGACCGTCGAAAGCTGCGTTCGAGGCGTTACCGCATCTAACTCGCCGTCTTCCTTCCGCCAGAGCCGATACTCCCGGAGCGAGCGGTCAGGTCGTCGAGGTTCGTGATGCCCTCTTCTCGCACCAGTCCCCGAACGGCTCGGGGCGGTGGCTGTGCGACTGTAGCGTCTCTTCTGCGACCTCGTCACGCCGTCGTGCGAGCTATCTGCTTCGCTCTGGCGAGAGCGATTGGTTCGAGTTCTGCCACCGGTGTTCTCCGCAGAACACCGGGCGTGGACCGGGGCGACTCGCGCAAGGCCGAGCGGCGTGTGAGCGGAAGCCGCCCGCCGTCTGAGGACGGGTTCGAGTTCCGTATGGCCCACGTGAGGCTGTCGACGAACGTGAACCGACGCCGACCGCACGGAGGGGTTCGAATCGGGGGTCGCGCGCAGGCAGGCGAGACGAGCACGTCCGACCGTGGGTCGAATCCCGTAGCGCACATCTGTCGGGGCGGGAGCGCCGTCGAACCCCTCGCTGTCGGCTGTCACGGCGTGAGCGCCGGATACGCCGACCCGGTGGGGCGTGTTCGTCCGGTGAAGCCACCGTTAGCGTCGGGTCCGTGCCGGCTGGCCGCGGACGACCGCGGCGTGTCTCCGGTCGGCGGCGTGGTGCCGATGATCGTCCTGACGGCACGTCTCGCGTCGACGTTCTCCGTCACGGCCCTCGGGTTCGGCGGGGTCGAGACCGGACGCGCTCGTCGACGGCCTGACAGACCTATCCGGCGAGACCGGGTCTGTCGACGGCGTCACCGAGCAGTGTGTGACCGACACCGGCGGCGAGGACGCCGACCGTATCCCCTCGCCCGGCCTCAACCCGGGCTCCGGCTCCGACCCGCCGCGACGCACGGTTCGCGCTCGTCGCGCGCGGCACCGGGAGCCGCCTACGACCGCGGGACGCTCAGGTTGCGCATCGGCTCGCCGCAGTCCGGGCAGTCCGTCGCCGTCTCGCCGGAGAGGCGCGTGCCACAGCGCATGCACTCGTACTCGCTCGCGCTGCGCTCCTCCCACCGGTAGCCGAACTCGTCTGTGCCGTACACGTCACCCGCGAGAGGCTCGCACCACATGAAACTACCGAATCGTGGCGATCTGGTTGCGATCTGTCCAACGCACACCTCATTACGTCCGGCTCGATTCGACGAACGTCGAGGGCGTGACGCACGGACGAGCGGTATCGGTGGTTCGCCTCGTGACGGCGTGTCGCGAGGCGGCGGCTTTTCACCGACGCGGGCAGAACAGAGAGTGTGACACACGTCGCCGGACGATGGCAGGAGGCAGCGCCGTGATCGCAGCCGTCCCGCGCCCCGGCCACGGCTCGACGGGGGTCTCGCCGTGACGGAGCCGCCGACGGGCGCCGACCGCGTCGTGGACGGGCTCGTCGACGCCGGCGTCGAGACGGTCGTCGGGCTGCCCGGCACGCAGACGCTCCCGGTGGACGTCGCCGTCGACGAGTCGTCGCTGTCGTACCTGATGGCCCGCGACGAGTCGGCGATTCCACACGTCGCGTGGGGGCACTACGAGGCCGGCGGCGGCCTCGCGGCGACGGTGACGGTGCCGGGCCCGGGCGACACCCAGGCGGCCCACGGGCTGAAGAACGCGCTGAACGACTGCGTGCCGATCGTCCACGTCGCCGCGGACGTGCCAGCCGACGACCGTGGGTTCGGACCGATCCACGAGATCGACCCCGGGACGTACGACAGCGTCGTGCGGGCCAACGTCGTCGTCGAGCGGCCCGCGGAGCTGCCGTCGGCGGTCGCGCGCGGCCTGCGCACGGCGACGACGCCGCCGTGCGGTCCGGTTCGACTGGGGATCGGGAGCGACGTGCTCTCGGCACCGTGTCCGTCGCCGGCAGTCGAGGTGCCGGACGCGACACCGACAGTGGCGAACGGGACGGCGCTCGACGCGGCTGCCGACCGGCTCGCCGCCGCCGAGCGACCCCTGCTGTACGTCGGCGGCGGCTGCCGGCGCTCGGACGTCGCGGCGGTGCGGGCGCTCGTGCGGGCGGCGAACCTGCCCGTCCTGGCGTCGTACAGGGGCAAAGGCGTCGTGTCGGACGACGACCCGCGAACGCTCGGTGTCGCCGGGAGCCACACGCCCGCGGCGGCACGGGCGGTCGTCGAGCGTGCGGACCTGACCGTCGCGCTCGGGACGGACCTCGACGACGTCGCGACCGGCGGCGGCGACCTGCCGCTCGACCCACTCGTCCACGTCACGCTCGACCCGTCGGATCTTCACACCCGCTACGACCCGGCTGTCGCGGTCCACGGCGACGCCGGCGCGGCGGCGCGACACCTCCGGACCGCGGCCGACACGGGCGGGTGGGACGGCGCGGCGGTCGGGGCGCGGGCGGCGCGAGCGTGGGAGGAGCGACTGCGCGAGGGGGGCTTCCTCGACGACCGGACGCCGATGCCGACGGCGGCGGCGCTCCGGGCGGTCCGTGACGCCCTGCCCCGCGAGACGCCGGTCACGACCGACGTCGGGGGGTTCCGGCTGTGGGCGAAGCAGGTCTTCGACGCGTACGGACCCGAACGGTACGTCACCGCCGGGTCGTGGGCCGGCATGGGCGTCGGCCTGCCGGCTGCCGTCGGCGCGGCGGTCGGGACAGACGGCGGGGTCGCGTGTCTGACCGGCGACGGCGGACTGCTGATGTCGCTCGGTACGCTCGCCGTCGCCGGCGAGGCGGGCCTCGACCTCGTCTGTGTCGTCTTCGACAACGCCGACTACGGCGTTATCAGCGCGTCGGAGGCCCTGCCCGCGGACGGCCCGAGCTTCGACTGGACCGCGCCCGACTTCGCGACCGTCGCGGAGGGGATGGGCTGGCACGGTGACCGCGTCGAGACGGTCGGGGCGCTGCACGACGCGGTGGCAGACGCCGTCGAGACGGACGGACCGGTGCTGGTGGACGCGGTCGTCGACCCCGAACAGGAGACCGCAGCCGCGGCGTCCGGGTAGCCGGCGCGGACCGCGACGACGGGTCGGGCCGGCTACCGCGCCCGAGCGGCAACCGTTTTTACCTGCGCCGTCGTCTGTGGCCTGTGACCGACCGGATCGAGGTGCTTGCGACCACCTCCGAGGACGTCATGCGGTGGCTCGAGCTGGGAACCGCGTACTTCCTCGTCGCGCTGTTCGGCATCGGCGTGTTCGACCTCGGGCTCTCGCTCGCCGATCTGATGCTCACCGGTCAGTTCACGGACCCGAGTGCCGTCATCGACCTCATCGACACGGTGCTCGTTCTGCTCATCATCGTCGAGGTGTTCCAGACCGTCATCGCGTTCAGCCGCGACGAGCCGGTGACCCGTATCGTCATCACCGCGGCGCTAATCGCGATCGCACGGAAGGTGATCACCTTCCGGCCCGGGGAGTTCGGCTCGACGGAGGACGCCCTGATATCGGCGGTGACGTTCTCGCTCCTCCTCGCGGTGCTCATCGGCGGCTTCTACATCGTCCGTCAGGCCGACCCGATCCCCCTCCTCGGGCGGGAGCAGGACTCCGGCGGCGAGAGCGCGACACGGGTGGGCGAGGAGGCCTAGCGCGTCATTCGGTCGCGGCTGTCCGGTCGATGTCCGGCGAGCGCCGCGAGTTCGGCCCGGCTGCTCACCAGCAGGTCGCCGGCGACGGTGCGTTTGACCGCAGCGGCAGCGACGCCGAGTTCGAGGGCGTCGGCGACGCCGTCGCCGTCGGCCCGGGCGGCGAGGAACGCGCCCGCGAGCGCGTCGCCGCTCCCGACCGGGTCCACCGTCTCCGTGTCGTGTGCGTCGGCCTCGTGGACCTCGTCGCCGTGGAGAACGAGCGCACCCCGATCGCCGCGGGTCACCACGACCGTCTCGCAGCCGTACTCGGCGGCGAGGCTGTTCGCCATCGGCACCGGCCGGTCCGGCGCGCCGAGGACGTCGGCGGCGTCGCGCCGAGCGACGACGAGGACGTCGACGTGGCCGAGCAGCGACTCGTACGTCTCGCGGGCCGTCTCGGCGTCCCACAGCTTCGACCGGTAGTTCGGGTCGAACGCCGTCCGGGTGCCGGCCTCGCTCGCCGCCTCCAACGCCGCGCGGGTCGTCTCGCGCGCCGACTCGCTCAGCGCGGGGGTGATTCCGGTGACGAAGCAGGTGTCGGCGTTCCGCACCACGCTGCCGGGCAGATGCTCCGGCGTCATCGCCGCCGCGGCGGAGCCCGTGCGGTCGTAGTACACCTCGCTCCCGCGGGGGCGGGTGCCGCGCTCGAGGTAGTAGGTGCCGAGCCGCCGGTCGTCGTCCCACGTCACCCCGGTCCGGACACCGTGAGCGTGGAGTTCGCGGACGACCCGCCGCCCGAGCGGCGAGTCGGGCAGACGGGAGAGCCACGCCGTCTCTGCGCCCAGTCCCGCGGCGGCGACGGCGGCGTTCGCCTCCGCACCGCCGACGTACGCGTCGAAGCCGGTCGCGTTCGCGAGTCGGTCACCCCGGGGCGGCGAGAGCCGCAACAGCGCCTCGCCGACGGTCACGATGTCGGTCACTGGCTACCGGCGTCTCCCGCGCCGTGGGTATAAATCGCTAGTGGCGCTTGCTCCGGGCCTCGCGCACCTCGGCGCCGTCCCGAACCCGGTCCTCACAGTCCGGGCAGACTCGCGGATTCCGCATCCCGTTCGGGGCGAACACCCGTACGTACGCCTCGGTGACGAAGCCACCGCAGTTCTGACACTCCGGCATCGCGCGAGGCGTCGAATCCGCCAGGTATAATTCTTCGTGATCGATCACTCCATCTCCGGCCGGCGACCGTGGCCCGGGTAGTCGCGCTCGAACCGGTCTGCCAGCTCCTCGCGGTCGATCCGGACGACCGTCGGTCGCCCGTGTGGACAGGCGAACGGGTCCGCACAGCCGTCGAGCGCCGCGAGGAGGTCGAGCACCGACCCCTCGGTCAGTGACGTCCCGCTCGTCACCGCCGGACGGCAGGCGAGGTCGGCGAGCAGGTCGTCGGCGACGGCGTCGACGGTTCGGTCCGCGCACCCCGCGGCGGCGTCGGCCAGTGCGTCTCGCAGGAGTGTCGGGTCGAGCGCCTCGCCCAGCGCTGTCGGTCGGGTGCGCACCTCGACGGTCCGCTCGCCGGTCCGGACGGCGCGAAAGCCCAGCCGCGCCAGCGCGTCGGCGTGGTCGGCGAACAGCGCCGCCTCGCGGGCGGTCAGCTCGAGGTCGACGGGGTCTGCGAGGGCCTGTGTCGCGGCGTCGTCTACCAGTTCGGCCCGGAGCCGTTCGTAGTGCACCCGCTCGTCGGCGGCGTGCTGGTCCACCAGCACGAGCCCGTCGGGCGTCTCCGCGACGACGTACGCCTCGTGGAGCCGACCGAGCACCCGCATCGGCGGGAGCCGGTCGAACTCGCGGACGCCGGGGTCGTCGCCCTCGAGCGTCCGCTGTGCCGTCGGTGCGACGGCGCGGGCCGGACGGTCACGCGTCGACACGCCCGGAGTCGGACCGCCGGTCGGGTCGTCGTCGTCCGACTGCGGGCGCTCGGGTCCGCCGGAGCCGTTGTCGACCGACGCCCCGCGCGGGGTCGTCGCGTCCCCGGAGCCGTCGTCGGTCGGCTCGCCGCCGGCGCCCGCGTCGTCGGCCGACTGCTCTGTCGCGCCGTCCGGCGTCACCGTCGTCTCCGCCGGCTGACTCCGGCCCCGCGGCGCGCCGGACCGCACCAGCCCGTCGTCAACGAGCGCCGCGTCGACGGCCTCGCGGACCGCCCGCTCGACCGCGGTCGCGTCGTCGAAGCGTACCTCCGTCTTGCGCGGGTGGACGTTCGCGTCGACGGCGTCGGGCGCCACCTCGACGAACAGGACGGCGAACGGATAGCGGTCTGCCGCGAGCTGACCGCCGTACGCGGCGACGACGGCCTGGCGCACCACCGGCGAGGAGACCGAGCGCCCGTTGACGAACGTGGCGAGGTAGTCCTGCGATGCCCGGGTTGTTTCGGGGTGCGAGACGAGGCCGTGGACGCGGTCGACCGGGCCGTCGGGTCGGGTGTCGACGTCGACCATCGACTCGGCCACCTCGCGGCCGTAGACCGAGAGCACTGCCGGACGCAGTCGCCCGCGCCCGTCGGTGGCGAACGTCTCGCGGCCGTCGTGCGAGAGCGACACCGACACGTCCGGGTTGGCGAGGGCGTACCGCGAGACGACGCGGCTGGCGTGGGCGAACTCCGTCGACGGCTGCCCGAGGAACTTCCGGCGCGCGGGCGTCTCGCCGAACAGGTCGCACACCTCGACGACCGTCCCGGGCGGACAGGCCGCCGGTTCGACGTCGCCGACGGTCCCGTTGTCGACGACGACACGGTGGCCCTGGTCTGCGTCTGGCGGACGCGACCGAACCTCCAGCCGCGAGACGCCGCCGATAGTGTACAGCGCCTCGCCACGGAACCCGAGCGTACCGAGCCGGTCGAGATCGTCCGCGGACCCGATCTTCGAGGTGGTGTGTTCCTCCACGGCGACGGCGAGCTCCGTCGCCGTCATCCCGGCGCCGTCGTCGCGCACCCGGATCAGGTCGGTGCCGTCGCCCGCGACCCGGACCGCGACGCGGGCCGCGCCGGCGTCGAGGCTGTTCTCGACCAGCTCCTTGACCGCCGACGCCGGCCGCTCGACCACCTCGCCCGCGGCGATGCGGCGGACCGTCGTCTCGTCCAGTCGTTCGATCGTCCCGCCGTTGCTCATCGGGCGACACTCGACACCGGGAGGCTTGAAGCCGGCGCTCGGGGGGCGGGGCGGGACAGCAGGAAGCGCCGCGCTCGGTCTCGCGGAGACGCCTCGCGCCGGCCCGCGCCTCCCCTCGGACGGCTCCGTCGTCGCCGGCCTCGGCCTCGTGGCCCCTCTCCGTTCGGCGCCGCGCCTACGCCACCCGGTTCCGCAGCGGCTCGCCCGACCGAAACCGCTCGACGTTCTCGCGAACGAGGCCGGCGATGTCGAGGTGGTAGCGGTTCGTCGCCGACGCCACGTGCGGCGAGACGATCACCTCGTCCATCTCCCACAGCGGCGAGTCCGCCGGCAGCGGCTCCGTCTCGAACGCGTCCAGCCCGGCGCCGGCGATCTCGCCCGCCCGGAGCGCCTCGACCATCGCCGGCTCGTCGACGACGGGCCCGCGCGCGACGTTGACGACGTAGGCGTCGTCGCGCATCACGCCGAACTCGGCGGCGCCGAGCGTCCCCTCCGTCTCGGGGGTGTGTGGCACCGCCAGCGCGACGAACCGGGCGTCCGCGATCGCCTCGTGGAGGTCGTCGGGGGGGGTACAGCGCCGAGACGACCTCGGTCGGCTCCTGCGACCGCCGGACCCCGACGACGTCCATCCCGAGGGCGTCGGCACGGGCCGCGATCCCGCTGCCGATCGTACCGAGGCCGACGACACAGAGTCGCTCGGCCTGGAGCGTGAACGGCCGGTCGTACGGCGGGTCGCGCCGGTCGGTCTCGTTTTGCTGGTCGCGATAGACGTGGAGGTAGCGCGCCAGCGAGAGCGCGTAGCCGAGGGCGATCTCGCCGACCGTCGCGGCGTGGATCCCCGTCGAGTTCGTGAGCGGGACACCGCGTGACGCGTAGGCGTCGGTGTCGAAGTCGTCGTAGCCTGCGCGGGCACAGTGTGTCCACGCCGCGTCGAGGAGCCCGTCGTGTGGGCAGTAGCTCACCACACCGTCCGTCTCCGCGTACTGCTCGTCGTCGCCGACGAGGGCCGCCGGGATCGGCAGGTCGTCGAACGCCGCGACGAACGGCTCGGTCGGGAGCACGTTCTCGACCGACTCGTGGACACACAGCCGTTCGAGGGCGAGTCGGGTCACGGCAGCCGGGTCGGTCGGCAGTTGAGCGTTTCGTCCCGTTCGCCGCCGGAGGTGGCCGTCGCGTCCGTAGTTATAAGTTCGCGTGAACTGGCCAGAGTCGGAGCTATGGACGTCACAGAGGCGATCGCGCAGATCCTCGCTCGGGAGGGGAGCGACTACCTGTTCGGATTCCCGTCGAACCCGCTGCTCGACTCCGGCGCCGCCGAGGACGCCGGCATCCGCACGGTCGTGACGCGACAGGAGCGCATCGCGGAGCATATGGCCGACGGTGTCTCGCGGATCACCGCCGGCGAGGAGGTCGGCGTGTTCTGCTGCCAGCACGGGCCCGGCACCGAGAACTCGTTTCCCGGGATCGCACAGGCCTACGCCGAGTCCGTCCCGATGGTCGCGCTCCCGCGCGGCTACGATCGTGCGAAGACCGACGTCGACCTGAAGTTCAACTCCGTGCGCAACTACGAACACGTCACCAAGACCGCCGAGCAGCTGGACGACCCCGACGCGGTCGTCGAGACGCTCCGGCGCGCGTTCCACGCCGCCCGCAACGGTCGGCCCCGTCCCGCGCTCGTCGAGGTGCCGATGGACGTGTGGGACGCCGAGGTCGGCGACGGCGGCTACGCTCCGACGTCGCGGAGCCGGGTCGGGCCGGACCCGGCAGGGGTCGAGGCCGCGCTCGACGAGCTACTCGCCGCCGACGAGCCCGTGTTCGCCGGACAGGGCGTCAACTACGCCGGGGCGTGGGCGCCGCTTCGGGCGTTCGCCGAGCTGCTCGAGTGCCGGTCGCGACCAGCCTGAACGCCAGAGGCGCGTTTCCGGAGGACCACCCGCTCTCGCTCGGTGCGGCCTCGGAGTCCGAGCCGCGACAGCTCGCACAGTTCATGCAGGAGACGGACTGTCTGTTCGGCGTCGGCTGTAGCTTCTCGACGACCGCGTACGGCCTCACTGTCCCGAGCGACAACACGATCGTCCACTCGACGCTCGACCCCGGTGATATCGGCAAGGAGGCAGACGTCGACGTGGCGCTGCCGGGCGACGCGACGCTGGTGCTGGAGGCGCTCGTCGACGCCGCCGAGGAGCGCCTCGACGGTCCTCGCGGTCGGCGCGACGACGTGGTGCGGGAGATAGACCGGAGTCGGTCCGAGTGGGTCGCGGACTGGGCGGACAGGCTCACCGACGACACGGCGCCGATCGGCCCCTACCGCGTCGTCCACGAGCTCGACGAGCTGCTCCCGAAGGACGACGCGGTCGTCACCGCCGACGCCGGCAACCCGCGGGAATTCATGGCCGCGTTCTACGCCGCGACGGAGCCGATGGGCTATCTCGGCTGGGGCAAGACGACCCAGCTCGGCTACTCGCTAGGACTGGCGCTCGGCGCGAAGATCGCCCGCGCAGAGAAGCTCTGTGTGAACGTCTGGGGCGACGGTGCCGTCGGCATGACCGGGATGGACATCGAGACGGCGACCCGCGAGGATCTACCCGTGCTCTCCGTCTACCTCAAGAACCACGAGATGGCGAGCTACGACACGCCGTTCGGCGGCGACCTCGTGGGCGTCACGGAGTCCCTCGGCGGGAAGGGAATCCACGTCGAGAGCCCCGGCGAGCTCCGCGGTGCGCTGGCGGAGGGCATCGAGGCCGTCGAGGACGGCACCTACACGCTGGTCCAGGTGGTCACCGAGAAGGAGACGACGCTGTCGCGGCCGGACCTCCGCTACGAGGCGTAGCCCCGGCCGGTCAGCCGTCGAGCCGCCGCTGCCACTCCTGGAGCCGACGCATCAGCTCTAAGGGCGCGGTCTCGTCGACGTCGAGCTCGCGCAGCTCCGCGAGAACCGCCGCCGCCGCGGGGTCGGTGTCGGACCCCGACCCGGAGTCGCCGTCCTCCGGCGTCCGGAACTCCCCGGCGCCCAGGTCGAACGTCGTCTGGACCGGCTCGCCGCCGCCGCCACGGGCCTCCACCGCCCGCTCGTCCCGGAGCCGCGACAGCACGTCGGCGGCGCGGTCTACGGTCGGCGCCGGCACGCCGGCGAGGTCGGCGACGTGGACCCCGTACGAGCGGCCGGTCGGGCCCTCGTGGACGGTCCGGAGGAACGTCACGCCGTCGCCCGTGTCGTCGACGGCGACGTGTGCGTTCGCAGCAGCCGGGAGCTCCTCGACCAGCCCCGTCAGCTCGTGGTAGTGGGTGGCGAACAGCGTCCGGGCGCGCACCTCGTTGTGGAGGTACTCTGTCGCCGCCCACGCGATGCTGATGCCGTCGTAGGTGGCCGTTCCGCGGCCCACCTCGTCGAGGACGACGAGCGACCGCTCGGTCGCGCCGTGGAGGATGTTCGCCAGCTCCTCCATCTCCACCATGAACGTCGAACGCCCGCCCGCGAGTTCGTCGAGCGCGCCGACACGGGTGTAGACGGCGTCGACGGGCCCGACTGTCGCGTCGGCGGCGGGGACGAACGACCCGGCCTGTGCGAGGACGACGGCGAGCGCCGCCTGTCGCATGTACGTCGACTTGCCGCTCATGTTCGGGCCGGTGACGAGCAGGAGCCGCCGGTCCGGGTCGAGCCGGAGGTCGTTCGGCACGAACTCCGTCGTCGCCTCGACGACGGGGTGACGCGCGGCGTCGAGCGCGAGCAGTCTCGGCGCGTCTGGAGCGAGCGTCGGACGGCACCAGTCGGCCTCGACGGCGTGGGTCGCGAGGCTCCCGAGCGCGTCGAGCTCTGCCAGCGCCCGGCCGACGGCGCGCAACAGGTCGGCGCGCTCGCCGACCGTCTCGCGGAACGCCTCGAACAGCGCCCGCTCGCGCTCCGCGCGCTCGCTCTCCAGTCGCCGAACCTCGCGGGCGCGCTCCTCGAGGTCGTCGGTGACGAACCGTGTCGACCGCTTGAGTGTCTTGATCTCGCGGTAGTCGTCCGGAACCCGGTCGGTCTCGGACTGTCCGACCTGGATGTAGTGGCCGTCGGTCGCGTTCCGGTCGACCTGGAGGTGGGTGATCCCCGTCCGCTCGCGCTCGCGTTCGCCGAGCCCGTCGAGCCACGCGACGACGGTCTCGTGGTCCTCGATCAGGTCGTCGAGGGCGTCGTCGTGGCCGCGACGAAAGACGCCGCCGTCGCTCGCGTCCGCCGGCGGGTCGTCGACGAGCGCGGCGTCGATACGCTCGCACAGGGCCGCGGCGGCCTCGCGGTCGAACCGCGAGAGCAGGTCCGCGACGGGCGAGGACGCGAGCGGCGTCTCCGCGACCGTCTCGCGCAGGTCCGGCAGGAGCGCGAGCGTCTCGCCCACACGCCGGAGCGCGACGGGGTCGGCGCTCCCGCTCGCGGCGCGGGCGGCCAGCCGCTCGAGGTCGTACGTCGCGTCGAGGAGTTCGGCCAGCCGGTCACGGGCGAGCGCCGTCGCCGCAAGCGCGCCGACGGCGTCGTGGCGGCGCTCGACCTCCGCGACGTCGCGGCTGGGCCGGACGAGCCACTCGCGGAGGCGTCGCCGGCCCGCCGGCGTCGCGGTGTGGTCGACGACGTCGACGAGCGCCGGGCCGTCGCCGGTCATCGGCTCGACGAGCTCGAGGTTCCGCCGGGTCGTCGCGTCGAGCGCGACGTGGTCGGCGCCGTCGAACGGCTGGAGCCGCGTCATCGCCGCCAGCGCCGCCTCGTTCGTCGCCTCGACGTACGCGACGGCGGCGCCCGCCGCCGCGACGGCCGGACGCGAGAGGCCGAGACCGTCGACGACGCCCTCGCCGAACTGCTCGGCGAGCGCACGCTCGGCCCGTCTCGGCCCGAACGCCCGTCCCTCGTGGAGCGTCAGCGTCGCGTCCGTCGCGTCCCGGAGAGCGTCGAGCAGCGCCGGGTCGTCGCGGGCGTCCGGTCCCGGCAGGAGTTCTGTCGGGGCGAACCGGGCGAGCTCGGCGACGGCGCCGTCGTCGTCCGCAGCCGTCGTCGCGAGGAATCGACCGGTCGTCGGGTCGACGAGCGCCAGTCCGTACCGGCCGTCGACGCGGCAGAGCGCCGCGAGGTGCCGCGCCGCCGCGTCGTCGGCGTCGACGAGCGTCCCTGGCGTGACGACGCGGGTCACCTCGCGCGCGCGGCTCCCGTCGGCAAGCGCCTCCTCGCGCTGGTCTGCGACCGCGACGCGGTAGCCCCGCTCGACGAGCGCCCGGAGGTACGGCGTCAGCTCGGAGCAGGGTACGCCCGCCATGGGGTGGGTCGTCCCGCCGGCTGCCTTCTCGGACACCTTCAGGTCGAGTTCGGCCGCGACGAGCTCGGCGTCGTCGTCGAAGAACTCGTAGAAGTCGCCGACCTGCATCGCGAGGACGTCCGCCCCCGACGCCCGCTTCAGGCGGGTGAACTCCTCGACGATTCCCATGGCCGCCGGTTGCCGGCGGTCGGATAAAGCGTGACGGTCGCCACCGGGCCACGATCCCCCACGCGCCCGGCTACGACGTCGGATGTCGGCTCTCCGACTCCCCCGTCCTGTCGTCGTCCTCGCCGGCGAGCAGCGCGCGCGCGACGGCGTCGGGTGTCGGCCCGAACAGGCAGAGCCGCCCGTCGTCGAGGCCACGGCTCCGGACGGCAGACACCCGGTCGCCGGCCAGCGCGACAGCGGCGTTCCGCCGGACCGCGACGGCGAACCGGAGCGACGGGTCGGTTTCGCGCGTGCCGAGGAGCGCCCGCGCGACGGCGTCGTCGGCGCCGAACCGCGCCGCGCCGACCCGACGCGGGCCGTCGCGGGTCCGCACGACACGACCGTCGACCGCCGCGACGTCGGCCCGGGTCTCGGCGCCGGGTGTCGCGCCGGCGACCGAGAGGCCGGTGTCCGGCACCAGCGCCGCGACGCCGGCGTCGACGAGCCGCTCGGCCAGCGCCGTCACGGCCTCCGCCGTCGGCTCGCGCGCCGCGTCGTCGCACAGGTCGACGAGCGGGTCGACCGCGCCCGGTCCCTCGCCGACGTCGACGCCGTAGCGTACCGCGCGCTCGAGGTACGCCGTCGCGGCGGCGACGGCCCCGGACAGCGCCTCGCCAGACGCGAGCCGCGCCGCGACGGCGCTCGACAGCACACAGCCGGAGCCGTGGGTGGCGTCGGCGTCGACCCGCGGGTGTTCGAGCCGCTCGACGCCGTCGGCGGTCACGAGCGTGTCGACGACCGACTCGCCCGGCAGGTGACCGCCTTTCACCAGGACGGCGTCGGCGCCCGTCTCACGGATCGCCTCGCCCGCCGCGACGGCGTCGGCGGGCGTCTCCACCGTCTGCCCGGCGAGCACCTCGGCCTCGTCGGCGTTCGGCGTCGCGAGGCGCGCCTCCGACAGTAGCCCCTCGTACGCGGTCTCGGCGGCCTCGCTCAGCAGCCGGTCGCCCGACGCGGCGACCATCACCGGGTCGACGACGACCGGCGCCGCGGCGTCGGCGAGGAGATCCGTCACCGCCTCGACGACGGGGGCCGTCGCGAGCATCCCCGTCTTGACCGCGCCGGGGTCGAGGTCGTCTGCGACCGCGCGGTACTGCGCCCGGACGTGGTCGACCGGGAGGACGTGTGTGTCCTCGACGCCGCGGGTGTGCTGGGCCGTGGTGGCGGTCACGACGCTCGTCCCGTGGACGCCGTGAGCCGCCATCGTCCGCAGGTCGGCCTGTATCCCCGCGCCGCCGCCGGAGTCGCTGCCCGCGACCGTGAGCGCGACCGGCGGCGTCGTCGGAGCGTGTGCTCGGGTCACGGCGGACGTACCGCGCCCGGCACACTTGTCGGTGGCGTCGCGGCGGGTCGCCCGGCTCGTCGGGCGGGGCGCTGCCCTACGCCGGCGCCGCCGTCACCCGCTCCGCCGGGGTCGGGATCGACTCCTCGCACTCGTCGCCGGGCTGGACCCGGCAGGAGACACCGGGGGCGACCTGTTCGCCCGGGCTCGTCTCGACCCGGTCGAACGGGATCCGCCCGATCGCCTCGCTCGTCGAGTAGTGCCCAGCCTCGTCGCCGAACGACCCCGCCATCCCACGGCACGTCGAGTCGAGCGGGTCGACGTCGTAGCCCGCGCGACGGAGAACCCCGACCGCGCGGTGGTCTCTCTTCGTCGCCTTCTGGTGGCAGTGCCCGTGGTACGTCAGGTGCCCGTCGGGCGCGTCGAGCGTCGTCTCGTCGTCCGGTCTGTCGCTCGCGCGCCGCCGGGAGCGCCGCTCCGCGCCACGGTCGTCGTCGTCACGTGGGAGACGAACGGTGTCGGTGGACGGTCACGTGGGAAGGCTTGAGGGACCACGCGCGAGAGGAGCCGGCGATGGCCATCGAGACGGTCGAGGCGATTCCGCTCCGGCGCGACCTCGAGGAGCGGTTCGCGAACGCACAGAAGTGGGTCGACAGCCGCGAGTACTGTCTCGTCCGCGTCGTCGACGAGGACGGCGTCGAGGGCTGGGGCGAGTGCTGGGGACCGGTCGCGGGCAACCGCGAGGTGATCGAGGAGTACGTCGGACCGTGGCTTCGCGGGCGTGACCCGAGCGCAGTCGAGTCGATCCACGACGACCTGCGGTACAGGCTCACGTCGTCGTACCACTCCTACGTCCCCGTCTCGGCGCTGTCGGGCGTCGACATCGCGCTCTGGGACCTGCAGGGCAGACGGCTCGGGGTGTCGGTCGCGCGGCTCCTCGGCGGGCACAACCGCTCGGAGGTGCGGGCGTACGCGACCGGGCACTTCTGGCCCGACGTCGACTCGTTCGAGGCGGTTCGCGAGTCGGTCGTGGCCGAGGCCGAGAGCCACGTCGAGGCCGGGTTCGACGCGCTGAAGAGTAAGATCGGCCTCGAGCGGATCGTCCCCGGCTGTGGCCGGGCCGAGGACGTCGCGCTCGTGCGGTCGATCCGCGAGGCCGTCGGCGACGACGTCCGCCTGATGGCCGACGCGAACCACGCCTACGACCCCGGCGACGCCCGGTGGGTCGGCGAGCGGCTGGCCGACCTCGACGTCCACCTCTTCGAGGAGCCGGTCGTCCCGCGGGACAAGCGGGGCTACGCCCGGCTGAACGAGGCGCTCGAGGTGTCGCTCGCCGGCGGCGAGTGCTGGGCCTTCCTCGACGAGTTCGACGAGTGTCTCGACCGCGGCTGTGTCGACTACCTCCAGCCGGACGTGACCAGCGCCGGCGGCCTCACGTCGACGCGGCGGGTCGCCGACCTCGCCCGCGCCCGCAACGCCGGCCTGTACCCCCACGTCTTCGGCTCGGCGGTGGCGCTGGCGGCCAGCCTCCAGGTGCTCGCGACCCTGCCGGACGTGCCGGAGCCGATGCTCGAGTTCGACCGCACGCCGAACCCGATCCGTGAGGACCTCGCGGTCGACCCGATCCGGAACAGCGGGACGACGGTGCCGATCCGCGACGAGCCGGGGCTCGGGATCGAGATCGACCGCGACGTACTGTCGGCCTTCCGGACGGACTGACCGGCCGGACGCGGGGGCGGTGGTCTCGTCCGGACTGCCGTGACGTCCGGGGGGCCGACCCGGCGTGAACGCGAACGACCGGGCGCTCACCGGGTTCAGGGTGCTCGGGCACGCCGCCTTCCACGCCTACGAGCTGGTGATTCCGATTCTCGTCGCCGTGTGGCTCGACGAGTTCGGCGCCACGCCGGCGGCGGTCGGGCCCGCCGTCGGCACCGCATCGCCCTGACCGGACTCGGCGCGCTCCGGGCGGGCCTGCTCGCGGACGCCTACGGCGCGAAGCGGCTGGTGCTTCTGTATCGCCGGGATGGCCGCCGGTTCGCGGTCCTCTCGGTCGCGAAGGGCTAGCAGCCGTCGCGCTCGGACTCTTCGTCTGGGGCGCGGCGGCGCGGTGGACGGCCTTCGCCTACCACGGTATCGGCGGGACCCTCGGTGTCGCGGGCGGACCGCTGCTCGGCGCGGTCCTGCTCGTCGGGCTCGGCTGGCGGCAGGTGGTGCTGGTGCTCCCGGTCCCGGCGCTGCTCGCCCTCGTCGTCGGCGCTGCGGGCGCTGCGGGCGCTGCGGGCGCCGGGGTCGTCCTCACCTGCGCCTCGCCCGCCGCCCTGTTCACTCTCCTCGCCGGCGTCGCCCTCCTCGCCGCCGGTCTCGGTGTCGTCCTCCTGCGCCGGGTCGAGCCGCCGACTGACCCCGGGCCGCGGGCGACCGGACCGTGAACCATTTCTCCGCCGTGTGCGAAACAGTCGCACGGAAGATGTTCATCGGAACCCGGACGTGGTGGATAAAGCAGTTCTCGCTCCTGACGGTGGTCCTCGGCGTCGGTCTCGTGGCGGCTGGCGTCGTCGGCTATCTTGAGGGCGGGACCGTCCGCCCGGCTGCGGTTGCCCTCGTCGGGGCGGTCGTCGCCGCCGGGGGCGCGTACGCGTGGCGGCGGTACTCGAACAGGGACGCGGTCGAGCGCCTCGAACAGCAGATATACGGCCCGGAGTGAGCCGTCGACGCGGCGAACGCCGGGTTTAATCACGCGACCACCAGACCGGGCGGTATGGCCCAGAACGACGGCCCCGAAGCACTGCTCTCGGAACTGCTGTCCGCGGGCGTCCTCGTCGAGGACGGCGACGACCTCGCGCTGACCGAGGCGTTCGAGTCCGAGCGCGCCGACCGGACGGCCGAGCTGAGCGACGCCGACGAGGACGACCGGGACACCGTGCGCGAACGCGTCGCCGAGCCACTGGGGCTCGACGTCGAGATGGTCGACCGTCACCTCGCGGCGACGACGCAGGCCGTCGAGGCGCTCGCCGGCTTCGACACGACGGCTGCCGCGAGGGTCGCCGTCTCGCTGAAGCGGTTCGACGGGCCGCCGCCCAGCAACGGCGCCCCCGAGGGGTTCACCCCGATCACCGGCGAGGAGATCCCGCCGTTTCTCGACGAGCACCCCGCGGCGGTCGTCTACTTCTGGCGCGAGGACTGCCCCTCCTGTGACGAACTCCGCGACGACATCGAGGAGCTCCGGGACAGCGGCCAGATACCAGACGAGGTCGCGCTCGCGTCGGTGTACGGTCCGGGGTCGCCGCAGTTTCTCCGGGCAGAGTACGACGTCGCCGTCGCACCGACGGTGCTGTTCTGCGCGAACGGCCGGATCGACTCACGCCTCGTCGGCGTACACCAGCCGTCGAGTTACGCGGAGGAGATCCAGATAATCACAGCGGAAGCGGAGTTCGACTGAACGCACCGTCGGTTCTGCCGGGTGACGCGCCGCGGTCGGCGAAACAGGAGCGACACCGGACCTCTCGCGTGTATATACACGATCATACACAAGTATTATGTTACGGCACGTCGGGCCTTGGACTGTCATGGCAGACAGTCATGGATCACAGGGTACGGTCTCGCGACGTCGATATATAGAGGGGCTCGCACTGGCCTCGGCTGTCGGGGTCGCCGGCTGTTCCGGCGGGTCCGGCGGCGGCGACGGCGGCTCTGGGGGCGACGGCGGCTCTGGGGGCGACGGCGGCTCTGGGGGCGGCACGGAGACGGCCGCAGCCGGCTCGGCCGGCGAGCGCGTCCCGACGTTCGAGATCGAGTACTGGTCGGACATGGGGTCGTACACGCGGGTGTTCGAGGCCTCCATTCCGGGGATCGTGAACAACCTCGAGGAGGGGATCGGCCTCTCCGTCGAGAGCATCCCGGTGGCGTTCACGACCCAGATCAACAACAACTTCAACGACAAGCGGACACACCACATGTCCTACTGGACGCACTCGCTGTCGCCGGACAGGCTCGACCCGTTCGAGTTCTGTCACCGGTTCCGCGCCGGCTGGGCGGGGAACAACGGCAACGGGAACCCGCCGAACTACGCGAACTGCACCCACTCCAACGCCGCGACGGCGCAGGCGGAGGCGACCAGCGAGTCCGAGCGCCGCGAGGCGGTCGCTACGGCACACGGACAGATGTCGGAGGATCTGGGCTCGATCCCGCTGGCGACCATCCTCCGGTTCGGTGCGTACAACGAGAACCAGATCGAGCCGAGTTCGCTCGGCTCGACCGGGCTGCTCCAGACCGGCTACCGCGCGATCATCGAGTCCGCGCCGACCGGCGACAACGCGAAGATCGCCAACGTCAATCCGGTGATGACGGAGACGAAGACCCACCTGGTCATCAACTCCACGGGGTCGCTGGCGCTGTGGAACCACGTCATCTACTCGACGCTGCTCGAGTACAACGAGAACTACGAGCTGGAGAACGCCCTCGCGGAGGACTACACCGTCGAGAACGACGGTCAGACGATCACCTTCGACCTCCAGCCGGACATGACGTTCCACAACGGCGAGGAGATCACCGCGAGCGACGTCAAGTACACCTACGAGTTCATCGCCGAGAACGCGAGCGAGTACCCGAAGGGCAGCTCGCCGCCGTACGACTCCATCGAGGTGATCGACGAGAAGACCGTCCGGTTCAACATGGAGGACTCGTTCCTCCCGCTCATCACGCGGATCCTCCCGCGCTGGGGTGTCATGCCCCAGTCCCAGTGGGAGTCGCTCGACGCCTCGTCGGACCCGCGGAACGTCTTCGGCGACGAGACCCCGATCGGCTCCGGGCCGTACCAGATCGAGAACTTCAATCAGGGCTCGTTCATCGAGCTCTCGCCCCACGACGGGCACCCGACCCTCGACGCCCAGGGCGACCTGACGCTTCGCGTGTTCCAGGACGCACAGAGCGCGTTCCGTGCGTTCTCCGGCCAGGAGATCAACATGGCGCTGCGCATGCCCGCCGGCATCGCCGACGAGCTGCGCAACGCCGTAGACTTCGCCGAGGTCGTCAACACGGACGGGTTCCTGCCGTACGTGATGTACCCGCAGTACTCGTGGGGGCCGGCGAAGTTCGAGACGTTCCGGCACGCCTTCTCGCAGGCGATCGACCGGAACGCGATGGTCCAGACGGCGCTGTTCGGTGAGTCCACGCCGATGCTGTACTCCTCCGCGGTCGCTCCCTCGCACCCGTGGTACACGGGGCAGGACAACCTCCGCCAGCAGGCCGACTCCGAGTCCGCGAATCCGGAGCGGGCACGACAGATCCTGCAGGACGCCGGCTGGAGCTTCGACGACAACGACCGGCTCCGCTACCCGTCTGACGTGGACCTGTCGCCGCGCTGGCCCCAGGGCGACGAACCGGCTAACTACCCCGACCAGTTCCCCTGCGCCGCGGAGTTCAAGAGCAACAGCTAACCGGTAGCTCCGCTCTCCGGTCGGTACCGGCTTTACCACTCACGATCACACCCTCGATAGAAACCTTGAGCACAAAAACGACACAGCGGTCGACCCGGGAGACAATCCGGAACAACTACGTGGTACGCAACCTCGTAGGCGGGATCCGGCTCCTGCTGACCGACAGGCTCACGAAACTGGCCTTCGGGGTCATCGTCTTCATCCTGCTGTTGGGCATCTTCGGTCAGTTCGTGACACCGTACGAGTACGACGAACAGCAGTTCGCCGAGGACGGCAGCCTCGAGCGCCTCCAGCCGCCGTCGGCCGACCACTGGCTCGGCACGACACAGCGCGGGGAGGACGTCTTCTCGCGCGTCGTCTACGGCGCACAGCCGACGGTGGTGACGGGGCTGGTCGGCGGATCACTGATCATCGGTATCGGACTGATGATCGGCGTCACCGCCGGCTACAAGGGCGGCCTCGCGGAGACGGTGCTGATGCGGTTCACCGACTTCGTCTACGGCGTGCCGCTCATCCCCTTCGCGATCGTCCTGATCGCCTTCCTCGGCGTCGGGTTCTGGGCCTCTATCCTGGTAATCGGGGTGATCTTGTGGCGCGGGAACGCACGCGTTCTCCGGTCACAGGTACTCCAGATCAAAGAGCGACCGTACATAAAGGCCGCAAAGGCCGTCGGAGCCGGTGACCTCCGGATCGTGACGAAACACGTCCTCCCGAACGTGGCGAGTATGGCGGTGCTGTTCTTCTCGCTCGGCATCGGGTTCGCCATCATCTTCCAGGCCGGACTGGCCTTTATCGGGGTGTCGAACCCGTTCATCCCGTCGTGGGGGATCATGACGCGAAACGCATACACGACCGGCCTGATGGCACAGGCTCCGTGGTGGGCGCTGCCGCCGGGACTGCTCATCTCGATCACCGTGCTCTCGACGTTCCTGCTCGGCCGCGGCTACGAGCGTGTGAGCGAGGGCGGCGCAGACGAGGAGACCGCAGGTGTCTAACCGTGAGTGACCCACTACTCGAAGTCGAAGACCTCGACATCCACTACCACACCAGAGGCGAGGATATCCGCGCGGTGACGAACGCCTCGTTCACCGTCAGCGAGGGCGAGTACTTCGGCCTCGTCGGCGAGAGCGGGTCGGGCAAGAGCACGATGGCGAAGGCCATGATCGGCGGGCTCGACGAGAACGGCGAGGTGATGTCGGGGACGATCAAATACCGTGGCGAGGAGATACAGGACCTCTCGGAGGGCGAGCTCAGCGACACGATCCGCTGGAAGGAGATATCGCTGATCCCGCAGAGCTCGATGAACAGCCTCGACCCGATCATGAAGCTGAGCGAGCAGGCGATCGAGCTCGCCCAGCGACACACCGACTGGTCGAAGGAGAAGTCCCTCGACCGGTTCAAGGAGCTGTTCGAGGTCGTCGGGCTGCCAGAGGAGCGCATCCACGACTACCCCCACCAGTTCTCCGGAGGGATGCAACAGCGTGCGATAATCGCGCTGGCGCTGTTCCTCGACCCGGACCTGATCATCGCCGACGAGCCGACGACGGCGCTCGACGTCATCATGCAGGACCAGATTCTGAAATACCTCGACAAGATCAGAGACGAGGGTGAGATCAGCATGCTGATGATCACCCACGACATCTCCGTGATCTTCGAGACCTGCGACTCGCTCGCCGTGCTCCACGGCGGCCAGGTCGCCGAGACGGGAGATATAAAACAGCTGTTCGACAACCCACGGCATCCCTACTCGATCCTGCTCCAGGAGGCGTTCCCCGACATCCGGTTCCCGGACCAGGAGCTAGGGATCATCGAGGGGAGCCCGCCACAGCTCCGGGAGGACGTCGACTACTGTACGTTCGTCGACCGCTGTCCGTGGGCGACCGAGGAGTGTCGCGACGGCGCGCCGCCGCTCGAACAGGTCGGCGACGCCGACCACTACGCCGGCTGTATCCGGTGGGACGAGATGGAGACGCTGGCGGCGGAGTACCTCGACGACGCGGAGACGTCGACGGTCGACTCCCGACCTGTCGCGGGTGATTCCGAATGACGAACGACCACAGCTACCAGGACCAGGCGCCGCTACTCGAGCTACAGGGGGTCGAGAAACACTTCTCGCAGACGGACAACATCGTCAAGACGATCACGAACGAGATCTTCGGCCGCGAGCCGCCGAAGGTCCGTGCGGTCGACGGTGTCAACCTCGAGCTGTACCCAAACCAGGTACAGGGCGTCATCGGCGAGAGCGGCTGTGGCAAGTCGACGCTCCTGATGACGCTGATGGGCCTGTACGAGCCGACCGGCGGCGAGCTCGTCTTCGACGGGCAGCCGGTCTCGGAGTTCGACAAGGCCGACTGGAAGGAGTTCCGCCGGCGCGTCCAGATCATCTTTCAGGACCCGTTCAACTCCATGGACCCGAAGTTTACCGTCCGGGAGACGCTCATGGAGCCGCTCCAGGTCCACAACATGGACAGAGAGGAAGAGCGGGTGTACGAGGCGCTCGAACGCGCCGAGCTGAACCCGCCGGAGAAGTACATCGACCGGCTCCCGAAACAGCTCTCGGGCGGCGAGAAACAGCGGGTCTCGATCGCACGTGCGCTCGTGCTCGAGCCGGACGTCATCCTCGCCGACGAGCCGGTGTCGATGCTCGACGTGTCGACACAGGCCGCGGTACTCCGCCTGCTCAGCGACCTCACGGACGACCTCGGCGTGTCGATGTTCTACATCTCGCACGACCTCTCGACGGTGTCGTACGTGTGCGAGAAGGTGAACGTCATGTACCTCGGCCGGATCGTCGAGGAGGCACCGACGAAGAAGCTCATCGACGACCCGAAACACCCCTACTCGCAGGCGCTGATCGAGGCGATCCCGGTCCCCGACCCGCACTTCGGGCGGGAGCGGACGAGCATGCAGGGGTCGCCGAGCGACCCGATCGACCTCCCTTCGGGCTGTCGGTTCAAGGACCGCTGCCCGGAGCAGATGCCGATCTGCGACGAGCGGCCGCTCGACTGGGGCGTTGAGCAGGACCGGGAGGTCGCCTGTCACCTCTACTACGACCACGAGGAGGCAACCGGGGCCGGCGCCGGTGTCGAGACGGAGGAGCCGGTGGTGAGCGACGATGACTGACGCCGCCCGCGGAGGTGCACGCCGATGAGCAAGCTGCGGTTCTTCCTCAAGCGGACGGTCATCACGGCCGGGCTCATCCTGCTCGTCGCCTCCGCGCTGTTCGTCTTCTTCCGGTCGATGCCGGGCAGCTTCATCGACCTCATCGCGAACACCGGGGCCAGCGAGGAGGAGCTCGCGGCCCTGCGGGCGAAGTGGGGTCTCGACGAGCCGCTGTACGTCCAGTATATCAACTACATGGTCAACCTTCTCCAGGCCGACATGGGCAACTCCTTCCGCTTCGGCGGGCCTGTCTGGGAGGTCACGAAGGGGCGTATCTGGAACTCGTTCATCCTCGTCGGCCCGGCGATCACGACGGCGTACATCCTCGGGTCGATCTACGGGGCGTTGCTCGGCAACAACCGCGACTCGAGCTTCGAGAAGTACGGCATCATCCCGGTCACGATCACCGGGACGGTCCCGTCGTTCTTCCTCGCCATCCTGATGGTGATCGTCTTCGCGGGCTGGCTCAACTGGTTTCCGACGAGCGGGATGCTCTCGACGAGCACCGCCTCGCAGGTCGGAGACAACTTCTTCGCGATGGTCCAGACCGCCGACTTCTGGAAGCACTACACGCTGCCGTACCTCACTATCGTCCTGCGGTACCTCTACCTCCCGTCGCTGGTGATGCGGACGAGCGTCGTTGAGGTCTCCGGCCAGGACTTCGCGTACTACCACCGCGTGAAGGGGCTGGCGAAGTCGACACAGCTCCAGCACGTGATGAAACACGCCTCGCTGCCGGTGATCACGCTGTTCCCGGTGTCGATGACGCGTGCGATCGGCGGGCTCGTGCTCGTCGAGATCGTGTTCAACTGGCCCGGCGTCGGGAGCTTCCTGGTCGACGCCGTGCTGTTCCGTGACTTCCCGGTCGTCCAGTTCGTCTTCTTCCTCGTGGCCATCTGGGTCATCCTGGGGAACTACGTGGTCGACATCGTCTACGGCCTCATCGACCCGCGCGTCGCCGTCACCGGCGACGACTGAGCGGGTCCGGGCCGTCGCTCGGTCGACGACACGCTGATATGTCGGCGGCGTCTGTCACTGCCATGAGCCGTCTCGTCGGTCGTCTCGTCGTCGCCGCGGCTGCCGGCGGCGCCGGAGTCGCGGGGTCGTACGCCGCCGTCGGCGCGACCGGTGCCTTTCTCGGCGCGCCGGCCGAGTCGCTCGTCGTCGCCGCCAGTCCCGGCGTCGTCGCCCTGACGGCAATCGCCGTGCTGGGCGACTACGCCTCGCTCGTCGCGTTCGGCTCGGCGCTCGCGCTCGCGGCTGGCCTCTGTGCGGCTGCGGTCGCGTCGGCGCTCGCGCTCGCCGGGAGACGCGACAGCGGCCCCGCCGTCACCGCCGCGCTCGCCGGGGTGGCGGTCTGGGCGGCGGCTGCCGTCGCCGCCGGGAGCCTCCGGTCGGCGACGGGGGCGGGCGTCGCGGCGGGCGTCGTCGTCGCTGCCACGGAGGTGACGCCGGCGGCGACGGACACGGCCCCCAGCCGGCGGCGACTGCTCCGTGCGGCCGGGAGCGTGGCCGGTGTCGTCGGGCTCTCGGCTCTGCTCGGCCCGCGCGAGCGCGAGCCGTCACGACCGGCAGACCAGACGGTCGCCGCGGCGGTCGAAGACCGGCTGGCGACGGCAGCAGAGCGGGAGGTCGACGCGGAGGGAGTCGACCCGCTGGTGACCGACATCGGCGAGTTCTACGAGGTCGACATCAACAGTATCAATCCGACGGTCGAGACGGCAGAGTGGGAGCTCGAGATCACGGGGTCGGTGCTCGAGACACAGACGCTGACGTTCGACGACCTCGCCGACCTCCCGGTCGAACACCGGTTCATGACGATCCGGTGTGTCGGCGACGAGGTCGACGGTCGGAAGATGAGCACGGCGCTGTGGACCGGCGTTCCGGTCGACGCGCTGCTGGACCGGGCCGGCCCCGTCGGCAACAACGTGACGTTGCACGCAGCCGACGGCTACTACAACGAGTTTCCGCTCGAGGCGCTCCGTGGCGGCCTCCTGGCGTACCGGATGAACGGCGCGGCGCTGCCGCGGAAACACGGCGCGCCGGTCCGGGCGTTGGTGCCGGGGCACTGGGGCGAGATCAACGTCAAGTGGATCACCGAGATCGAGGTGCTCGACGGTGAGGAGGAGGGCTACTGGGAGAAGCGCGGCTGGTTCGGGACGGGGACGGTCAACACCGTCGCGAAGCTGTGGACCGAGCGACGCCTCGACGACGGGCGGGTCCGGGTCGGCGGCCTCGCCTACGCGGGGACCCGGGGCGTCGATCGGGTCGAGGTGTCGACCGACGGCGGCGAGACGTGGACCGACGCGCGGCTCTCCGACCCGCTGCCCGACGAGGACGTCTGGCGCCAGTGGGTCCACGAGTTCGAGCCGACGCGGGACCGACACGAGGTTGTCGCGAGGGCCGTCGAGGCCGACGGGACGGTCCAGCCGGCGGCAGAGAGCACCCCGCAGCCCCGCGGCGCGAGCGGGTGGGCCTCGACGGTCGTGGAGCGCTGAGCGCGGGGCCGAGACTTATCTCCCCGCCGGGAGCAGCCGTGGTGATGACCGACGAGGACCTCGCTGCCGACCTGGCCCGGTACGCCCACGAGCTGCGGTACGACGACCTCGACGACGACGCCGTGGCGGTCGCCAAGCGCCGCGTCGTCGACGCCGTGGCGTGTGCGCTCGCCGCCGAGGCCGACCCGTCGCTCGACCCCCTCCGCTCGTACGCCGAGGGAAAGCCGGGCGACGCCGGCCTCCTCTGGCACGACGGGTCCGCGTCCGTCGAGGCGGCGGCGCTGTTCAACGGCGGGCTGATCCGCTATCTCGACTGGAACGACACGTACCTCTCCCTGGAGCCGGCCCACCCCTCCGACAACCTCGGGGCCGTCCTCGCCGCGGCCAGCGCCGCCGACAGGTCGGGCGAGGCGGTGCTCGTCGCCACGGCGCTGGCGTACGAGCTCCAGTGTCGGCTCTGTGACGCCGCCTCGCTACGAACAGAGGGGTTCGACCACGTCAACTACGGGCTCGTCTCGGCGACGCTGGCCGCCGGACGGCTGCTCGGGCTCGGCCGCGAGGCGCTCCGCGAGGCGGTCAACGTCGCCGTCACCGGACACGTAGCGCTCAGACAGGCCCGGACGGGCGAGCTGACCGAGTGGAAGGGGTTCGCGTTCGGCAACGTCGCCCGCAACGCCGTCGTCGCCGCCGAACTCGCCGACGCGGGGGTCAGCGGGCCCGCCCCGGTGTTCGAAGGCGAGTTCGGCTTCTTCGAGCAGGTGGCCGGACCGTTCGCGCTCGACACCAACGAGTTCGGCGGTAACGGCGGGACGTTCAAGCTCACCGAGACCCTCGTGAAGAACTATCCGGTCGAGTACCACGCACAGGCGGCGCTCGGCTCCGTGCTCGACGTCTGCGACTCGGAGTCGCTCGACTGGCGGGAGATCACGGCGATACGCTGTCGGACCTACGAGGCCGCCGTGGACATCATCGCCGACGACCCCGAGAAGTGGGACCCGGAGACACGCGAGACCGCCGACCACTCGCTGCCGTACGTCGTCGCCCGCGGGGCCGTCGACGGTCGGTTCGGTCTCGAGCAGCTGGCCGACGAGAAGGTGCGGGACGACGAGGTGCGCGAGCTGATGGACCGCATCGAGGTCGTCGAGGACCCCGAGTTCACGCGGATGTACGGCGACGCGTTCCCCGACGCGCTGACCGTCGAGACGGCGACGGACACCTACGAGCGGTACGTCGAGTACCCGTCGGGCCACCCCGAGAACCCCCTGACACGGGCGGACCTCCGTACGAAGTTCGAGCGGGCCGCCGCCGACCGTCTGCCGGAGGGCCGCGTCGAGGAGGTCGTCTCGTGGGTCGAGCGCATTGAGGCCGAGCCGGATCTCTCGGGGCTGTTCGACCGCTGTACGGTCGCCTGAGCCCCCACGACCGGCTGCCGGACGGGGGTACGGGCGGTCGTGTGCACGCCCGATCGCGTGGCGAGCAGCCGCTGGACGGCGCTACACGGCAGCCGACAGTCGGGCGAGCGACCCCGACTCCGTCCCGAGAGCCTCGACCGCAGCCCGGAGTTCGTCGACCTCGGCCGCCGGCAACACCGTGCCGGCGGTCTCCTCGAACTTCGCGACGAGGCGGTCCTCGCCGACGGGGTTGTTCGGACTCCCCGGGGCGTGCGGGACGGTGGCCTCGTGGCGCTCGCCAGCGGCTGTCTCGACGACGACACGGGCGCCGTAGTCCGCGAACTCGTCGCCGAAGGGGTCGGCCTCGAAGTCGCGTTCGACCAGCGCCATCGCCGCCCGTGTCGCCGGCGCCCGGACGTACTCGTCGGTGAACTCGTGGACGCCGGCTGCGCCCTCGCGCAGGACGGCGGCGAGACAGAACTCGATCGAGAACTTCGCCGCCAGTTCGTCGTCGGCGTCGGCGTGGATCAGCATCTCGCTCGCCGCCTCGTCGAGGGTGACCACCACGCGTTCGGTCCGCTCGGGCGTCAGACCGTGGTCGTGGACCAGGTTCCGGAGCGCGTCCATCGCCGCGTGGGTGATGACCCCCGACGGGTACGGCTTGTAGCCGACGTCTGCGACGGCCCACGGGTCTGGGTCGTCCAGGCCCGCGAGAATCTCTGCGGGGTCGTAGTCGTCGTCAAGGGTCATCACCGCGCCGTAGCCCAACTCGCCCTCGAGGACGGTCCGGTCGGCGGTCCAGCCGCCGTCGGCGAGCATCGCGGCGCGGAGGCCCGTCTCGGCGGCGTGGCCGGCGTGGAGCGGCTTCGTCATCGTCCCGAAGTTCGTCTTGAGCGACGACGACCCGCTGGCGACGACGCCGAACGCCCGTCGGGTCGCGTCGGCGGAGAGCGAGCGCACCGACGCCGCCGCCGCCGCCGCGCCGAACGACCCCGCCGTGCCGGTGAGGTGCCACCCGTTCGCGTAGTGCGAGGGGTAGGTCGCGTGGCCGACGCGGTACGCCACCTCGCAGCCGACGACGTAGGCGACGAGGAGTTCCGTCGCCGTGCCGTCCGCGGCCTCGGCTGCCGCGAGCGCCGACGCGAACACCGGCGACGTCGGGTGAACGACGATCGACTCGAAGGTGTCGTCGTAGTCGACGGCGTGGCCGAACGTCCCGTTTGCCAGCGCGGCGCCGGTCTGACTCGCCCGCCCGCGGGCCAGAACCGACGCGTCGTCGCCGCCCATGGTCGCGTCGACGTGGGCCGCGATGCGGTCGCCGACGTCGTGGTGGGCGCCGTAGACGGCGACGCCGAGGTAGTCCCGTATCGCGACCCGGGCGTCCGCGAGCGCCGACTCGGGGACGTCCGCCGCCGTCGTCGCCGCCACGAACTCCGCGAGTGCGGCTGTCTCGCCAGCGTCCCGACCGCTCTCGGTGTGTGCCATGGTCCCGTTCGCGCGTGGGGGCGGCAAAGAGGTGTCGCCGGGGCTACGAGACGAACCCGTATCCGTCCCCGGCACCACCTTCCGGCGTGAGCCGCGTCGAGAGTACCTTTCGCGTCTACCGCGTGTTCGAAGCCGTGCCACATCTCAACCTCGTCGACGTCGGCGGCGACCGCCTCTACACGGTCTACGAGTCGGGCTACCCGGACGACCGGCAGCGAGTCGTCGACGACCTCTCGACAGGCGACCTCGTCGACGCGACGGTCGAGGGCGACCCCGACGCCCCGGAGGAGCCGTGGCGGCTCGTCGACCCGGACCCAGACCCGGCGGAGAGCGTGGCCGTCGACTTCGCGACCGACGTCGACTACCCGTCGGTCGCCCGCGAGACGTGGGCACGGGCCGTCGACGCGGCGGGCGACGGGCCCGTCGAGCCGGCCGGTCGGACGCTCGGGCCGGACGGTGCCGCCGGCGAGGTCTGGGTTCAGCCCCGCGACGCCTTCCCCGACGGCGCATTTGTCCGCCGTGTCGCGACCGGGCTCGTCCCGCTCGAACCGCTGTTCCGCGGGCTCCCGCGCGCCGACGCGCCGGCGACAGAGCTCGTCGTCGTCGACGCCGACGGGCCCGGCACGACCGGTCACACGGAGCCGTACGGCGTCCTGTTCCTGTTCACCGAGGCGGGCCGTTCCCTCGCGGACGAGTACCGCGAGCGGTGGCGCCTCCCCCGCGGGGACGACTCGCGGCCGGCGTTCGACCCCTACTGAGGCGCCGACGCCGGGGGCCGGAGCCGAGCGCGGTCAGTCGGCCGGGATACCGCCCGCCGCGCGGAGGGCCTCGATGTCGTCGTCCTCGTAGCCGAGCTCCCGGAGGACGGCCTCGGTGTCCTCGCCGAGGAGCGGCGGCGTGTCGCGGAAGCCCGAGCGGGCGTTCTCGAAGTTCAGCGGGTGTTCGACCACATCGATCTCGCCGGCGGTCGGGTGCTCCATCGACCGGACGACGCCGCGGGCCTCGGTCTGCTCGTTCGCCAGCGCCTCGTCGACGGTGTTGACCGGGCCGACCGGCAGGCCGTGCTCGTCGGCCAGCAGGTCGACCCACTCGTCGGTCGTGCGCTCGCGGAACGTCTCGGACAGCTCCGCCTCTAGCTCGTCCATGTGCTCGACGCGGGCGGGGTTCGACTCGAACCGCTCGTCGTCGGCGAGTCCGGGGCGGTCGATCGCCTCGCAGAGCCCACGCCAGAGCTTCTCGTTCGCACAGCCGACGTTGAGGTAGCCGTCCGCGGTCGGGTACGCCTGGTACGGCGCGAGCACCGGGTCGCGGGTGCCCATCCGTCCCGGGGTCTCGCCGACGAACGACCTGCCGGCCTGCTTCGTCAGCCACGGGAGCGCGGCGTCGTGCATCCCGAGCTCGATCCGGTCGCCCTCGCCCGTCAGCTCCCGGCGCAAGAGCGCGCCCGTGATCCCGAAGGCCGCCCACATCGCCGTGATGAGGTCCGTCTGTGGCAGCCCGACCTTGCACGGCTCGCCGTCCGCCGGGCCAGTGACGCTCATGATGCCGCTCGTCCCCTGAACCAGGAGGTCGTAGCCCGGACGAGCGGCCCACGGGCCCGTCTCGCCGTAGGCCGAGATCGAGCAGTAGATCACGTCCTCGTTTACCGCGCGGATATCCTCCGGTCCGACGCCGATGCGTTCGGCGGTGCCGGGGCGGAAGTTCTCGAGGAAGACGTCGGCCTCGCTCGCGAGGTCGAGCAGCGCGGCGTGACCGGCCTCGGTCTTGAGGTCGAACTCGACGGAGCGCTTGTCGTAGTTGACCGTCCAGAAGTACGGCGACTCGCCGTTCTCGTCGGCGGTCCGGCCCGGGCCGTCGTAGTCCGGGTCGGGGTCGACGAACGGCGGTCCGGAGTGGCGGTTGTCGTCCCCGGCGCCGGGGCGCTCGACCTTGACGACCTCGGCGCCCTGGTTCGCGAGCATCGTCGACGCGAAGCCGCCGGTGACGAACGTCGTCAGGTCGACGACGCGCACGCCGTCGAGGAATCCCTCGGGGTCGTCTGCGAGCATACCGGGTCGGCGGGGGCCGTCCTGAAAAGCGTACCCGTCGGACGGCTCCGGCTGGAATCACCGGCTCCGGTCGGTTAAACCGGGCGTAGGATAGCGTGAGTGCGTGCCGGACCGAACGGCGGAGGCGCGGGTCGGAGCGGAGCCGGAGCCGGAGGAGAGCCTCGTGACCGGACACGGCGGGCGGCTCCTCCTCCTCGTCTCGTTCGGCTGGTTCGTCGTCCAGGGCGGACGGCTCCTCCTCCCGCCACTCCTGCCGGAGGTCATCGGGGACCTGAGCATCACCGCAGCAGAGGCGGGCGTGGCGCTCACGACGCTCTGGGGCGTCTACGCCCTGCTCCAGTACCCGAGCGGGCGGCTCTCCGACCAGCTCTCGCGGCGGGCGCTGCTCGTCGGTGCGCTCCTCCTCGCCGCCGGGGGCTACGCCCTGCTCTCGACGGCTGTCGTCTACCCCGTCTTCCTCGTCGCCTGTGCGGTCGTCGGCGTCGGCGTCGGGCTGTTCCCGACGGCGGCGCGCGCGCTCGTCTCCGACCGGTTCGAGGCGAAGCGGGCCGCGGCGTTCGGCGTCCACACCGCCTCCGGCGACGTCGGTGGGGCCGCCGCCGCCGGTGTCGCCGTCGTCGTCGTCGCGACGACGGTCTGGCAGACGCCGTTTCTCCCCGTCGCGGCGACCCTCGTCGGCGTCGCCGTCGGCCTCCACTACCTCTCGCGGGAGCCGTACGAGGTCCGGCGTGTCGACCTCGACGTCCGTGGCGCGGCGGGACGGCTCTCGGGCGACCGCCGGGTCGGGGTGCTGGTGCTCGCGTACTGCGGGTTCGCGTTCGCGTGGCAGGCCAGCACCGGGTTCCTCCCGCTCTTTCTCCGCGAGGCGAAGGGGCTCTCGCCGGCGCTGGCCTCCGGGGGGTTCGCCGCGCTGTTCGTCGTCGGCGCCGCGGTAAAGCCCGTCTCCGGGCGCCTCGGCGACAGGCACGGCAAGCCCCGCGTCGCGAGCGCGGGGATCGGCTTCGGCGCGCTTGCGCTCACCGGCCTGCTCCTCGCGGAGGGGCGCGCGCTCGTCCTCGGGGCGACGGTGCTGTACGCCGCGGGGCTGATGAGCTTCCCTCCGGTGATGCAGTCGTTCCTGATGGACACGTTCCCCGACACGTCAATGGGCGCCGACCTCGGCTTCGCGCGGACGACCTACATCGGCGTCGGGGCGCTCGGGCCGACGTACGTCGGCTTCGTCGCCGACCGGGCCGGCTACGTCGTCGCGTTCACGGGCGTCGTCGGGCTCCTCACGGCCGCCGCCGTCGTCGTCGCCGTCCTGGCCCGCGGCGCGAAGGACTAAGCCGCCGGGGGACGCGGCTCCGCCATGCGCGTCGTCGAGGACCACGACGAGCGGCGAGCCGCCGTCCGCGGGCTGGTCGGCGAGCTCGGCGTCGACTACTTCCGGCGGTGTTACCGCGAGCGCGACTACCCCCACGACCTGTACGACGCCGTCGTCGACCGGGGCTGGATGCCGCCGCCGCTGCCCGAGGCGGAGGGCGGCCCGGGGTGGAGCCACGCAGCGACCGTGGTGGCGCTGGAGGAGCTGGCCAGGTACGGCTACGACTTCGCGATGCCGGTCCTCCTGACGGCGACGGGGGCGCTCACGCTCGTCGAACACGGCACCGAGGCCCAGCGCGAGCGGGTCCTGCCGGGCGTCGTCGCCGGCGACTGCCGGTTCAGCATCGGCCTCACGGAGCCGGAGAGCGGGAGCGACGCCGCCGGTCTCGCGACGACCGCACGCCGAGACGGCGACGTGTACGTCGTCGACGGCGAGAAGATCTATCAGTCCGGCGCCGGCGCGCCCGGCACCCTCGTCGCCGCGTACGTCCGTACCGACCCGGATCGCGAGCGCCGCGAGGGACTGTCCTGCCTGCTCGTCCCGGTCGACGCGCCGGGCGTCGACGTCGAGCGGATGGACCTCGTCGCGCGAAAGGCCACCGGCACCTACCGGCTCTCGTTCGACGGCGCGCGCGTCCCCGTCGAGAACCGCGTCGGCGCCGAGGGCGCGGGCTGGTCGGTGCTCGGCGACCACCTGCAGGTCGAACACGTCTACATGGCCGCGGCGATGGCCGGGACGGCGCGCGAGGCAGTCGACCGCGGGCTGGCGGCGGCGGGCGAGCGCGAGCGGTTCGGCCAGCCGGTCGGCGACTTCCAGGCCGTCTCGCACCGGCTCGTCGACGCCGACGCCGCCGTCGAGGGCGCGCGCCTCCACGCCGCCCGGGCCGCCTCGCGGCTGGACGACGGGAGCGCGACGCGGGCCGACGCGGCGCGGGCGAAACTCGTCGCGGGCGAGACGCTCCGGGCGGCGGCGGCAGCCGCGACCCGCACGCTCGGCGGGACGGCGCTCCACGCAGACGCCGACGTCGGCCGGTACTGGCGAGAGGGGCTCTCTGCGACCGTCGCGGGCGGGACGAGCGACGTCCAGCGGTCGGTGCTTGCGAGCCGGCTCCTCTAAGCAGAGGGCCCGCCGCGGGGTCCTGTCGTCGCCCGCTCGACCCGGTCGCGAGTCGGGCCGAGACGCGGGCGCGCCGCCGACCGGCCGAGCCGTCGGGACGTGGTGTATCGCGCCGGGTCGACGGCGAACGGGCTACGTCGGGGTCGCGTCCTCCCGGCCCCGCGTCGCCTCCTGTGCCGCGCGGAGCGCGGCCACGCGCTCGTCGCGCCGGCGCACCGCCTCGCCGGCACTCTCCGCGTAGTCGTGAAAGCCCGCGCCCGCGGCGACGCCGTCCCGGCCCGCCTCGATGCGGTCGTCGAAGGCGGGTCCGGGCTCGTCCGCGTCCGAGAGCGAGGGGTAGATGCCTGCGGCGATGGTGCGAAACAGCGAGAGCGAGGAGAGGTCGACCGTCTCGAACGGGCCGACTGCGGCGGTCCGGAGCGCGTAGCCGTCCCGTACCGCCCGGTCGACGTCCGCGGGGCTCGCCACGCCCGTCTCGACGATGTGTGCACACTCCCGGAGAACGGCGAACTGGACCCGGTTCCAGACGAAGCCGGGGACGTCGCGCCGCACCCGGATCGGCTCGCGGTCGACCGCCTCGACGACCGCGGCGGTCCGCTCGACCGTCTCGGTGCTCGTCTCCGCGCCCGCCACCACCTCCACCGTCGGCAGGAGGTAGGGCGGATTCCACCAGTGACAGCCGACGACGCGGTCGGCGTGGTCGGACACCCGGTCTGCGATCTCCGTGACGGCGAGGCTCGAGGTGTTCGTCGCGAGGACGGCGTCCTCCGTCGCCGCGGCAGCCGTCGCGAACACCGTGGCCTTCGTCTCGACGTCCTCCGACACGGACTCGAGAACGAAGTCGGCGCTCGCACAGGCGCCGGCGAGGTCGAGGGTGTAGTCGACCCGGTCGCGGACAGCGCCGGGGTCCGGAGCGAGGAGGCCGTGGTCGTCGAGGAACGCGGTCGCGTCCCGGACCGCCGCGCGGGCGTCGTCGAGGTTCGCCTCGCGGTGGTCGGCGAGTGCGACCCGCGCGCCGTGGCGGGCGAACTGGACGGCGAGGCCGGAGCCCATCGTCCCCGCGCCGACGACGGCGATAGGCCCGTCGAGTGTCTCTGGCACACACCGGAGGGACGCCCCGGCGTAGTAAGTCCGGCGGCGGATTTAGCACGCGGTCGGCGTATGGACGACATCGACCCGCCGGGCGAGGGGGCGTTCCGGACGTCGGTACAGGTGCGCTTCCGCGACGTCGACTCGATGGGCCACGTCAACAACGCCGTCTACGCCTCCTACCTCGAGCAGGCGCGGGCGGACTTCTTCGCCGCGGTGGTAGGCGAGCGTCTCGACGCCGTCCGGACCGTCCTCGTCACACAGCGGATCGACTACCGGCGGCCCGTCGAGTGGGGGACGGACGTGGCGGTGACCCTCGTCGTCGACGACCCCGGACGGTCGAGCCTCCCGACGCGCTACGGCGTCCGGGCGGACGGCACCCTCGCCGCGACCGGTCGGACGGTGCAGGTCGCCGTCGACGACGACGGCGACGCACGGCGCGTCCCGGACGCGTGGCGCGAGCGGATCGCCACGCGCCGAGCGGACCGTACGGACGGCGCGGAGTAACCGAACGATTATTGCCCACGCCGGTCCAGTAGGGCCCATGTCATCGACACCCACAGAGGTGCTCGTCGACCACGCGCTCGCCGTCGACTACGCCGACCTGGAGGCGGCGACGCGGGACCGACTGCGTCGGCACGTGCTCGACCTGCTCGGCATCGTCGTCGGCGCGCGCGAGGTCGCCGCGTCGAGCGGGTCGATCCTCGACGCGACCGAGCGGCTGGCCGGCGGCGGCGAGGAGGCGACGACCGCCACGGGTCGCCGCCGGCCCGCCGCCGACGCCGCGCTCGTAAACGGTGCGCTGGCCCACAGCCTCGACTTCGACGACACCCACCGCGAGTCGTCGCTCCACCCCGGCGCGCCGGTCGTGCCCGCCGCACTCGCCGTCGCGGAGCGGGAGGGCGCCGACGCCCGGCAGCTGCTCGAAGCCGTCACGGTCGGCTACGACGTGACCTGTGCCGTCGGACGCGCGGTGAACCCCGACGCCCACTACGAGCGTGGCTTCCACGTCACGGCGACGTGTGGCACCTTCGGCGCAGCCGTCGCCGCGGGCGTGGCGGCGGGGCTGGACCGCGAGGCGCTCCGCGACGCCGTCGGGGTCGCCGGGTCACAGGCCGCCGGGTCGCTCCAGTTCCTCGCGAACGGGGCGTGGAACAAGCGGCTCCACCCCGGGCTGGCGGCGCGCCGCGGCGTCGAGGCCGCGACGCTCGCCGGCGCAGGGTTCGAGGGCGCCGCCGACCCGCTGGCGGGCACAGACGGCTTCTTCCGGGGCTACTCGGCAGACGCCGACCCCGACGCCGTTCGCGACGTCGGCGAGCGCTCCGCGGTCGAGGAGACGGCGCTCAAGCCGTACCCCTGCTGTCGCTACACCCACCCCGCGCTCGACGCCCTCGTCGACGTCGCGGACGAGGTCGACCCGGCGGACGTGACGGCCGTGACGGTCGACCTGCCACGGCCCGGGGTGCGCCTGACCGGCGAGCCGATCGGACGAAAGCGTCGGCCCGCGAACTTCGTCGACTGCCAGTTCTCGATGCCGTTCGGCGTTGCACTCGCGCTCGACCGCGGGCGGGCGGGTCTGACCGCGTTCCTCGGCGCACAGGACGACCTCGCGGACCCGGCGCTCCGGGCGCTGATGGACGCGACGGAGGTGGTGACCACCGACGCCGTCGGCGACCTGTTCCCGGAGCGGTGGGCCGCACGGGTCGTCGTCGAGACGGGCGAGCGGCGGCTGGAGCGGACCGTCGAGGTCGCCCGCGGCGAACCGGAGGATCCGCTCGACTGGCCGGCGGTAGAGGCGAAGTTCGACGACCTCCTCGCCGCCGCAGACACTCCAGACGGAGCCGCGGCTGACCTCGCCGACGCCGTCCGACGCCTCGGCGAGGGCGGGTCGGTAGCCGACCTGACGCGGGCGCTCCGGGCGACGCGGACGACAGCGCCGGCGGCAGACTAAAGGCCGATCTCGACGCCGCGCTCGGCTGCGAGCGCGCGCAGCCGGTCGGCGACGTCGCCGTCCAGCGGCACGCCGTCCGCGCGGTGTCGCGCCGCGGTCTCGTGTTCGGGACGGCCCGGCAGCACGAACCGGTCGCCCCAGGCCGCGACGCCGGGCGACGGACCGGCGTCGTAGTCCGCACCGGCGAGGTGGTCGGCGAGCGTCCGGACGCGGCGCTCGACGCCGGCACGGGTGGTGAACCGGAGCGGGTCGACGGCGACGAACAGCGCGGCGTTGCTGGAGCGACCGCCGTCCCGGTCGCCGGCGACGAGCCCGTCGCCGAACAGCCCCGCGAACAGCTCCGCGACGACGGCCAGTCCGGTGCCCTTGTAGCCGGAGACGGCACCGCCGAGCGGCAGCTGCGCACCCGTCTCGCCGGCCTCGAACGCCGCGGCGTCGGTGTATGGCTCACCCGTGTCGGTGACGGCCCAGCCCTCAGGGGCCGACTCCCCGACCCACGCCTTCTCGCGCACCTTGCCGTGGGCTACCTGGCTCGTCGCGACGTCGAGCACCACGTCGTGGTCGAGCGCGTCGAACGTCGGGACGGCGAAGCACACCGGGTTCGTCGAGAGCAGGCGGTCGGCGCTGCCGGCGGGCGCGACGTTGTAGCCGCCGCTCTGGGAGTTGACGAACGCGGCGAAGCAGAGCCCCGCCGCCGCCGCCCGCTCGCCCCACTCGCCGATCCGACCCAGGTGGGTCGCGTCGCGGACGCCGACGGCGGCGACGCCGTGGTCGGCGGCGCGCTCACAGAGCGTCGAGACGGCCTCGCGGCCGACGACCTGCCCGAACGCGTCGTTACCGTCGAGTCGGACGGTCGCGCCGCCGTCGTGTGCCACCGTCGGGGTCGCGGTCGGGTCGGCGGCGCCGGCTGCCGCCTTCTCGGCGTAGAGCGGCACCCGGATGACGCCGTGGGAGCCGTGGCCGCGCAGGTCCGCGTCGACGAGCGACGCCGCCACCGCCGCCGCCGTCGACTCCGGAGCGCCCGTCGTCGCTATCAGCGTCCGGGCTGCCGCCTCCAGTCGGTCGGGGTCGACTCGCATACGCCGACACTCCCGGGCGACGCACCTGAATCCACCGCCCGCAGGGGTCACGACAGACACGGCGGAGACGGACCGGCGTCGACGGCGCGGTGCGAGCGGCGCCGACCAGCCACAGGGCCGCAACCGCACGCCACGGGCGTCCCGTCAGAGTCATTGTTACACCACCGGACGGGGGGTGTGTGGTTAGCCACGACGCGTACGAGAGCATCACCGTCGACGTCGACGGCGGTGTCGCGACGATCACGTTCCACCGGCCAGAGAAGCTGAACGCGCTGTCGACGGAGGTGATGCTCGATCTCCAGCGCGCGTTCGCCGAGCTCCAGTTGAACCGCGACGTCGACGCCGTCGTCGTCGAAGGGGAGGGCGAGGAGGCGTTCTCCGCGGGCGCGGACATCACGCAGTACGCCGGGCCGAGCGAGGAGCACGACCCGCGGCAGATCGACCGACAGGAGCTGTTCTTCGACATCTACAAGCAGCCGCTGGAGCTCCACGCGCCGGTTATCGCCAAGATCGACGGCTACGCCGTCGGCGGCGGACTGATCCTCGCGATGTTCTGTGACCTGCGCTACGCGACAGCGGACTCGGCGTTCGGCGTCCCGGTCGCGAACATCGGGCAGATCCCCGCTGGCGGGTCGACGTACCGCGCGATCCAGCTGATGGGCGAGGCGAAGGCGAAGGAGGTCGTCTTCACCGCGGGGTTCGTCGACGCCGACGCCGCCGCCGACGCCGGGCTCGTCAACGGGGTGGTCGCGGACACCGACGCGCTGGACGAGCAGGTGACGGGAACAGTCGAGGCGATACAGGACACCGGCCGCGAAGCCGTCAAGCGCTCGAAAGACGCCCTCAACTACGCTGCCGAGGCCGACAGCTTGGCCGAGGCCCGCGAGTACGAGGCAGAGGCCTGGTGGGAGCAGTTCGACACCGAGGAACGCCGGCGGCTTGTCGACGAGTTCGTCGACGGGGAGGACGGCGAGTGACGCTTCTTGACGGCGTGAACGTGGTCGAACTGTCCGTCCACCGCGCCGCGCCGTTCTGTACCGCCCTGCTCGCCGACCTCGGCGCCGACGTGGTGAAGATCGAGCGCCCGGGCGTCGGCGACCCGACCCGGACACAGGGGCCCGGCCCCGAAGGCAAGTCCGGCTACTTCTCGGCTGTCAACCGCAACAAGCGCTCGGTCGAACTCGACCTGAAGACCGACGCCGGACAGGCCGCGGCACGGGAGCTGGTCGCCGGGGCCGACGTCTTCGTCGAGAACTTCGGCTACGGTGTCGCCGACCGCCTGGGGCTCGCGTACGCCGACCTCGAGCCGCTGAATCCGGCGCTGGTCTACGCGTCGATAAAGGGGTACGGCACCACCGGACCGATGCGGGAGAAGCCCGGGCTCGACCTCATCCTCCAGGCCGAGGCGGGGATCATGTCGCTCACCGGACCAGAAGACGGAGACCCGGTGAAGGTGGGGCAGGCAATCGGCGACCTGACCGCGGGGACCCTCGCGGCGGTCGGGGTGCTCGCGCGGCTCCGCGAGGCCGAGCGGACGGGAAGCGGGGGTGAGTTCGACGTCTCGCTGTTCGACGCGATCGTCGCGCTGCTGAACGAGTACCCGACGGTGTACGACGCCACCGGCGAGGTGCCGGGAACGCAGGGCACGACCCACCAGACGATCGTCCCGTACCAGCCCTTCGACACCGCGGACGGCCAGCTCGTGCTCGGTGTCCCATCCGACGACCGCTGGGACGAGTTCGTCGACGCCGTCGGCTGCGAGTCCGTCCGCGAGTACGGGACGAACGCCGAGCGCACCGCGAACCGCGAGGCGGTCGTCGGCACGATCCAGGACCGGCTGGCCGAGGAGTCGACGGCGTACTGGACCGAGGTCCTGACCGAGGCGAACTTTCCGAACGGCCCGCTCAACGACGTGAGCGAGGTGGTCGACCACCCGCAGGCCGAGGCGCGGGAGCTGTTCGCCCGGGTCGAGGACCGCGGGACGAGCCTCCTGCTCCCGAACCAGCCGTTCCACTTCCCGGACCACGACGACGTCGGCGTGCGCGAGCCGGCGCCGGACCTCGGCGAGCACACGGAGTCCGTGTTCGCCGACGTCGCCGACGACCAGACGACGCTCGACGAGTGGCGGGCGGGCGGCGCGTTCGGCGGCGACTGAACGCGCCGTCGGCGCTGCCGTCTCCGACCGTCCTCCTCGCCCCCGGGTCACGCGCCTCCGGTCCGTCGGTCTTCGGAAGTCGCAGTCTGTGGCGTGACGCTGCCCGGACACCCCGTGCAGCTTTTTGTTCCCTCCGCCGACGAGGACGGCATGGACACACGTCTCCGCGCGGAGACCCGCGCCGCCCTCGACGCGCTGTACGACCCGTCGAGCGTCGTCGTCGTCGGCGCCAGCCCCGACTCGTGGTACGCGTCGAACACGGTCGAGAACCTGCTCACGTACGGCTACGACGGCGACCTCCACCTCGTCAACCCCGGTCGCGACGAGGCGTGGGGACGGCCCTGCCACGACTCGATCCGCGACGTGTCGGCGGTCGTCGACCTCGTCGTCGTGAGCGTCCCCCGACAGCACGTCGCCGAGGTCGTCCGCGACGCCGGCGAGACCGGCGTCCCCTGCGCGCTGGTCATCTCCGCGGGGTTCGGCGAGGCCGACGGCGAGGGCGAACGCGCGGAGGAAGCGCTCGCGCGGGCGGCCAGCGACGCGGGGATCCGGGTCGTCGGCCCGAACTGTATCGGCTTCGCGAGCGGTCGGACCGGCACGGTCCTGACGCCGACCTGTTCGCGGGAGCCCGCGCCGGGCCGCATCGGCCTGGCCAGTCAGTCCGGCGCGCTCGCCTTCGCCACGTTCTTCGAGCGCGGCGCGGACGCCGACACCGACTTCGCGTACGTCGTCTCGACCGGCAACGAGGTCGACCTCTCGGTCACCGACCACGTCGCGTACATGGCCGACGATCCGGACGTCGACGTCGTCTGTGCCTACGTCGAGGGGGTCGACGACCCGCGGGCGTTCGTCGAGACGGCCCGGGCGGCGGTCCGGAGCGGCACGCCGGTCCTGGTCGCGAAGATCGGCCGGAGCGAGGCGGGGCAGGCCGCCGCGGCCTCGCACACCGGGTCGATCACCGGTGCCGACGCGGTGTGGGACGACGCGCTCGAACAGGTCGGCGCCGAGCGTGTCCCCGACGTGCCGGACCTGGTCGAGCGCGCGAGTGTTCACGCTGCCGCCGCCCCGCCGGCTGGCGACCGGGTCTGTGTCGCCTCGACCAGCGGCGGGCTGGCGACCCTGCTCGCCGACCTCTGCGAGGACCGCGGGCTCTCGCTCCCGGCGCTGGCAGACGAGACGGAGGAGGCACTGCTAGAGATGGAAGACCTCCTGACGTTCGGCGAGATGCACAACCCCGCCGACATCCGGGGGTACGGTGCGGACGCGATCGACGAGATCGCGGACCTGCTGTTCGCGGACGACTACGACGCCTACCTGTTCGCGGTCGGGCTCTCGGCGGTCGACGAGCGCGCGAGCGCGGTCGCCGACGACCTGATCGCGGTCTGTGAGCGGGCGGACGCCCCGGTCGTCCTGCTGTGGACGGGTCGGCGCGAGCCGGCCGAACTCCCGGATCCACAGCCCTACGAGCGCCTGCGGGCAGAGACCCCGCTGTTCGCCGACCCGGCTCGTGCCGTCGACGCGCTCGCGAGCCTCGTCAACGCCGGGGCGGCGCGCGAGCGCGTTCCGGCGGTCCCGGAGACGCCGGCGCCCCCCGACCTCACCCTCCCCGAGGGCGGCCTGCTGACGTGGGCGAGGGCGAGCGACCTGCTCGCCGCCGGCGGCGTCGAGACGGTCGAGACGCGGGCCGCGACGAGCGCCGGCGAGGCCGTCGCCGCCGCCGCGGCGGTCGGCTACCCGGTCGCGCTGAAGATCGACTCGCCGGACGTCGGCCACCGCGCCGACGTCGGCGGCGTCGCGGTCGGTCTCGACGACGACACGGCGGTGCGTGCGGCGTACGACGAGGTGACCGGCGCGGTCGCCGCGAACGCGCCAGAGGCCACGGTCGCCCGGGTGCTGGTCCAGCCGATGACCGGTGGCGTCGAGGCGCTGGTGGGCGCGACCCGCGAGCCGGGGTTCGGCCCCGTCGTGACGGTCGGTCGGGGCGGCGCAGACGCCGAGACGCTGGGCGACGTCTCGCATCTGCTCGCGCCGGCGACGGCGGCGGAGGCGCGGGGCGCCGTCGAGCGGACGGACCTCCCGGCGCTGGCCGAGGCCGCGGGCGTCGGGGGGGCACTCGACGACCTCGCGACGGTCGTCGCGCGGGTCTCGGAGCTCGTCGCCGCGACAGACGCGGTCACGGAGCTCGACCTCAACCCCGTCGTGCTGACCGACGCGGACGCACGGCCCGTCGACGTGCTGGTTCGGACGGGGTGATGAGGGGACCGAGGCTGCCGGCTGCCGGCAACCGGTAGGATGATACCCGTCGCGCGCACACCCACACTCATGTCGGTCCCGCGATTCGACCTCGATCTCACGGACGACCAGCGTGCGGTCCGAGAGGCGGTTCGCGACGTCTGTGACGGATTCGACGACGAGTACTGGCGCGACCACGCCCGTCGCGGCGCGTACCCCCACGAGTTCGTCGACGACCTCGCCGCCGACGGCTGGCTCGGGGCGCTGATCCCCAAGGAGTACGGCGGAAAGGGCCTCGACACCGAGGAGACGGTCGTCATGATGGAGGAGATCGCCGCCAGCGGGGCGGGGTTCGGCGGCGCACAGACGGTCCACGGCGGTATCTACAACTCCGCGCCGCTGGTGGAGTACGCGAGCGAGCGCCAGCGCGAGGAGCTCCTGCCGGAGATAGCCGCCGGTGACCTGGCGATACAGGCGTTCGGCCTGACCGAGCCCGACGCCGGCTCCGACTCCACGAGCATGGAGACGTTCGCGGAGCGCGACGGCGACGAGTACGTCGTCACGGGCGAGAAGTTCTGGATCTCGCGGGTCGACGTGAGCGACTACATGCTCCTCGTCGCGCGCACGACGCCGCGGTCGGAGGTCGACAAGCGCACCCAGGGGATGTCGACGTTCCTGGTCGACCTAGAGGACGCCGCGGCACAGGGCCGTCTCCACAAGGAGTCGATCGAGAAGTCCGCGAGCACGTTCGTCAACTCCTATCACCTCACCTTCGACGGCCTGCGGGTGCCAGCCGAGAACCTCGTCGGCGACGAAGGCGAGGGGTTCTATCAGGTGCTCGACGGCCTGAACGAGGAGCGGCTGGTCATCGCCGCCGAGCTGATCGGGATGGGCGAGCTCGCGCTCGGGAAGGGCGCAGACTACGCCGCCGAGCGCGAGGTGTTCGGACGACCGGTCGGGAAGAACCAGGGGATACAGCACCCGCTCGCGGCTGCCCACGCCGAGGTCCAGGCGGCGCGACACCTCACCTACGAGGCCGCGACGCGGTCGGCGGCGGACGACCTGGCCCGCGAGGCGCTCGGGGGGCGTGCGAACGCCGCGAAGTACCTCGCCGCCGAGGCGGCGTTCGGCGCGGCGGACGCCGCCGTCCAGGCCCACGGCGGAAAGGGGATCGCCGTCGAGTACGACGTCGAGCGGTACTTCCGCGAGGCCCGGCTCTCCCGGCTGGTGCCGATCGCCCAGCAGCTCGCCCTGAACTACCTCGGCGAGCGGGAGCTGGGACTGCCGCGGTCGTACTGACCGCTCGCCGACGGACCGCGCCCGGAGCGCCGTCGCTCGCGGTGTACTCTTGTCGACCGAGACCGACCGGTCGACCGTGCGGGCCGAACGGCTACTCCGGGCGGCGCTCGCGCTGCTCGCCGTCGGCGTCGGGACGGCTGGTGCGCTGTCGCTCACCGCAACGGAGCTGTTCACCTCTCCGATTACGGTCGCGCTGGTCGTCGTCTCGGTCGGGCTCTCGTCGCTGGCGGCCGCGGTCAGGGTCGACGACGACCTGATCGGCTACGCCGGGTACGCGATAGCGGTCTCGTACGCGGTCGTCGCGCTGTTCTACCTGCTGGACCGGTTCGGTGTCGAGGGGCTCTGGCGTGGCGCCGTGCTACTCGCGGCCTCCGCGGTCCTGCTGGCGGCGGCGCGCTCGCTCGCCACGGAGCGGGCACTGCCGGCTGACCGCGCCGCGCTGCTCGCTGTCGGCGTCGTCCTCGCGACGCTCGCCGTCGGTGCCGTCGACGTCGCGTCGGACGAGCCACGGCCGACCGTGACGGCGCTACGCTCGCCCGAGCCGGTCGACGGCGCGCGGTACACGCTCGCCGAGCTCCGGATCGAGAACCCGTCCGTGCTCCCGCAGCGCTCGCCGGCTCCCGGGTACGCGGCGTGTCTCTCTGCCGACATCCGCGCGGCGGACGCCCCGCGTCCGGAGCGTCGGATCCCGGTTGCGACCACCGGGGCCGTGACCGACGACGTCGTGGTCGACGAGGCCGCGGGGACGCTCGAGACGAGGCTCCCGCCCGAGCGCGTCGACGAGGGCAGGCTGCGCCGTGCGGACGTGGTCGTGACAGACCGGTGTCCGGACGACGTCGACGACCGAACGGTCGCCGTCTACCCCCGCCGGCGCTGACCGGTGGTCCACGTAGGTTGGTGACGGGCCGACCGTCGCCGCCGCCACACCGGTCGTTTTTCCACCCGGCCCCACGAGCGCGGCGTATGGCAGGATCCGACGCGGAGACGGACGGCGCCGACGACCGCGACCGCCGGCTCGTCGCGGGCTGGCAGGGCCGCTACTTCGAGGACTTCGAGCCGGGCGACGTCTACAAACACCCATACGGTCGCACCGTCACCGAGACGGACAACGTCTGGCTGACGAACGTGACGATGAACGTCAACCCGATCCACTTCAACGAGGCGTACGCCGCCGAGACGGAGTTCGGCGAGCGCCTCGTCGACGGGCTGTTCGTCATCTCGCTGGCGGTCGGGATGAGCGTCGTCGACGTGAGCGCGAACGCGACGGCCAACCTCGGCTACGACGACGTGCGCCACCACGCGCCGGTGTTCCACGGCGACACGATCTTCGCCGAGAGCGAGGTGCTCTCTGCCCGCGAGTCCGACTCGCGCGACCACGTCGGCATCGTCACGACGCGGCTCCGGGCGTTCAACCAGGAGGACACGAAGGTGCTGTCCCTGGAGCGCACGGGGATGGTGCTCAAGCGGAGCCACGCGGAGCCGTCGGCGGCCAAGCCCGTCGGCTGGCCGGAAGGGATCGGCACTCAGCCGGAGGACCTCTAGCCGGACGCGTCCGCGCCGGCACCGTACCACGGGGCGACGACGAACCAGACCGCGAGACCGAGGAGGTAAACCAGGAGGCCGCCGACGAGAGCGGCGGGGTTCGCCTGTCCGACGAGGGCGACGAGCATCGCGGCGGCGAGGCCGAGGAGCGCGACGATGGCGTCCAGCCGGCGGCGGAGGGCGTCGTCCACGCGTCGACCGGCGGGCGCGAGCGTAATAGCTCTTCAGTCGTCGCCGAACGCACCGCGCTCGCGCAGGTCGGCGACCTGGTCGTCGTCGAGTCCGACCTCGGACAGCACCTCGGCGGCGTGTTCGTTCAGCGCGGGCGGGTCGCGGTACTGGCCGGGGCCGAACCGCTCGCCGGAGACCGGTGTCATCGCCGTCTGCGAGGTCCGGTCGTCGTCGACGGCGAACCGGGCGAGGACGTCTGCGGCCTCGAGGCCGGGGTCGTCGAGCAGGTCGGAGGGCTCGTTCACCGGCGCTGCGGGGACATCCTCCTCGTACAGCGCCTCCAAGAGGGCCTCGCGGTCGCGTCCGGCGAGGTGGTCGCGCACCGCCTCGGTCAGGTCGGCCTTGTTCGCGCGGCGCTTCTCGACCGTGTCGAACCGCTCGTCGGCCAGCAGTCCCTCCGCGTCGACGGCGCGGCAGAACGCCGGCCAGTGGCGCTTCGTGGTGACGCCGACGAACAGCCACCCGTCCTCCGTCGGGAACACGTCGTACAGCCCCCACGACGGATGGCTCGCGCCGAGCGGCTCCGGGTCCTCGCCGAGCAGGTCGGCGTAGGTGGTCCAGTAGCCCATCCAGTGTGCGGCGGCCTCGAACAGCGTCCCGTCGACGCGCTGGCCCTCGCCGGTGTGCTCGCGCTCGCGAAGCGCCACGAGGACGCCGACGACCCCGTACAGCGCCGCGCCCATGTCCGCGATAGAGGTGCCGACGCGCACGGGCTGGCGCCCCGGCTCGCCGGTGACGCTCATCAGCCCCGACATCGCCTCCGCGACGACGTCCATCCCGGCCCGGTCGCCGTACGGCCCGGCGGCGAACCCCTTTATCGCGAGGTAGACGAGGCCGGGGTTGCGCTCGCGGAGCGCGTCGCTCCCGATGCCCAGCCGTTCGGCGGCGCCACGGCCCATGTTCTCGACGAACACGTCGGCGTCGTCGACGAGCTCGTGAAACGCCGTCAGTCCGGCCTCGCTCTTGAGGTCGAGCGTCACCGAGCGCTTGTTGCGGTTCAGCGCCGCGAACATCGCCTCGCCCGTCTCGCCCTGTGTCCGGATGATGTCGCCCGTGCCCGGTCGTTCGACCTTCACCACGTCCGCGCCGAGGTCGGCGAGCATCGACCCGGCGAACGGACCGGCGACGATGTTGCCGAGTTCGACGACGCGCAGGTCCGCGAGCGGGAGCTCCCGTCTGTCTGTCACGCCAGACGCGTCGCCGGACGGAACATAAACGCTGCGCTCTGGGGCCACACGGCGCCGCTCGACGTCGGTCGCCGGGAGCGACCCGTCACGCCCGGTCGTCGAACAGACGTCGCGTGACGCCGTCGACGACCGGACACACGTTCGGAGAGCCACAGCTATTTGTGCCGGACGCACACGCACAGAGACGTGTTCGCGACAGCGCTCGTCGCCGGACTGGCGTTCGGGGCGCGCCACGCCGTCGAGTCGGACCACGTCGCCGCGGTGGCGACGCTCGTCGAGGACGGCCGGTCGTCGCTGTCGACGGGGGCGGCCTGGGGCGTCGGCCACTCGCTCCCGGTACTCGCGCTGGGGGCCGTCTTCGTCGCTCTCGGCGTCCGCCCGTCGCCCGTCGTCGCGGGCGGACTGGAGGCCGTCGTCGGTCTCGTCCTCGTCGCGCTGGGCCTCCGCGCCGTCGCCGGACGGGCGCCGCTCGGGGTGTCGCTGGCGCGTCACGTCCACGGAGCGGAGGAGCACCGCCACCGCCACGTCCGGATAGCGGGGCGAACCGTCGGACTGACCCACAGCCACGCGGCGGGCGAGTCGTTCGCCGTCGGCGTCGTCCACGGGGTCGCCGGGAGCGCCGGCGTGGCCGTCGCGCTCGCGGCGACGGCGGGCGGGCCGGTCGACGGCGCGGGCTTTCTCGCCGGGTTCAGCACCGCGAGCGTCGTCGCGATGGCCGTCGCGGCGTGGGCGTGGGGGCGGGCCGTCGGCCACGCCGCGCGGCTCCGTGTCCTCGCGGGCGCCGCGAGTGTCGTCGTCGGTCTCGCCCTGGTCGTCGAGGCCACGGGCGTCGCGGCTCCGCCCTAGACGTCGTGTCGCGCGCCGCGCTTCGACTCCGAGGGCCGACCCACCGGATCGCCCCTCGCTCCGCGGTTCCCTGCGTCACCGGCACCCCGCGCCGGGTGCCCGTGGAGCAAAGCTCCCACACTGGTCGCCGCTCGGTCACTGTCGTCCCGTGCTCCCGCTCGGCACGGCTTCGCGTCCCGCTCGCCACGCGCCGTTCCGCGGGTCGTTCCTCCCCGCTCCACCTCGCGGGGTGCCTCGTTTCACTCGGCGCCCCGCGCTAGTCGTCCGCCGGCGCCTCGCCCGCCGCGCCGCCGGCGACGGAGGGATCGTGCTCGTCCGCCACGGTCTCGGCGGCGATACGCCCGTAGACGGCGGCGTTCGTCAGCCCGGTTCCGCCGGGGTAGTTGTCGTAGAACAGGCCGCCGACGCTGTTGCCGGCGGCGTACAGCCCCGGAATCGGCTCCTCGCGGCTGTCGAGCACCCGCGCGTCCGTGTCCGCCGCGACGCCGCCGAACGCGAACGTGATCCCGCCCGTGAGCGGGTAGCCGACGTAGGGGGGCTCCGTCAGCGGCACGGCCCAGTTCGACTTCGCCGGGTCGAGCGACTCGGCTGCGGCGGTGCCGTCGAGCCGTTCGGGGTCGAACCGCTCGAACCCGTCCGCCGGGCAGGCCTCGTTGTACGCCTCCACGGTCGCCTCCCCGGCCTCGGGCGAGTCACAGCCCAGCTCCGCGAGCACCTCGGCGACGGTGTCGCCGTAGACCGGCTCCGAGGGGCCCTGTGGCCAGAGGTACTCCTCCAGCCGCGCGTCGGCGATCAGGAACACCTCGTGGCGCTCCTGTTCGAAAAAGAGCCGGCCGAACCGGGCGTATGTGTGTGCACGGGCGTCCTGGCCCTCGTCGACGAACCGCTCGCCGTCGTGGTTGAGGACGACACAGTACTGGTAGCCGTCGATACGGTTCGCGCCGCCGCGGGCCGGCGGCGAGTTGCCGTCGATGAGGCTCATGTGCGCGCCGCTCCACTGGCCGACAGCCGCCGCGCCGGCGTCGAGCGCCATCTCGATCGGCTCGCCGGTGTTGTACGGACTGCCCCGCACCGTCATCTCGTCGTAGCCGTCGCCGTAGTAGACGGTTCGTTTGCGCTCGTCGGACTCGTAGCCGCCCGCGGCGATCACGACCGGGCCCGCGAACGCGACCGGTTCGCCGTCCACCAGCGCCTCGACACCCGAGATGCGCCGCCGGCCGTCGTCGCCGGTCGTCTCACGGAGGTCCCGCGCCTCGGCGTCGTAGACCACCCTGCCGCCCAGCTCCTCGACGCGGGCGACGAGGGTGTCGACGAGGTCGACGCCGTCGACGAACGTCCGCGCGACGGTGTAGCCGACGTGTGGCGGCTCCATGTCCCAGTCGACGCCGTGGTCGGTGAGCCACTCGACCGTCTCGGAGGAGCGGTCGACCAGCTGCCGGGCCATCTCCGGGTCGGCCTTCCCGCTCGTCTGGGCCATGATGTCGTCGTAGAAGTCGTCCGCGGAGTAGTCCGGCACGTCGAACTCGTACCCGCGCTCCGGAAGCCCGGAGTCGGCAGAGGGCGCCCGAAACGACTGGACGTACCGCGTCTGTCCGCCGCGTTCGTCGCGAGGTGTCTTCTCCAGTACGACCGGGTCGAGGCCGAGCTCGGCGGCACGAATCCCCGCCGCCAGCCCGGCCATCCCGCAGCCGACGACGACGAGGCCGTGGTCGTCTCTGACGCGCATGGGCGGCGATAGACCGGTGACGGTATAACACGTGCGGTGGGGGCGAGCTGGGCCGGTGGATGTATATCCCGGCGAGGCGACACGCAGCCGTGACCCACGACACTCCCGGCGACCGGTTCCGCGCGCTGCTGTCGGAGCGCGATATCCTCCTCGCGGTCGGGGCGTACGACGCACAGTCGGCACGGCTCGTCGAACAGGCCGGCGGCGCCGTCGTCTACGCCAGCGGGTCCGGTATCTCCACCAGCGTCCACGGCGGCCCGGATCTCGGCCTGACGACGATGACGGAGATGGTCGATCGCGTGCGCGGGATGACCGGCGCCGTCGACGTCCCGGTGTTCTCCGACGCCGACACGGGCTACGGAGGCGCGCTGAACGTCCGTCGGACGGTTCGAGCGTTCGAGCGGGCGGGCGTCGCGGCGGTCCACGTCGAGGACCAGACGTTCCCGAAGCGCTGTGGCCACTTCGAGGGCAAAGGCGTCGTCGACCGCGACGAGATGCTCGCTCGGGTGCGCGCTGCCGTCGACACCGCGGACGACCTCGTCGTCTGTGCACGCACAGACGCCGCCGCGACCGCGGGGCTCGACGAGGCGCTCGAGCGTGCCCGCGCCTGCGCGGAGGCCGGCGCCGAACTGCTGTTCGTCGAGGCACCGGAGAGCCGCACGGAGCTCGAGCGGGTCGGCGAGGCCCTCGGCGAGTACCGTCTGCTCGCGAACCTCACCGCCGGCGGCAAGACGCCGGTCGTCCCCGCCGACGACCTGGCCGCGATGGGGTTCGACGTGGCGCTGTACCCCTCTGCGGCGCAGAAGGCCACGATCCGGACGCTCCAGGAGGTGTACACGGCGATTCTCGACGACGGGACCTCCGAGGGCGTCGACAGCCGTCTCGTGTCGTGGGGCGAGCGCGACGAGGTGACGGGGCTGGCCGAGCTGCAGGCGCTCGAAGACCGGTACGCCCGCGGCGAGCGCGAGTAGCTACCGGCCGGTCACCCCACAGCCGCCCGCGTACGTCACCTCGTCGAGCGACGCGATCTGGTCGTCGCCACAGCCCGGACAGCCCGGTCGGGCGCGGTACTCCGCCGTCTCGACGGTCGTATCGGCGGCGTCGTAAAACAGCAGTCGGCCGACCAGCGGCTCGCCCACGTCGAGGACGAGTTTCGTCGCCTCGGTCGCCTGTATCGCGCCGACGGCCCCGGGCAGGACGCCGAGTACGCCCGTCGTCGCGCAGTCCGGAATCGACCCCGGCTCGGGCGCCTCGGGAAACAGACAGCGGTAACAGGGGCCGTCGGGGACGAGCGTCGTCGCCTGCCCCTCGAACTTGTAGATCGCACCGTGGACGAGCGGCGTCCCCGACAGCCGGCAGGCGTCGTTCAGGAGGTAACGCGTCGGGAAGTTGTCCGAGGCGTCGACCACGACGTCGTGGCCGTCGACCAGCGCGGCGGCGTTCGACCGCTCGACGCGTGTCTGTCGCGCGTCGACGTCGACGTCGGGGTTCAGCGCCTCGACGTACTCCCGGGCGCTCTCGACCTTCGGTCGGCCCACGTCGGCGTCGGCGTGGACCACCTGCCGCTGGAGGTTCGACCGTTCCACGGCGTCGTCGTCGGCGAGGGTCAGGGCTCCGACGCCCGCGGCGGCGAGGTACTGCACGACCGGCGAGCCGAGGCCGCCACAGCCGACGACCAGCACCCGTGCGTCGAGGAGCGCGGCCTGTCCCTCCGGCCCCACCTCGTCCATGATGACGTGCCGGGAGTACCGGTCCAGCTGCGTCGCGTCGAGCGAGAGTTCGGCCATGCGCCGCGTGTGAGGCGAGCGGGCTTGAGCGTTCGGCCCGACGAGACGGGTCCGTATCGCGGCATGCGGTTGACTTCCGGGAGAGACGAGGAAGACTGCCGGCGACAGCACGCTCCAGACCGTGGCGTCGCTTCCCCGAGTCGAGACCAGCCGGCTCCGGTTCGAGCGGGTGTGTCCGGAACGGCCCGCGCTCTCCGAGTTCGTCCGGCGCGACGACCGGCAGGGCCACGCGAGCACACGCCGTGGGTCGCGTTCGACCACCTCGGGGCGGTAGACGAGTCCGTCGACCGCACCGCCGAGGCGCGACGGCGAGACCGCGTTACCGCCTCCAGACCGACGAGGACGGGCCCGTCGGCCTCCCAGGTCGGGCCGGAGTGGGCGGCGCGCGGTCCGGCGTCGAGCGCGCGTCGGCCCTCGTCGAGGTGACGTTCAGCCGGTACGACCCGGACGCGTTCGACGCGACCTGCGCGGCACGTGACCGAGACGCACGTCGACCGGTCTGCGGTCGCCACGAGGGAGTGCTCCGACGGCACTCCGCCCGGACGGGGCGGTCACCGACCGGCACCGGCTCACGATCACCAGAGAGGAGTGCGAACGGGCGGCGGCGAGCCGGGAGACACTCGACTCAGACCTGTGCCCGGAGAGCGCGACAGAACAGGGCAGACGCGACGCGCGTCGCCGGTCGAACGAGAACTCAGAGGAAGGGACTGCGACTTACCGGGTGCCGTTCGTCGCTCCCGGACGGACGTGTTCGGCGCCCTTCCCGCGGTTCTGGAGGCCGCGGTTCGACCGTCCGGCGTTCGTCAGGCCGCGGAAGGCCCGCCCGCGCTGGCCGTCGTCACAGAGCCAGTCAAGGTCGTCGTCGGACCGGATCGCCGGGTGCTCGGGGTCGACGAGGATCACCTCGTGCCACTTCTGGGTGCCGTCCTCGCCGACCCAGTACGAGGCGAGCGTCCGCATGTTCGGGTACGTTCGCGACGCACGCTCCTCGGCGATGCGCTGGATGGACTTTCGTCGCCCCAGCCGGTTGACGCCCTGGCGCTTCGAGCGCCGGCCGCCGGTGAACCGCTGCTTTCGCGCCCCGCCCTTCCGGACGGAGATACGGACCACGACGACGCCCTGCTTTGCCTTGTAGCCCAGTTCGCGGGCCTTGTCCAGCCGGGTCGGGTTGTCGACGCGGACGATTGCGCCCTGGTCGCGCCACTCCTGTTTTCGCTGCCACTGTAGTTCGGCGAGCTTCCCGTCGTCCGGGTCCCGCCACGCCTCTTTTATATGCGAGTAGAAGCTTCGTGCCATGTGTGTCCGCGGGCGCTTGCGATTCAGCAGGCGTGGTGCCCGCCACATCTCGTCCCGTGTCGACGGGTGCCCGCCGGGGCCCGCACCAGCGAGTTGCCCGAAGATTCCCGCTTCGCAGAGAAAAACGCGTCGGAACACCCTTGTCACCCTGCCGCGTCTCTCCGCCGTGACGCCGAGGACAGTCGACCACGTCGTGCTGTACGCCACAGACGTCGAGGAGACAGCCGCGTTCTACGAGCGCTGCGGGATGGCCCGCGAGACGTTCGCAGACGGTCGCGTCGCGGTGACGTTCGGCGACGCGAAGATCAACCTCCACCGGGCGGGCGACGAGTACGTCCCGCACGCGCGCGCTCCGACGAGCGGCGCCGCGGACTTCTGCCTCGTCGTCGACGAGACAGCCGCCGAGGTGGTCGACCACCTCGAGCGCGAGGGGATACCGGTGGTCGAGGGGCCGGTCGAGAAGACCGGCGCCCGCGGGCCGATGACGTCCGTCTACGTCCACGACCCGGACGGGACCCTCGTCGAGTTCGCGAGCTACGGGTAGTTCCGTATCGCGGGTGACGGCGTACGGCTCACACCGCCGAGTCGAAGCTGCCGGCTTCGATCGCACGCGCGACCCGCTCCGTGTCGACCTCGTCGACCTCGCCGGGGAACTTCCGGGTGACGTAGCTCGCGACGTTCGAGACGTCGCGGACGAGCAGTTCGTGGGCGTTCTCGTGGTCGGTCGGGACGGCCTGTGGCCAGTCGAAGACGGTCACGCCGTCCTCGGCGACGAAGACGTTGTACTCGCTCAGGTCGGCGTGGACGTAGCCCGCCTCGTAGGTGACGGCGGCCTCGCGCAGTATCAGGTCGAGGACGCCGGCGGCCTGGTCCGGCTCGAGCGCCGCCTGCGCGAGTTCGACGCCGTCGAGTTTCGCCATCACGAGGGCGTGGCGGTTCTGGTCGACCGGCTGCGGGACCGACACGTCCGGGTAGAGCGCCCGCAGCACCTCGTACTCGCGCTCTGCGGCCTTCCGGGCGGTGTAGAGCCACGAGACGTGGTTGTGGTCGCTCGTGTAGTCGCGCTCGCGGTCGACCTGCCGGAACTGCGTGTAGCCCTCGCGGTGGAACTTCAGCGCGAGCGGTCGGTAGGAGCTGACCTCGAGGACGTCCGACTCCTTGCCGACCCCGAGAGGCGCGCCGACACCCTCGACGGTGTCGCGCTCCGCGAAGGTGTGAAGCGCCAGCACGTCGTACCCCCGGTCCGTGAGGGTGAACCCCTCGTACTGGATCGTTTGGCGCTCGACCAGCTCCCGGCGCTCGCAGCGGTCCAGCCGGTAGTCGACCTCCTCGGCGGGCATATCCGCGAAGTCGGGGAGCCGCTCGCGGTCCACCCACTCGGAGAAGCGCATCCCCTGTTCGACGCCGGACAGCAGGTGGACGTCCTCGGGGTCGAGGTCGGCCACCACGCCGGCGACGTTCCGCACCATACCGACACTCGTCGGCCCAGGCGGAAAGCGCCCGTGGTTCGACCGGGTCGGTCGTCGGGCGCGGGACGAGCGGAGCGCGACGCCGGGGCACGGTCTCGGGTGGCCCGGCTGTGCCGATCGGCCACCGTCGCGAACGACGACCGGACCGTCCGTGCCGGGAGTTAAACAGCCGGGTCACGTGGCGAACACTGTCAGACGACGTGCTGACGCCGGACACCCGAAGACAGTCGCAGACGCCGCTCGAGGAGACAAGCGTGAGCAAGTCATGGGACCCAGATGATATCTTCGACGTGCTGGCGAGCGAGGACGTCCGTCGTATTCTGGTCGCCACGAGCGTCCGACCGATGTCAGCAAAGGAGCTGGCCGGTATCTGTGATCGGTCCCTGGCGACGATCTACCGGCGGATTCACGCCATGGAGGACTACGACCTTCTCTCCGAGGAGCTCACCAGAGACCCCGACGGGACGCAGTACAACGAATACAAGAGTGACCTGAATGAGATCACGATCGCCATCGACGACGGACAGCTCGAGGTCGACGTCGACATCGAACGGGACACGGTGGATCGGTTCGCCGAGCTCATCGAGGACCTCGAAGGGTCGAGCGCGCAGAGCGACACCGGCAGTGATGAGTCGTGAGTAGTCCGCCGACGCTCTGGATGCTACTGGTGAGCAACGTCTTCGTCTTCCTCATCGGCGGGGCACTCACCTATCTGAGCGTCCAAGCACGCCAGCGTGTGGACAAGCCGAGTCTGAACTACACGGTACTCGGGTTCGGACTCGTGACGCTCAGCACCGTCGCCGAGGTGGTCTACGCGCCCGCTATCATCGGGTTCTACGACGTCACCGGTCCGTCACTGCTGCTTCTCTACACGGTCGAGTCGCTCCTGATCGGACTCGGACTGGGGAGTATCTACTACTCCGTCCGTGGCTCGTGAACGCCGTGGATACCGGTCCCGCGGGGGACTCGCCGTACGCCGCACGGGACGTCCCGTCGGTGGACACCGCTCCGAGAGGCCGACCCGAGACGCCCGAGAGCAGCCGGCGCAGTCCGGTCACCGGCCAGCCGGTGGGTGCCGTCTGGCACGCTGGTCGTCCCGCGCGGCTGCCAGCCGAGCCGCACACAGAGACCGTCGTCCGGCCCCTGCGGTCACTGTCGCCGCCGAGCGCAAACAGCCGGTCAGGTGTACAGTTCGTTGAACCGCTGGATGTCCTCACTGGTCCCCGCGATCACGAGCCTGTCGCCCGACTGGATACGCACGGTCGGTCCGGCGTCGAGAAGGGTCGCTCCGTCGCGCTCGACGCCGACGACGGTACAGCCGGAGTTCGTCCGAACCCTCGCGTCACCGATCGTCTGCCCGACCAGTTCGGGCGCGGACGTTCGGACGACCTCGACCCGCTGGTCGAGCGACAGCACGTCCTGGTCGTCGAGAATCGTCGAGGCGGTCATCCGGCCGCTCACGCTCGCGAGCGACAACACGTAGTCCGCACCGGCCCGGTAGAGCTTCTGCATCGTCGGCGTCTCTTCGACCCGCGCGATCAGTTCGGTCTGCGGGCTCATATCGCGGATCACGAGGGTCAAAAACTCCGTCGTCGTGTCGTCCGGGAGCGCCAGGATAACCGACCGGGCGTCGTCGATTCCTGCTGCCCGGAGTGTCTCTGGGTCGGTCGCGTCCCCGACCACGTCGACACCGTCCATCTCCGTCCGGTCGACGACGGTGTACGGCAGGTCGGCCTCCTCCAGCGTGTCGGTGACCGCCTGCCCGACCGTGCCGAGGCCGACGACGATCGTCTGCCCGTGGTCGAACTGGCGCACGTCCGCGTGGCTGAGCCGCTGGAGCTGCCGGAGCTGCCCCTGGCTACCGGTCACGAGCAACACTGTGCCGGCCGTGAGCGTCGCCTCCGGGTCCGGTGGCGTCTCGAACTCGCCACGACGCCACACGCCGATGACGTTGACGCCGGCTCGCTCGCCGATCCCGCTCTCGACCAGCGTCGAGCCCGCGAGCCGGCTTCCTCGCCGGACCGGGAGCTCGGCGATCTCGAAGTCGTCGCCGAGCTCGACCGTCTCTCCCTCCGCGCCCGTCACGAACGTCGTCACCTTCGACGCGAGGCTCCGACCGAGCAGCGGCCGCGGCGAGAGCACGTCGTCGGCGCCGGCCAGCCGGTGGTACTGTGCCTTCGGAGGATCCTCGAGGACACTCACGACCGGGACGTCCTCCGCGACCTCCTGTGCGGTCAGGACGATACTCGCGTCGACCTGGTCGGAGACGTCGGCGACGAGCGCGCGGGCCGAGCGGAGCTGTGTCTGCTCGAGACCGGCGATCGATGTCGGATCCCCGTGGATGACACTGTACCCGTCTCCGTACAGCTCGGTCGCGCGTTCGCCGTCCGGCTCGATGATGAGGTAGTCGATACCGAACGACGAGAGCTCCTCGATGAGCGCCTCGGCACGCGGCGTGTGCGAACAGACGACGACGTGGCCTTCGAGGTCGTCGTCGACCGACCGGGGGACGGTCGTCGAGAGGACGTCCTCCAAGAGCGGGAAGGCGAGCACCGGGAGCGCCAGGAAGATCAGAAAGACCCCGGTCAGGTTCATCACGGTGACCAGGAGGTTCATCGTCGCGGTCTGCCACGGCGCGTCCGACCCGAACCCGGTCGTGGTGTACGTCTCGACGACGATCCGAAACGAGTGGAGAAAGGAGAGCCGCTCGCCCTCGTACACCCGCATCCCGTTCTGGTAGAGGACGGCGTACAGGAGTATCGACCCGAACAACACGAGCGTGTAGTAGCCCGTTCGCCGGCGTAGCTTGTCCATCGGTCAGTCCGAGGCAGCCGGCTCCTCGTCGCGGCGCCGTGCGAGAATCACGCCGAGCGCGCCCTCGCGGTCGGTCCGGGCCCGGCCGTAGAGGAGATACCACCCGACGCCGCCGACGATGATGCCCGCGGCCCCGAGGATCGGGAACGTTCCCATCTGGGTCAGCAGCGCGAGTCCGCCGACCAGGCCGACGATCTGGACGTACGGGTACGCCGGCGACGTGAACGACGGCTGGTAGGAGTCGACGCCGCTCTCGCGGAACACGACCAGCGCGACGTTGATGATCGAGAACACCAGGATCTGGAACGCGCTTGCGAGCTTCGCCAGCTCGACGACCGGGACGAACGCGATCAGCCCGAGCAGGAGCGCGCCGGTCAGGGCGATCGCGTTCAGCGGGGTCTGGAACCGCTCGCTGACCCTGGCGAGCACGCCGGGCGCCAGCGAATCCCGGCTCATCGCGAGCGGGAACCGCGACGAGGCCAGCACGCCGGCGTTCGCCATGCTGGTCAGCGCCAGTATCGCGACCAGCGAGACGACCACGACGCCGACGCCGCCGAACAGCGCGGCCGCGCCGTCGGCCATCGGCGTCAGCGACGGGCCGCCGGTCGGGCCGCCGGTGGTCAGCGTCTTCGCGTCGTTCAGGCCGACGACGGCCCCGACCACGAGGGTGTAGAGCAGCATCATGACGCCCATCGAGATGAGGATCCCCCGCGGCAGGTTGCGGCCGGGGTCTTCGATCTCCTCGGCGACGCTGGCGATCTTGGTCACGCCGGCGTAGGAGACGAAGACGAAGGCGGCGGCGGTGACGATCCCGCCGGAGCCCTTCGAGACGAACGGCTGGAAGCGCGCCGGCTCGACCGCGACCCCCGAGTTGAGCACGTACGCCGCCAGCGCCAGCACCACGGCGGTGACGATGATCGACTGTGCCTTGCCGCTCTGCTCGGTGCCGACGACGTTGAGCACGACGATCAGCGCCGCCAGCCCGAGCGCGACGGCCTTGACCAGCCCGCCCGACAGCGGGACGAGCAGGAGCAGGTAGGCGCCGAGCCCGACCAGGGCGAACGAGCTCTTGAACACCAGCGAGAACCACGCCCCGATCCCGGCGATCGTGCCGAACAGCGGCCCCAGTGCGCGGTCGATGTAGATGTATGTGCCTCCGGACTCGGGCATGGCGGTCGCCATCTCGGCTTTCGACAGCGCCGCCGGCAGCACGACCAGGCCGGCGAGGATGTACGCGAGGATCACCGCCGGTCCGGCCTTCTTCAGTCCCAGCGCCGGGAGCACGAAGATCCCGCTCCCGATCATCGCCCCCATGCTGATCGTGACCGTCGCGTACAGTCCGAGGTCGCGCTCGAGGTCGTTTTTCATCCGAGAGCCCCCAGGTCGGTGGCGCAGACGGCCTGGCTCACGACTCCCCGGCGTCGGGGTCCCGAACGACGAAGGCAGGCTCGTCCGTGTCGGACGTCACCTGCGCCGGGACGGCGCCGAGGATCCGGTCGCGCAGCGACGGCTCCGTCTCGCCCAGGATCAGCAGGTCGTAGGCGGCCCCGATGTCGACGATGCTCTGGCTGGCGTCCTCGCCGTCGGCCAGCTCTCGTTCGATCCGGTCGGGGTCGACGCCCGCCTCGACCAGTCGGTCGGTCGCGTCCGCGAGCAGCTCCTCGCCCGGCCGGCGGTCGGACGCCGCCTCCGTGTGAAAGAGCGTGACCGAGGCGTCGTTCGTCGTCAGCAGCTCGCCGACGAACGACAGGATCCGGTCGAAGTTCGCCTCGCCACGGAGCGGGACGAACAGCCGGTCGACCGCGCCGACCTGGCCCGGGGTCAGGATCACGTCGCAGCCCTCCTCGACGGCGACACGGTCGATCGTCTTGTCGCGGGCCCTGCCGAACACGAGCCGGGTCGACGTCGTCGTGTCCTCGAACGGTCGGGCCAGCGTCTCGAGCTCCGCGCGGGCGTCCGCCTCGAACTGGTCGCGCGCCGTCGACGCCGGCGTCTGTTCGGGCAGTCCGTAGTGACCGAGCACGACTGCCTCTATCGGGTCGAGCGTCTCGGCTATCACCGGCGGAACCGGGTCGGCGTCGGGCAGTTCGAACGGGACGAGAACTCTGTGAGCCGCATTCATATTGGATCGTACGAGCGTAGCCGGAAAAAACGGGAGGAAGTCCCAGAGCAGGGGCTATCGGTATCGCGGGGACCCTGCCGTGAGGCTGTCCGGCAGCCGTGTCGTCCGGCCGAGCGACGATACGGGGGGCCGTCGTCGGCTGCTGCGGACCGTGACAGACCGTGTGTGGCCCTCGAGCCGGCTGCGACGACACGCCGTCGGTCCAGTCGGCGTCTCGTCTCCGGCCCGCCGAGCTCGGTCGTCTCGACGCCGGCAGGAGCCGAGGACGGGCCGCTGCTCGGCTCACAGCCGGCGACCCCGGCGCCGACGAGAGCGAGCCACGGCCTCGCGCCGACCGGCGTGTGTCGTCTGTCGTCTGTGCTCCAGCGATCATCCGACCAGAAGCTTGTGTACGTCGTCGGCTGCGTCGGGCTCTGCGGCGACGAGATACCGGCGGTCGGGCTCGAGTGTCGTCTCGGGGCGGGCGACCTCGGTGCCGTCGGCGTCGGCGATCACGTGGCTCCCCTCCGGGAGCAGAACCTCGTTCAGCTGCTTGCCGGCTGCCGGCGAGCGCGGGTCGACCCGAACGTCGAGAACGTCGAGGTCGCCCGTGACGTCTTCAAGCGTCCGGACGTCGTTCTCCTGAATCCGGTTGACCACCGCCTTCGAGCCCGCTCGCTCGGGGTAGACCACCTCGTCGACGAACGCCACCGGGTCGCCTCCTCCGTCGGGGTCGTCGGCCCGTGCGACCGTCCGGACGTCGTCCGCGAGGTGCCGGGCCTCTGCACAGATCGCGAAGTTCGTCGACCTGTCGCCGGTCAGCGCGGCGAGGACGTCCGCCCGTTCGGGATCTGCCTGACGGAGGATCGCCGGGTCGGTCGCGTCACCTTCGACCACGACACCCGTCCGGCGACCGACTACTCGGTCGACGGTCTCGGCGTCGCGTTCGATCAGGTAGACCTCGTGCCCGTAGTCGTCGAGTACGCGAGCCGTACGGCGCCCGACGCGTCCCGCGCCCACGACGATAGCGTGCTGTTCTGTCGTTCGACCGTCGTGCGTGAACATCATCGATCTCCGGCCACGATCACCGACTTCTGCGGAGACGGCTGTCGACGCGTACGCCCTCGGTATCCGGCGCACGCCCCGTCGCCGTGTCGAAAACGGGGTGATCTATCACGAACGGTGCTGTGGCGGTCCACTACTTGAACCCGGTGTGTGTTTGCGGCCTCCGCCAACCGGGCGCGCGAACGGAGATCGATCGCCGGAGGTGGCCCCGTCCACCGGGGTCGTCGGGACGTGACGGCGGCGTCGACGTCGCTGATAGCCGAACTGGGTCGGTGTCGACAGCCGTGCCGGAGAGCCCCGGTTTGCGGATACCGCAAACGGCTGGCGTGTCGCTACACCGTCTGTCGGACGGGCTGACGCCGGCGTCTGGACGTCTCCACGGCCCGGAGCGGGCGGACGCGTTCGGACCCGACGGGGCCTCGGCTGCGGTGTCGAGACACACGAACACGCCGCGAACGGGTCGAGGTGTCGTCGCCCCCTCGGCACGGGTGTCGGAGTCCGAGTGTCTCAGGGTCCTCGGGTCGACGGCGTCGGGGCTGGTCGGGCCAGTGCTCGCCGACCAGGCGGTACTCGATCGGCCCGTCGGTGCCGACGAGGAGACAGGAGCGCCACGAGCGCCGGGAGCAGCCGAGCACACGGGAGGTGACGTCTGTCGCGGCCTACCGCTCGACCACCGGGAGACAGAGGCTGTCGTCGGCGCGCTCCGAAGTCACTATGCCCGTCGGGGCGCTGTCATCGGTATGGCTCTTCGAGTCGGGGCACACGTCTCTGTCGCCGGCGGCGTCCACAACGCCGTCGAGAATCAGGTGGAGGTCGGAGGCAACTGCGGCCAGATATTCACCCACTCGCCGCAGGTCTGGCGCGACCCGGACATCGCCGACGAGGAGGCGGCGGCGTTTCGGGACGGCACCGCAGACAGCCTCGACGGTCCGTGGGTGATCCACTCCTCGTACCTGGTCAACCTCTGTACGCCGAAAGACGACCTGCGCGAGAAGTCCGTCGACTCGATGCAGCGGGAGCTCGACGCCGCCGACCGTCTCGGGATCGAGTTCGTGAACGTCCACCTCGGCGCTCACACGGGCGCGGGCGTCAAGGGCGGCCTCGCGAACGCCGTCGAGGCGCTCGACGCACTCGACGTGCCAGAGGACGTCCGGGTGCTCGTCGAGAGCGACGCCGGGTCGGGAACGAAGCTCGGCGACGAGTTCTGGCACCTCGCGCGGGTCGCAGCGGAGAGTGTCCACGACCTCGGGGTCTGTCTCGACACCGCCCACCTGTTCGCGGCGGGCTACGACCTGTCGACGCCGACGGCGGTGGCGGAGACGGTCGACGCGTTCGACGAGACCGTCGGGCTGGACCGGCTGGAGTGTATCCACCTCAACGACTCGAAACACGCCCGCGGGACGAACAAGGACGAACACGCCCACGTCGGCGAGGGCGAGATCGGCGTCGACGGGATGCGCGCGGTGATCAACCATCCCGACCTCCGCGAGGTCCCGCTGGTGCTCGAGACGCCGACGGAGGACGGCCGCGGATTCGCCTGGAACGTCGAGCGGGTGCGGGAGCTGCGCGAGCCGCGCGAGTAGGGTTATACGCCTCGCGCCGCAACTGTGCCCATGCGCGTCGTCACGACGCTCCCGTCGGCGACAGAGATCGTCTACGCCCTCGGCGTCGAGCCCGTCGCGACCTCCCACGAGTGTGACCACCCGCCGGCTGCCGCGGACCTGCCGAGCGTCGAACGGGCGCGTGTCGACCCGACCGCCGACAGCGCCGCGATCCACGAACAGGTCGGCGAGGCCGCCGCCGGCGACGGCGTGTACGAGATAGACCGCGAGGCGCTCCGGCGCGCCGACCCCGACCTCGTCGTCGCGCAGGGGGTCTGTGACGTCTGTGCCGTCGACCAGGTCGCGATCCGCGACGCGGTCGAGGACCTCGGACTCGACTGCGAGGTGCTGACGACCGACCCGCACGTCCTCGACGACGTCCTCGGCGACGTCGAGCGGATCGGTCGGGCGGTCGGGCGTGGCGACCGGGCGGCTGCCCTCGTCGACGACCTGCGCAGCCGGGTCGACCGTGTCGAACGCGCCGTCGCGGGGCGCGACCGGCCACGGGTCGCGGTGTTAGACTGGCTCGACCCCGTGATGGTGTCGGGCCACTGGGTACCGGACCTAGTCGAACGCGCGGGCGGCGCCCACGGCCTCGCGGCACCGGGCGAGCGCTCGACGACGCGCCCGTGGGACGAGGTTCGGGCGTACGACCCGGAGGTGCTGGTGGCCGCGCCGTGCGGGTTCGGCGTCGACCGGGCACGCGCGGAGACACCGGCACTGGCCGGTCGACCCGGCTACGGCGACGTCGCCGCCGTCCGCGCGGGCCGCGCCCACGTCGTCGACGGCGACGCCTACCTCAACCGACCGGGGCCACGGCTGGTCGACAGCGTGGAGCTCCTCGCGGCGCTGATCCACCCCGGCGCAGTCGAGCCGCCGGACGAGGGCGCGACCGCGCCGCTCCCGGCACCGGACGCGGTCCGGTCGTAGCGCTGCCGGCGTGCGACGCCGGCACAAGATTCATTACGAACCTTTTTTGAGTCGCGGCGGCAGACAGTCGACCATGTCACAGTCCAGCGACCGACAGCGAATGCAGGCGGGCGGACAGCCCGTCTTCATCATGGGCGAGGACGCAGAGCGCACCGAAGGGCGCGACGCACAGCAGGCGAACGTACAGGCCGGCAAGGCCGTCGCCGAGGCCGTTCGGACGACGCTCGGGCCGAACGGGATGGACAAGATGCTCGTCGCGGACGGCGACGTCGTCGTCACGAACGACGGCGCGACCATTCTCGACGAGATGGACATCGAACACCCCGCCGCGGACATGATCGTCGAGGTCGCCTCCTCGCAGGACGAGGAGGTCGGCGACGGCACCACCACCGCCGCGGTGTTGACCGGCGAGCTCCTCGCGCGCGCCGAGGACCTTCTCGACGACGAGATCCACCCGACGGCGATCGTCGAGGGATACGCCCGGGCGCGTGACGTCGCGCTCGAGACGATCGACGGCGAGACCCTGGACGGCGGGGTCGATGACGAACGCCTCCGACAGGTCGCCGAGTCCGCGATGACGGGCAAGGGGACCGGCGGGGCGACCGCAGACCAGCTCGCCGCCGCGGTCGCCGAGGCCGTCGGTCGAGTCGAGGCAGACGGCGCCGTCGACGCCGACGACGTGCGGGTCGTCGCCCGCTCTGGCCGGTCCTCGACCGCGACAGCGGTCGTCGAGGGCGTCGCACTGGACGACGAACCGCTCCGCGACGACGTCCCCCGGACGTACGAGGACGCCACCGTCGCGGTGCTCGAGACCGCGCTCGAGCAGCCCGAGACGAACCTCGACGTCGAGTACGACATCGGCGACGCGGCGGACGTGGCCGACGCCTCCGCGGGCGAGCGGGCGCGACTCGACGCTCAGGTCGAGACACTCGTCGACCACGGGGTCGACGTGGTGTTCACGACGGACAGCGTCGACGACTACGTCGAGGCCGCGCTCGCCGAACGCGGGATTCTCGCGTTCGACAGCGGCGGCGACGACGAGGCCGACGCGCTCGCGCGCACCGTCGGCGCCAGCCACGTCGGCAGCCTCGACGAGGCCGACGCCGACGACTTCGGCCACGCGCGGTCGATCCGCCGGGAACGCTACGACGACGAGGAGCTGACCTTCGTCGAGAGCGACGAAGGGGACGTCGTGACGCTGTTCGTCCGCGGCGGCACGGGCTACGTCGTCGACGAGCTGGAGCGAGCGGTCGACGACGGCGTCGACGCGGCAGTCGCCGCGCTGGAAGGGGTCGTCCCCGGCGCCGGCGCGACCGAGGTGGCCGTCTCGAACGCCCTGCGCGACGAGGCTGCGAGCGTCGAGGGGCGCCAGCAGCTCGCCGTCGAGGCGTTTGCCGAGGCCGTCGAGGCCGTTCCGCGGACGCTCGCGCAGAACGCCGGGATGGACCCGATCGACGCGCTTGTCGAGCTCCGGGCCGCGAACGAGTCCGGACGCGCGGGCGTCCTCGGCGTCGGTGCAGCCAGCCGGGTCGACGACCCCGTTCCGGAGGGTGTCGTCGACCCGCAGACGGTCAAGACCGGCGCGTTCCGTGCCGCCACCGAGGCCGCGACGATGATCGTCCGCATCGACGACGTCATCAGCGCGAACTGAGCGGCGTGCGCCGGTTCTCGGCCGACTACCTCGCCGACACCCGCGCCGGTCTCTGGGCCGACCGGACCGCGCTCGCGCCGCTCTCGCTCGACGACCGGACACGGGTGCTCGACGCCGGCGCCGGCACCGGGGCGTTCGCGCGCGTCCTGCGCGAGGAGTCGTCCGCAGAGGTGGTCGCGCTCGACGCCGACCGGTCGCTCCTGACGCACGCGCGAGCGAGCGGAGGCGACGGGCCACACCCCGCCGTCGTCGGCGACGCGGTCCGGCTCCCGGTTCGGACGGGCGCGTTCGACCTCGTGGCCGCGCAGGCGCTTCTCGTGAACCTGCCCGACCCCGCGGCGGCGGTGCGGGAGTTCGCACGCGCGTCGCGCGATCTCGTCGCCGTCGTCGAGCCGGACAACGCGAGCGTCGGCGTCGACTCGACCGTCGACGGCGAGGCCGCCCTCGACCGACGCGCCCGCGAGGCCTACCGCGCCGGCGCGGCGACGGACCTCGCGCCCGGCGACCGGCTACCGACGCTGTTCGAGGCCGCGGGGCTCTCGGTCGTGGCGACGCGCCGTCACCACCACGAGAAACGCGTCGAGCCGCCGTACGACGAACGGGCAGTCCGGGCGGCGCGCCGGAAGGCAGACGGGACGGCACTGGACGCCCTCGCCGGACCGCTCCGGCGGTCACTCGGCGACGAGGGGTTCGGGCGCCTCCGAGACGAGTGGCGCTCGATCGGTCGGGAGACCGTGACACGGATGCGCGACGGCACCTACCGGCGGGCCGAGGTGGTGCCGTTCGACGTGACGGTGGGGCGCGCGGGGCGCCGAGCGGAGTGAGGCGGCCCGCGGGGCGACGCGGGGAGACCGACGGTCGGCCCGCGGAGCGGAAGCGAGCGGCGTGAGAGCGTACTCCCACGGGCAGCCGGCACGTCGCGCCGGCGACAGAGAGCGGTCCTCGAGACCGACCGCGCCGAACGGAGTCGGCGTGAGGCGGCACGCTCCCGGTCGGTGACCGTCTGGACCGCACCTCGGGCGGGTCGCTCCGGCGGCTCCGTCGCCTCGGTCACTGCCGTTCCCTGCTCCCGTTCGGCAGCCGCCTCACTGGAGCTCCGCCGTTGCCCCTCGTCTCTCGGAGCCACGCGCGCCCTGCCTCGGGCGGCTCGCGACGCTCACCGCCCTCGGTCTCGCGGGCCGGGCCTCCGGCCCGCCCCGCGTTACACCACGTCGCCGCGCACCGACCGTCCCGCGCCCGCGTCGCGCGCTCGCATCGCCGCCGCGGTCGTCCGTGCTCGGTCCTCGTCGACGCCGAGCATCCCGAGGGCCTCCGGGAGCGTGGGGAACGCCAGCGCGCCGTCGCGGAGCTTCGCCAGCGTCTCGTCGGCCCGCCGGCCGTCGGCCCAGAGCTGGACCCCACGCGGGTCGAGGATCTCGTCGTACGCGTCGCGGGCGAGCGCACCCTCCAGCCGCCTGGTGACGTTGTCGTCGAACGAGGCGTTACACACCTCGAGGTGGACGGGCGCGTCTGCCGGGAGAAGGTGCGCGGCCAGGCACCGCTCTGGCGCGGCGTAGCCGGCGTCGTTCGCGCGCAGGTGTTCCGGGTGGGCCTCTGCCCACGCCGCGGAGACGACGCTTCCGACGCCCTCGACGGCGCCGTCGCCGTCGTCGGCCTCGCGTTCGCCGAACAGCAGGTCTTTCGTCACGTACACCGAGAGCCGCGGAATCGGGTCGAGGCCGAGTGCGACGTCGCCGTACACCCACACCTCGCGGACGGGGACGGGCATCGGGTCTGTCTCTACCGTGTCGAGCACCCGCTCGACGATGTCGAGGGCGTCGGTGCGCGCGAGGCCGGCATCGGGGTCCACACCGACGTGTGGAGGCGCGCCGAGATAGGCGTGACGCAGAGCGGGCGACGACACCACGTCCGCTCGGACGGCCCGGCGGTGGAGCCGTCGGGACGCGACGACGACTGTCACGCCGAGACGGGCACGGTCCCCGCGTCGGGCCGGTCACGCCCCCGGTCCGCGACGGTGTCGTTCGCCGTGTCGGCCTGTGGCGACGGTCGTCGGAGCGCGGGGGAGACAGGACAGAACGGAATCGACGGCGGCTATCGGATGACGTCGACGCCGTTGTTGCGCTCGAGCTCGTCTCGGCCGCCGTCCGAGAAGCCAGACGAGGGCTCGCCGGACCTGTCGCCCCCGCCGGCGCCGCCGACCGAAGACGTCTCACCCTCGATCTCGGCGCGCGAGCGGTCGGCCTGCTTCTGTGTCGTCGGGCCGAGCACCTGCGCGGACTGGACGCCGGTCATGATCGCCATGACCCGCACCTTACCCTTGTACTCGTCCTGAATTCGCGCGCCCCAGATGACGTTCGCGCTCGCCTCCAGACGCTCGGTGATATTGTTCGCGATGCCCTCGGCCTCTTTCAGGGTGAGGTCCGGGCCACCGGTGATGTGGACCAGCCCGCCCGACGCGCCGCGGTAGTCGACGTCGAGCAGCGGGTGGCTCATCGCGTCGCTCACCACCT
>CAZEJR010000005.1:0-117411 GCA_964512675.1 uncultured Haloferacaceae archaeon | reverse complement strand
TCATCTACCGCCGCGCGCTGAACGAAGACCTGATTCGCGGCCGCTCGATCGAGGGTGTCTCGACTGCCGCACTCTACGCCGCCTGTCGAAAAGAGGGCATCCCGCGGTCGCTCGAGGAGATCAGCGAGGTGTCACGCGTCGACCGGAAGGAGATCGGTCGGACCTACCGCTACGTCTCCCAGGAGCTCGGCCTGGAGATGAAGCCCGTCGACCCGAAGAAGTACGTCCCGCGCTTCTGCTCCGAACTCGACCTCGGCGGGGAGGTCCAGTCGAAGGCCGGCGAGATAATCGAGACCACCGCCGAGCAGGGACTGCTGTCGGGAAAGTCCCCGACGGGCTTTGCCGCCGCCGCCATCTACGCCGCCTCCCTGCTCTGTAACGAAAAAAAGACACAGCGCGAAGTCGCCGACGTCGCCCAGGTCACCGAAGTCACAATCCGCAACCGCTACCAGGAACAGATCGAAGCGATGGACGCACACACCTGACCCGGGGCAGGGGTCAGAGCGCGGCGAACGCCCGTTCGGTGAGGTCGCCAGTGTCCGAGACTATCTCCGCCATCGTCTCGTCGTCCGGCGCGAGACCGACGAGCCGCGCAATCTTCATGATGCTGACGTGGTAGACGGTCTGTCGGCCCGCGGTCTCCTCCCAGACGACGACGTTACACGGAAACAGCGCACCGATCTGCAGCGCCGTCGCGTCCAGCGCCCGGTCGGCCATCGTGGGGTTGCACGCGCCGATGACGGTGTAGGGGTCGCGGTCGGCGTCGACCTTCTCGTTCAGCAGGTCGGCGGGCGAGAACTCCGTGGCGACGCCGAACCCGGCGTCCCGGAAGGTCGCGCGGACGTGGTCGACCGCCTCGTCGTGGGGCATCTCGAGCGTCGCGCGCCGTTCGCCGACGTCGTCGCCGTCGAGAGTGTCGGAGTCGAGTGGAACTGTCATCGTGGGTGTAGACGTGAGGCGGCGACGAACATAAGCCCTACAGCGGAACCGGGAGCAACCGGAGCGCGCCGAGGACACGCCCCGGCGGGAGGACCGGCGGGTGGAGCACCAGCCAGTCCAAGAGTGCGAGACCGAGACCGTGCGCGACGACCGAGGGGAGGATCGAGCGGCTCCGGTAGTCGACGGCGCCGAACAGGACGTCCGTCGGCGCGGAGAGGAGGAGTTCGACGGGGGGCTTGCTCGCGTGGTGGGCGGCGTAGAGGACGGGACTGATCAGGACCGCGGCGGGGCCGAGCTCGCGGAGGCCGACACAGAGCAGGCCACGGTAGTACGTCTCTGCCGCGAGAGCGACGAGGAACTGCGCGACGACGTGCGGCAGGAAGTCGGCGAGTGCCGTCGACGTGTCCCACATCGGGTAGAACGACCGGACCGTCGGGAGCGTTGAGCCGACGACGTAGAACGGCGTCACGAACGCGGCGAGGAAGACGGCGTTCCGGACGGCGCGGCGGTCGACCCGCAAGCCGATCCGGCGCCGGTAGGCGACCGAGAGCGCGCCGGGGACGACGACGAACAGCAGCAGGTCGCGGGCCGCGCGGTCGGCGAGCGTCGGGTCGCTCGGGAGGAGGCTCCACGCGACGCCGAGGACGGCGCCGGCGGCGAGTGTGTGTCTGACCCACGGCGTCGCAGCCGCCGGAACACGGAGCCGCGGGACTGTCACGGCCTCACTCCTCGACGGTCGGGACGGGACCGACGCCGACGGCGGCCTCGACCGCCGCGACGAACGACTGTCGGGTGTCGAAGTAGGTGATGTCCACCTCGTCGAGAATGTCCGCGAGCGTCCGAGGGCCGTCCGGTGTGCGGACGACGGCGTCGCCCTCCTTCTCCCGGATACGGCTCGTCTCTTGGGGCCAGGTCAGGCGGGACGCGACCCGCGCGAGCGGCGCGCCCTCGACCGCCGGGCCGTCCCCGAGCGGCACCGTCGGCTCTGTCTGTTCGTCCTCGTCGGTGTCGCCCTCTGTCACGAGCCGAACAAGCGTCGTGAGCGTGAAATCCCTTCCGCTCCCGCCAGTCCGTCTTGCGAACGTCTGACATACCGTTTTGTGGCCCGAACCGATAGCGTGCGTATGACCAGTCTCGGCGAGGCGTACGGCGGGTCGCGGGAGCGCGAGGCCAACCCGGGTCGGCTGTACGCCGGGGTCGCGCTCCTGCTCGCCGGCACGCTCCTCGTCGTCGCCGGTATCGTCGTCGCGGCCACCGACCTGCTCCGCGGGCCAGGGACGACGATATACGAGGTGCGAGAGCTGGGCGGTATCCTCGCTGGCGCCGGGGTCCCCGCGGTGTTCCTCGGTATCCTCGTGGTTCTCCCGGCGAGCCGAGAGACGCGCGCCGCCGCCGTCGTCGGCGCCGCCGTCACCGCGATGGGTGTCGCGCTGTTCACTCACGCGTACCCGTGTCAGTGGTCGGGCGCGACGTGCGCGCCGGCAGGTGACCTCACGCTCCCTACCGTCGGGGTGTACGCGATCGGAACGATCGTCACGACGTGGTACCTGTTCGTCGGCATCGCGACGTTCAAGCGGCGAAACGACCCCGGCGACACCGTCAGGATGACCGTCACCCGGCAGGGTGAGACGGAGGTCGTCGAGGTGGACACGCACGAGCGGGGGAGTAGCGGAGTGTTCGGCTCAGAACCCACGGCGCCCGTGACCGCAGCGACGGGGGCGGGCGACGCCGAGGTGATCGGCAGGGACGCCGCAAACGCTACCGACGGCGGGGCGACCGAGCACGACATCACGGAGATCGGCGGGGGGAATGTCCCCGCCGACCGCTACTGTGGTAACTGCGCCGCGTTCGAGTACGTCCGTACCGAAGACGGCATTCAGCCGTACTGCGGCGTCCACGACGAGGTCATGGACGACATGGACCCCTGCGAGGAGTGGACGTCGAACGGGTCATAGCCGAGTCCGGCGGTCGCCCACACACCCGCGTTCGGCTCCCGTTCCGAGGGAGGTGTCCGCGGTCCCGGTACTACCACCGGGCTCCGGCTACGAGAGGAACGTCCGCAGGTCGGCGAGTGATCGGGTGTTCAGCACGTCGGAGGCGGTCGCCCACCCGCGTCTGGCAGTGTGGACGCCGTAGCGGTCGTTGTCGAGTGAGCCCGGGTGGTGGGCGTCGGTGTCGACGGCGACCGTCGCCCCCGCCGCCACCGCGACCCGGACCGCCTCGCCGTCGAGGTCCAGCCGCGCCGGGTCGGCGTTCACCTCCAGCGCCGTGCCCGCGTCGGCTGCCGCCGCCGCGACGCGCTCGAGGTCGGGCGTGAGACCGGGGCGTTCGTTTATCAGTCTGCCCGTCGGGTGGCCGAGGACGTCGACCTCGGGGTGTTCGACGGCGCGGACCAGCCGTTCGGTCGCCGTCTCACGGTCCTGTCCGAGACCGCTGTGTGGCGATGCGACGACGACGTCGAGCTCGGCGAGCACGTCGTCGCCGACGGAGAGGTCGCCGTCGGCGTCGACGTTCGCCTCGACGCCGGTCAGTACCGGGATCGGCGCGTCGAGATCCTCGACCGCGGCGACCTGGTCGCGCAGGTCGTCGTCGGTCAGGCCGACGCCGCCGACCATCCCCGGTCCGGTCGCGTGGTCGGTGACCGCGTGGTACTCCGCGCCGCCTGCCGCCGCCGCTTCGACCATCTCCGCGAGCGTCGCCCGACCGTCCGACCGGTCGGTGTGGGTGTGGAGGTCGCCGCGGAGGTCCTCGCAGCCGACGAGGTCGGGGAGCTGGTCCGCGGCGGCAGCCGCCACCTCGCCGCGGTCCTCGCGGAGTTCGGGGGGAACGTACGGGAGGTCGAGGGCCGCGTACATCCCCGCTTCCGTCTCGCCGGCGACCCGGTCGCCGGCCCGCTGCCCGGGTTCGTCGCGTTCGTCAGCCGGGAGCGCAGAGACGTCGAAGACGCCGTACTCGTTCATCTTCACCTCGCGCTCGATCGCGCGGTTCCGGAGCTTGACGTTGTGGTCCCACGAGCCGGTGAAGTACTGCAGCGCCGCGCCGAACTCGGCGGGAGCGGTCACGCGCAGGTCGACGCGGGTGCCGTCGACGCGCACGCTCGCCTTCGACGCGCCTGCTTCGACGACTGTCTCGACCCGGTCCCAGTCGACCAGAGCGTCGACGACGGGCTCCGGCTCCCGTGTCGCCGCGAGGACGTCCACGTCGCCGACGGTAGGCCGCCACCGCCGGAGCGAGCCGGCGGGTTCGGCGCGGACCGCGCCCGCCGCCTCGACGCGCGCGACGGTCGCCTCCGCGAGCGGTCGGGCGTCGCCCAGTCGCTCGCGACCGCGGGACTCGCGCGCGAACGCGACGTTCTCGCGGATGTTCGCCTCGGTCTTCGGTCCGAAGCCCGACACCTCGCGAATCTCGCCCGCCTCGGCTGCGGCCTCGAGTTCGTCGAGTGTCGTGACGCCGAGCGCCTCGTGCAGCGTCCCGACGGTCTTCGGGCCGACGCCCTCGACGGCGGTGAGCGCGCGGATGTCGACCGGCAGGTCCGCGCGCAGGTCAGCAAGCTCCTCGATCTCGCCCGTCTCGAGGTACTCCGCGATCTTCGAGGCGATTGCGCCACCGACGCGGTCGAGGTCGGTCAGCTCGTCGCGTGCCGCGACGTCCTCGACCGGTTCGGGATGGTCCCGGAGCGTCTCGGCGGCCAGCCGGTAGGACCGTGGCTTGTACTCGACGCCCTCTGCCTCCAGCAGGTCGGCGAACTCCTCGAGCAGGCCGGCGACCTCGTCGTTTCGCACGGTCAGAGCCCCCGTCTCGTCTGGGAGTCCTCCTGGCCCAGCGCCTGCTTCAGGAACGACATCCACCGCTTGGTGTCGGCGGCCTCCTGGGCCGCGGCCTCGCGCTCGACGGAGCTGCAATCGAGGCTCTCCAGCGCCTCGAGCGCCCGGTCGATACCGACGACTGCGTCCGCGAGCGCCTCGCCCTGCTCGTAGCTGACGTCGCCGGCCTCGATCAGCTCGCGGCGCTCTAGGCGCTCGCGCCGGAGGTTGCGCTTGGCGCGCTCGACCCGGTCGCGCTCGCCCGGAGGGACCGTCTCGCGGCGCTTGATCTCGAACACGAAGTCACGGAGTTCGACCTCTTCGCCCTGTACCTCGATGCGGTCGGGGATCCGAACCCCGACGGTCGCGCCGTCGCGGTCGATCCGCTCGACGAGCTGTTTCCGCTCGAACTCCTTCACTCGCGTCGCTACGGGCGGCTGCCACTTCACGGTTGAGGCGGGGGCCAGCCGAGAACTGGAACGTTCATGTGTCCGACGGCCTACGACGGCGTATGGACCTGTTCGACCGGCTGCGCGGGGCCGACGACCCGCGCGTCGCGTTTCTCGGGATCGACGGCGTTCCGTTCTCGCTCATCGAGGACAACCCCGACGTCTTCGAGAACCTCACGGCGATGGTCGAAGACGGGAGCGGTGGGGCGATACACAGCATCGTGCCGCCGGAGTCGAGTGCGTGCTGGCCGGCGCTCACGACCGGCGTCAATCCGGGCGAGACCGGAGTCTACGGCTTCCAAGACCGCGAGAACGGTACCTACGACACCTACGTGCCGATGGGCGGCGACGTACAGGCGACCCGGCTGTGGGACCGTGTCACCGACGCCGACAGACGCGCGACGGTGATGAACGTCCCGGTTACGTTCCCGCCGCAGCGAAACGTCCAGCGGATGGTCTCGGGCTTCCTCTCGCCGGGCGTCGAGCGCGCGGCCTACCCGGACGAGTTCGGGAGCCGTCTCGACGACATGGGCTACCGCCTCGACGTGAACCCGAAGCTCGGCCACGCAGCCGACCGGACCGAGTTCGTCGAGAACGCGGAGGAGACGGTCGACCGCCGGTTCGAGGCGTTCGAGCACTTCCTTGCCGAGGACGACTGGGACCTGTTTTTCGGCGTGTTCATGACCACAGACCGGGTGAACCACTTCCTCTACCGAGACTACGAGTACGGCGAACGCGGGGCGTACCAGCCGACCGACGAGGACGGCAGCCCGGTCGCCCCCCCGGCAGACTTCGACGGACGCGAGGCGTTTCTCGGATTCTACGGGCGCGTCGACGAGTATATCGGGCAGATCCGCGACGCGTTGGCCGACGACGTGACACTCGTCGTCGCCAGCGACCACGGGTTCAGGTCGCTCGACTACGAGGTCCACCTGAACGAGTGGCTCGAGCGCGAGGGCTGGCTCTCGTTCGAGACAGACGACCACGAGGACCTGAGCGACATCGCCGAGGACGCCCTCGCGTACTCGCTCATTCCCGGCCGGTTCTACCTCAACCTCGAGGGACGCGAGCCCCGCGGCGGGGTTCCAGAGAGCGAGTACGAGGCGCGGCGCGACGAACTCAGGTCGATGCTGGAGTCGCTGACGGGGCCAGAGGGGGCCCCGGTCGCCGACCGTGTCGTCGACAGAGAGACCGCGTACCGCGGCGACCACGCCGACATCGCGCCCGACCTGACCGTGATCCCGAACGACGGGTTCGACCTCAAGGCCGGCTTCACCGGGAGCGACGCGGTGTTCGACACCGGGCCGCGAAACGGGATGCACAGCTTTCGGGACGCGACGCTGGTCGTCGACGACCCGGGCGTGACGATGACAGACGTCGACCTCCTCGACGTCACCCCGACCGTCCTCGACCTGATGGATATCGACGCTCCGCGAACGGCGTTCGACGGGGCGAGCCTGGTCTGACCCCGACGCTCTTTACCGATCCCGCGGCCAGCGCCGCCGGATGGCAATCGACCTCGACCGCGAGGAGCTAGCAGAACGACTCGGCGCCGTCGAGCGCCGTCTGAGCGACGACCCGGAGACCCGGCCCGCAGCCGACGCCGCCGCCCTCGAGGCGCGCGTCGGAGCGCTAGAGGACCGTGCCGACGACCTCGACGACCGGCTGGCCGCCGTCGAGGCCGGCCTCGACGCGGTGCGTGGTCTCGTCGGTGAGGTAGAACGGGTCGACGAGCACGTCGAGTCGCGGGCGGAGACCGCCGTGGCGCGGACGACCGAACTCGAGGAGCGGGTCACGGCGCTGGAGGCCGACCGCGGGGAAGCACCCAGCGACCCGACGGCAGACCGGGCCGAACGTGTCGCCCGCGAGGCACGGACACCGGCGAGGGACGAGCGGGAGCGTCGAGCCGGCACGGAGGACCAGACGGACGAGAGTCGGTCGCTGCTCGCGCGGCTCCGCGACGTCTGGTGATCCGCGTCGTCCTCGCTGCCGTCCTCCTCGTCGCGGTTGCGGGGGTCGGGACGGCAGCGATAGAGACCGGCAGGCACGACCGGACCGCTACGCGTCTCGACGCCGGCGTCGAGCGAGTCGAGCGCGCGGCCCGCCTGCTCGTCGACCGGGCTGACCCGACGGCTGCGGGTGTCCCCGGCGCACGGCGGACGGTTACCGTTCGGCTCCCGGCCCGGTCGCTGTCGAGCGCCGGCGTCGCCTCGTTCGCGCTCCGCGGCGACGCCGACACCGTCACCTACCGCGTGCGCGGCGGCCGGACGAGGCGCCACGCGCTCCCGGTCGACCTCCGGACGCTCGGCGGCCCGGTGAAACTCCGCACGGCTGGCCGGCACCGGCTCCGTCTCGGACTGGTCGGACCGCCGACCGTGGTGCGCGTGTCGCGCGTAGCGGGCAGTCGACCGAGCGTTGAAGTCGGGTGACGCGGCCAGCCGCGTCGTGTTCCCGTTCGACCGACTCCGGACCGGGTCGTCGACGCCGAGCGACTGTCAGTGTGACACGGCGTTCGACACACAGCCGGACGGCGAGACGACGGTACTGACGATCGACGCCGACGACTGTCCCGGCGAGGGCGACCTCGGGGCCGCGCCGTGTCGTGCGACGGTCGTCGGGGCGCTCGCCGACCGTGACGCCGGCGTCGTGCGGACCGTCCGGGACGGCCGTGTCTGGCGCCACGACGGCACGGCGACCGCGCTCTTTCTCGCCGCCGGGCGGTTCGTCGAGCGCGTCGCGGTCCACGACCGGGCGCTCGCGGCGCGGGCACGGCGTGACCCGCTCGGGGCGGCGCGCGAGGCGACCGGTCGGGCCGGAGCGGCGTCACGTGTCGCCGCGGAGACGGGGCTCACGGAGGCTGCTGCGGCAGTCGAGTCGGTCGACGACCTCGGGACACGCGTCGGTCCGACAGCCGCCGGGGTGCGGTTCGACCCGACGCCGCCGGTCGGCGCGAGGCTCCGCGAGCGCCGCGACCCCGACGCCGGTCCGACAGTCCGGGTGTACGAGACTCCGTCGGGGCCACACTACCACCTCACGCCGGTCGAGTCGACGCTCTCGCGAGCAGCGACGGCGACACTCGCCGCGGCCCGCGAACGGCTCGCAGGGGGAGCGTCACCCGCGCAGGCGGTGCGGGCCGTTGCGGACGAGTCGACGCCGGTCGCTGCGCTCGCGGACGTCCTGCGGAAGCACACCGCCGGCGCGGGGCTGTTCGAGGACCTGTTCGCCGACCCGGCGGTGACGGACGCGTTCGTCACCGCGCCGGCGGCAGAGAACCCGGTGCGCGTCGTCGCCGACGACGAGCGGATGCGGACGAACGCGTTGCTCACCGCAGCCGGCGCGGCGTCGCTCGGCTCGCGGCTCCGTCGCGAGAGCGGGCGAGCGTTCTCCCGGGCCAGCCCGACACTCGACGCGACGCTCTCGGTCGGAGACGAGCGCGTCCGTGTCGCGGGCGTCACCGATCCGGCGAGTGACGGGCCGGGGTTTGCCGTTCGAGGCGACGCACGCGAGTCGTGGACGCTGCCGGCACTCGTCGCGAATGGTACCCTCTCGCCGCCGGCGGCAGCGTGTTGTTCGCTCGCCGTCGAGCGCGCCGCGGCGGGGCTCGTCGCCGGGCCCCGCGGCGCCGGGAAGACGACGCTCCTCGGCGCTCTGCTCTGGGAGCTGCCCGCCGCGACCCGGACGGTGGTAGTCGAGGATACGCCCGAACTCCCCGTCGCCGCGCTCCGCGACGCCGGTCGTGACGTCCAGCCGCTCCGGACGACGACCGGCGAGGGTCCGGCGGTCAGCCCGGAGCGTGCGCTCCGGACGGCGCTCAGGCTCGGCGAGGGCGCACTCGTCGTCGGCGAGGTGCGCGGCGAGGAGGCTGCGACGCTGTACGAGGCGATGCGGGTCGGCGCAGCCGGGAGCGCCGTGCTCGGTACGGTCCACGGCGACGGTCCAGAGGCGGTGCGGGAGCGCGTCGTCACGGACCTCGGCGTGTCGCCGTCGTCGTTCGCGTCGACCGACCTCCTCATCACGCTCTCGCCGCCGCCGGACCGCGGGCTGGCGGGGATCTTCGAGGTGCGTTCGACCGACGACGGGCCGGCGTTCGAGACCCTGTACGAACAGGACGGCGACCCAGCCGGTGTCGTCGACCGCGGGAACAGCCGGCTGGTCGCCGCACTGGCAGCGCCGAACGAGGGGTACGCGGCGGTCCGCGAGGCACTCACCCGGCGCGCGGCTCACGTCCGGCGGCTTGCGGAGACGGGGCGGACGGCTCCGGACGAGGTGACGGCAGCGTACCGCGAGCAGGGACGGGGCGCGGCGCGGTGACCGGAGCAACAGAGCGCGCACTCGTCGGGGCCGCGCGACTCGCGCGGGTCGCACCGACGACACCCGACCCGGACGACGACCTCGTGCGGGCGGTCCGGTACCTCGACCTCGACGTCGCGCCCGCGACGGTGACCGCGGCAGCCGCCGGTGTAGCGCTCCCGGTCGGACTCGTCGCCGTCGGTGCCGTCGCGCTCGTCGCGCCGCCGCCTCTCGCGGGGCTGGTCGGGGCCGCGGCGGGGCTGGCCGCGTACCGTGCCGTCGGACGGGGACCGGTCGCGCTCGCGGCGCTTCGCCGGACGCGTGCTGCCGGGGCGACGACCGAACTCGTCGGTCGGGTCGCCGTTCGCCTCCGTGTGGAACCGTCCCCGGAGCGTGCCGCAGCGGTCGTCGCCCGCACGGCGACGGGGCCGCTCGCGGCGAGTCTCGCGCGTCACGTCCGGCTGGCGCGGGGCAGTCCGGGCGCCGGGCTACGGTCGTTCGGCGACGAGTGGGGGACGACGTTTCCGGCGCTGGACCGGGCGACCCGGCTGCTCGCCGAGAGCGCCACGGACCCGCCGGGCGAGCGCGAGCGGACACTGGAGCGCGCGCTGACGGCGACGCTCGACGGCGCGCGCGAGCGGGTCGCGGCGTTCGCGCGCGACGTTCGCGGACCACTCTCCGGCCTGTACGCGTTCGGCGTCCTCCTTCCGCTAGCGCTCGTCGGGACGGTTCCGGCGGCGAGCGTCGCCGGCCTGCGCGTCGGCGTCCCCGCTGTCGTCCTCGTCTACGACCTGCTCCTGCCGGCGCTTCTGGTCGGGACGAGCGCGAAGCTCCTCGTCCGCCGGCCCGTCGCGTTCCCGCCGCCGTCGGTCGGTCGCGATCACCCGTCGGTCCCGGATACGCCCCTGCGAGCGGGGCTCGTCGGCCTCGGTACGGCGGCTGTGGGCGCCGTCGCCGCCGTCGCACTGGTCGGCTGGTGGGCAGTTCCGGTCGCCGCAGCCGGCCTCGGGGCGGGCGCGGGACTGAGTGTGTCGTTCCGGTCGGCAAAGCGCGTCCGCGACCGGACGCGCGAGGCGGAGGCCGAACTGCCAGACGCGCTCCGACTCGTGGGGCGGCGCGTCGCTGCCGGCGAGGCGGTCGAGCCGGCGCTCGCCGCCGTCGCGTCGCGGCTCGACGGCGAGACGGGCCGGCTGTTCCGCGAGGCGGTCAGCCGGCAGCGGCGGCTCGGCGCGACCGTCGGTACGTCGTTTCTCGCCCCGGACGGCGCGCTTGCCGCGACGCCGAGCCGACGGTTCCGGGGCGCGGCGGCGCTGTGTGCCCTCGCGGCGCGGGAGGGCCAGCCGGCGGGCGAGGCGCTGACCGCGCTGGGAGACCACCTCTCGGCGCTCCGCCGGGTCGAACGCGAAGGGCGACGGGAGCTCTCCACGGTGACGGGGACACTCACAAACACCGCGGCGCTGTTCGGGCCACTCGTCGGCGGCGCCACGGTCGCGCTCGCGGCGGGGATAGGCGGCGACGTCGGGCCGCTCGGCGGACGCGCGCTCCCGGTGTCGGCGCTCGGACCCGCCGTCGGCGCGTACGTTCTGCTGCTCGCGGCGACGCTGACGGTCCTCGCGACGGGGCTGGAGCGTGGACTCGACCGTGCGCTCGTCGGCTACCGTGTCGGGGTGGCGCTCGCGTCGGCGACGACGGCGTTCCTCCTCGCCGTCGTCGTCGCCGGGGCCCTGCTGTAGGCCGGGTTTGAAACCGGATACCGAGGCCACACCCACCGTGTTCGACACGCCAGTCGACGGCTGGTACGCGTGGGTCGGTGTCGCCGCCGCGAGCGCCGTGCTCGTCGGGACCGCGGTCGGGCTTCCGACGACCCCGCCGCCAGACGCCGCGAGCGTCGCGGACGTCGTCGACAGGACCGCGGCGACGGAGTACGGCGCGTACGCCGAACACCCGCTTGACGCCAGCGAGGTCAGACTGACACCACGCGGCGTGGCGCTCCGGAGCGACGCCGGAGCTGTCACCGCGGCGTTCGTCTACGGTCCGGTGACACCGGTCGGGAGCGACGACGACCTTCGCGCGGTGTTACGCGGTGTGCCCCCGGAGCGTCGGTTCAGTTCGACAGACGAGCTCCGCCAGGCCGCGGAACAGGCACAGGCGAACGAGAGCCGCTGGCGGCGTGTCGACGGGCCGCTGACGGTTCGTCACGTCGTCGGGGAGGGCTACGATGTCACGCTCGTCGGCGCGTAGCGCACAGGTCGAACCGACCGCAGCGCTCGCGGCGACGTTCGCCGTCGTCGTCGGAGTCGCGCTCTACGCCGGCGCGCTCGGCACCGCGACACCGGACCAGCCGACCCGCGCGCTCGCGAACCCGGCGCTGGACCGGGTCCACACCGCGCTCTCGCCGAACGGCACCGTGGTCCGCCCCGGACGGATCGGGCGCGGCCCAGAAGCCGGGCCGGACGGCTACCGAACGAACGTTACGGTACGGACGGCGACCCGCAGGTGGCGAGCTGGCCCCGCGCCACCACCGGGCGCCGCGTCGGCCGGTCGGTCGGTCGGGGTGCGAGTCGGCCCCGCCGCGATCCGGGCCGGGACACTCCGTGTGGAGGTGTGGACGTGACGAGTACCGTGCTCGACGCGGCGCTCTGTCTCCTCCTCGTCGGCGCGAGCGTCGGGACGCTCGCCGCAGTCGACCAGTCAGCGACGACAGACGGCCCGCCGGACGCCGACGTACAGGCCGAGACGGTGGCGACGGCGACGGCGACGGTCAACTACACGCTCGCCCCCGGCGCGCGCCGGGCCACCGGGACCGACGTCGCGTTTCCACACACGGCGGGCCCGGAGTTCGAGCGCACGACACACGGGCCGCTGTCCGGTCTGCTGGCCCGAGCCGCGATCGGACGGGTCGCGGTCGACGGCGAGCGTCTGACGCACGCGAGAGACGACCTCGCCGCCGGCGTCCGCGGGGCCGTCCGTGGGGCCGTCGGCGGGGCGCGGACACAGGTCGTCGCAGACTGGCACCCGTACCGCGGCGCGCCGGTCGGCGGACGGGTGACGGTCGGCAGCGACCCGCCGCCGACCGCCGACGTCGACGCCGCGCGGCTGGCGGTCGGACGGGGCGACCCGGTCGGACGGGAACGGGCGCGGCGCGCCGCCACGAGAGGCTACGGTCCGCTCGCACGACTCGTCGCGAACCGGACGGTCGCGACGCTGTTTCCGGCCGACGAGATGTCGTTCGCGCTCGCTGCCGACTACCCCGTCTCGGCGCTCGTTCGTCACCGCTACCGGCGTGCCGCGGAGCTGACCGGCGCAGACCTCGGAGAGATAGAGCACGACCGCGTCGACGAGGCGAACGGGCGGCTCGCAGCCGCTCTTGCGACCCGTCTCGAGCGCGACATGGCCACACGGTTCGAGTCACCGGACGCGGCTGCGGCAGACGTTCGCGTCGGCGAGGTTCGGGTCGTCGTCAGGCGGTGGTCGTGGTGAGGCTCGCAGACGACCGACGCGGTCGGATCCCGTTCGCCGTCGTCGGTGTGCTCCTCCTCCTCGGCAGTACGGCCTACGCGACGACGCTCGCGACGCGTGGCCCGGTAGACGACGACCGGGCGGTCGACCGGGCGGTTGCGGACGTGGAGGCGAGCGCCGACACGGCGCTCCGCGAGGCTGTCAGGGAGGCCGCACGGGACGCCGCACGCGACCCCGTGACCGACCCGGCGTCGACGCCGACGGGAGCTGTCCTGCGCGAGGACCGCGCCTTCCGCGACGCGCTCAGAGTTCGGGTCTACGTCGCTGCGCGCGAGCGCCTGCGGACGACCGTCAGGGAGCGCGGAGGGGTCCGGGCGCGGGCGTCGCTCCCGTCGACGCCGACGCCGACGGCGCTCGACGACGCGAAAGGGCGGGTGACAGTCGAGCGGGCGGCGAACGGGACGGCCCTCCGGGTCCAGATCGAGGGGATCCGGTACGTCGCGGCGCGGGACGGGCGCGAGGCACTGAACGAGACACGGACGGCGACGCTCACCGTCGCCGTGCCGGTCCTCGCGCTTCACGACCGGACCGCACGGTTCGAACGCCGGTTGAACGCGACCCCGACGACGCCGGGGCTCGGTCGACGGCTGACCGCACGGCTCTACCCGCTGGCGTGGGCGCGCGGCTACGGTCAGCACTACGGGCTACCCGTCGAGAACGTCGTCTCGAATCACCACGTCGCCCTCGCGGCGAACGGCGCGGTGCTCGACGCCGAGCGGGCGGCGTTCGGACGGGCCGATCCCGGCGGCAGACGTGGGCTTCGCCGTGCGCACGCACACGCCCTCGCGACAGACGCTGGTGCACCAGAGGCGTGGGCAGATCGGGTGCTGACAGCGCCGAACGGACCACAGGAGGACGATCCGCGGCTACCACGACTGGGCGTAGAGAGCGTGCCGACGCCCGCCTCGACGACGCGTGTCGGCGCGTCGGCGACGGCAAACCAGAGTCTCGGACGGATGCTCGTAGAGAACGGGTCGCGTTCGGTCACCGGCGCGACCCGCGCGGGCTACCGTGCCCGGGGTCGTCTCCGTGCGCAGTCGACACTCGTCGGGGAGGCGCGTCGCCCCGACCCGGAGGCGCCGTCTGACGACCACGACCTCGTCGAGACAGACGTCGTCGTCGAGGCGTCGGTCCGGAGCGGCGACGCGTCGCTCCCGCCGGTCCCGTCGGGTGAACGCCGCGTCGCGGCGCACGAACGCCGGGTGACGCTCGACCACACGGTGACGTGGACGTGGGCAGACGGCGAGGACGAGACGACGACCACGGGCGCGTGGACGACGGTTCGCCGTGTCGGGACGGTCGTGACCGTCGAGCCCGACCGGCGCGTGCCCGGACCGAACCGGACGGTCGAGCCGGCGTTCGAGCGGGGCGGACCGCTGGACGGCCCGAACATGGCCGGGACGCCCGACGTCGTCGAGCGTCGGCTGCTCGCCGACCAGGGCGGGCCCGAGGCGGTGGCGGCGGCGCTGGCTCGTGAGGACGGCGTTCGGCGCTCGACGACTGTCGTCGGCGAACAGCCGGACGACGTCCGGGGGTACGTCTACCGCTCGCTCGCGGGACTCCGCGACAGCGTCGGGAGTATCTCGGTCTCTGTCCGGCGCGGAGCAGTCGCGACGAACCGGACGAACCCACCCGCGGCGCTCGCCGACCGTCTCCGCGAGCGCCGATCCGCCCTCGTCGGCGCGCCGGAGACGTACGACGGCGCGGCAGGACGGGCGCGGGTCGTCGCGCGGGCGATCTACCTGAACCGGACGATAGCGACACTAGAACGCCGTGCGGCGAACCGACGCAGCCGGATGGCCGCCCTCGACCGACGTCTGCGGGACAGAACCGGGACCGGGCTCGACGGCGCCGCCGAGCGCCTGCGGGCGAGCCGAGAGACGACGGACCCGGCACGCCGGGTCGTGGGGGAGGGGCCGGCAGGGCCGCTCGTGATGGTGCCAGACTCGTCGCCAGCCTACCTCACCGTCGGAGCCGTGAGCAGCGAGCGGGCGACGGCGGTCGCGCCCGGCGAGCAGACCTACCCGCTCGCGGCCCGGAACGTGAACGTGTTCACCGTTCCGTCCGGCGACGCCGTAGACGCCGTCGCGAGCGCCGGCGGCGAGACGCCGGCGCTCCGAACCGCCGGTCGGACGCTCCGTGCGAGCCAGAGAGCGGAGCCACGGGCGGAGGCCACGGCAGAGCGGCGCGAGCGGCTGCGGGCCCAGACGGTCGAGCGGCTAGACGAGGTCCGAGACGCCGCCGACGGGGCACTGGCTCGAGAGACGGACCTCGGCACCGCCGAGCGGCGCCAGGCACTCGCGGCTGCGTTCGCCCGGTGGGACGACCCGGGCGCCCGGGCGCTCGCGGCGTCGAACGGGTCGCTCGCCCGTGCCGTCGCCGCCGAAGCAGCCGAGAGTGAGCGCGTACAGACACGCGTCGCGGCGGCGGTGACGCCCGCCGTCGCGGGGGCGGCGGGCGTAGACGACGAGCTCGTCGAGCAGACGGCACAGGATGTCCGGAGGGCGGCAGTCGAGCACGGACGAGGACGTGCCGTCGCGAGCGTCGACGACGGGGGAACGAGTGCGTACCGGAGTGCGCTGGACGCCGCACGGGCAGAGGGCGCGCCGCCGGCACCCGTCGCCGGAGTCCCAGTCGCCCCGGCCCCGGGCTACTGGTATCTGACGGCGAACGTCTGGCAGGTCACGGTCCGCGGATCGTGGGCGCGCTTCGCCGTCCGGACACGCCGCGGCGTGCCGAGCGAGGAGGTGACCTACGTTCGCGACGGCTCCGTCGCGCGGCTCGACGTCGACGACGACGGCGCGGCGGAGCGACTGGGCCGGGGCGAACGGGTCGCCTTCGAGACGGAGACGACCGTCGTCGTCGCCGTCCCACCCGGCGGCGCGGGTGTCGGCGACGTCGGCGGCGACGCAGACGAACGGTCTGCAGGGTGGCCGACGAACACGACGGAGCGGTACGGTTTTGCGGCGGCGTACGCATCTACCGACATGCTCCACGATGTCGTCGACGATCCCGGCTCGCTGTCGCCCGCGGCGCTCCGCGAGGCGTACGAGGCAGCCGTCAGGATCGTCGTCGAGGACCACGGCCCGGAGACCGTAGCGGCAGAGACGGACGTCGACGAGGCGACGCTCTCGCGGCTGGCCGCCGGCGAGACTGCTCCGGACCTCGCGGTGACGGACGCCGCAGCGGTGCTCGCGCTCCGCGAGGGAGCGCCGGACAGAGACGCGACGGTCGCCGCGCTCCGGGACCACCTGTTGATGGGGATGGCCACGGCGGTCGTCGACGTCGACACCGTCGCGGCTGGCATCGACCACGACCTGACCGGACAGGAGGTCCAGCAGGCACTCGAGGGGCGGACGACGATGACGCTGGCACACCTGGCGGCGATCCAGCAGTTCGTCGCCGAGCGGGCGGCGTGAGGGTCGCGATCCTCGGCTGTGGCTACGTCGGGCTGGCGCTCGGAACGCGGCTGGCCGAGACGGGCCACGACGTGACCGGCGTCCGGCGGTCCGAGGCAGGGCTGGCGCGCGTCGCCGACGCCGGGCTCCGGGCCGTCGAGGCGGACGTCACCGACCGCGCGTCGCTCGCAGCGGTGCCGGACGCCGACTGGCTGGTGTTCGCGGCGTCGAGCGGGGGACGCGGCGCTGCAGCCGCCCGCGAGGTGTACGTCGACGGCCTCCAGACGGCTGCGGACGCCTTCGCGTCACGTGCCGACCCGCCGGACCGGCTGATCTACACGTCCTCGACGGGCGTCTACGGCGACCACGGCGGGGACTGGGTCGACGAGTCGACGCCAGTCGACCCGACGACGCCGAAGACCGAGGTACTGGTTGAGGCTGAGGAACGGGCTCGTGCGGCACCGTTCGACGCGACGGTCGTACGGTTCGCCGGGCTGTACGGCCCGGAGCGATACCGGCTAAACCGGTATCTCGAGGGGCCGGTCACCGAGGGCTACCTCAACATGGTCCACCGCGCGGACGCCGCGGGCGCGGCTGCACACCTGCTCGAGGGGGACCTGGGGCGCGGGGAGACCGTGCTGGTCGTCGACGACGAACCGGTCTCCAAGTGGGCGTTCGCAGACTGGCTGGCCGACGAGTGCGGACGCGAGCGCCCGTCGAAGCAGACGGTCACGGAGCGGCTGGCAGCCGGCGACCTCTCCGACGCGGCGGAGCGCCGGCTCCGGACGAGTAAACGGTGTGCGAACGACCGGCTCCGCGACCACGGCTACGAACTCCGGTACCCGACGTTCCGCGAGGGGTATCGGGACGTGGTGGACGCGGCCAGCCGATAGGGGGAGCGTTTTTGCCTCCGGGCGAGCAACTGTACAGACCGTGCAAGTCCCGTGGGGGAGGGTGCGCGACGTCGTCGACGCCGCGAGGGCGAACCCGAGAGGGACGATTCTCGTCCTCGGCGTGTTGCTGGTCGTCGTCGTCGGCGGATACGCTCTGCTCCGCTACCGCCGCCCACCGGGAGTTCGTCTCCGTCGCCTGTTCGAGGGGCTCGACGAAGTCGTCGTGTTGGCCCACCCGAACCCCGACCCGGACGCGATGGCGTCGGCGATGGGTGTCGGGACGCTGGCGGAGCAGGTCGGGGTCGACGTGACACTCCAGTACAGCGGGTCGATCCGCCACCAGGAGAACCGGGCGTTCCGGACCGTTCTCGAGCCGAAGATGGACAAGATCGAAGCCGTCGCCGACCTCGCTGCGGACGCGGTCGTGCTGGTCGACCACAACGAGTCCCGCGGGTTCGACGGCTCCGACGGGGTCGATCCGGTCGCGGTGGTCGACCACCACCCGGGAAGCGGGGGCGGTGAAGCGTTCACCGACGTCCGGACCGACTACGGCGCGGCGGCGAGCATCGTCGCGGAGCAGCTCTCCGACATCGACGCCGTCCCCGTGCCGCCCGACCAGCACGCGAGCGAGGCCGACGCCGAGTTCACCGTCTCCTCGCGGATCGCAACCGGCCTGTTGTACGGCCTGCTGTCCGACACCGACCGGCTCACGAACGGCGCGTCTGCCGCCGACTTCGCCGCCGCGAGCTACCTCTACCCCGGCGTCGACGAGGACCTGCTCGACCGGATCGCGAACCCACAGGTCGGGTCTGACGTCCTAGAGACGAAGGCGCGCGCTATCGCCGGTCGCGAGGTCAGAGGGTCGTTCGCCGTCAGCGACGTCGGAAGCATCACGAACGCGGACGCGGTGCCGCAGGCCGCGGACGAGCTGATGCGCCTCGAGGGGGTGACCGCGGCGGTCGTCTGTGGCGAGTGCGACGGCGTCGTCCACGTCTCCGGTCGGTCGCGCGACGACCGGGTCCACATGGGCCGGGCAATCGACGCGCTCGCGGGTGACTGCCCCGGCGGCGACGGCGGCGGTCACTCCCGGATGGGCGCCGGGCAGATCCCCGTCGCTCGGACGGACGGCGACGGCGGTATCTCCGGGCCGGAGCGGACCGACCTCGCGGACCGAGTGTTTGACGTCCTCAACGGCGTGGACTGACCGTGGCGACGCGCGACGGGACCTGGGGCTACCGCAGTCGGTTCGGCAACGCCTACGGACGGACCTACTTCCGACGGTTCGGTCCCGGCGTCGTCTCCTCGGTCGGGATGGGGACGTACCTCGGCGACCCGACCGACGCTGTCGACGAGCGCTACCGGACGGCGCTGGTCGAGGGGCTCGAGTCGGGCGCGAACCTCGTCGACACCGCGGTCAACTACCGGTGTGGTCGGAGCGAACGGGTCGTCGGCGAGGCGCTCTCGACGGCGACCGTCGACCGCGAGGCCGTCGTCATCACGACGAAGGGAGGGTTCGTCCCGTTCGACGGCAGCCGCCCCGACGACCCCGCCTCGTACGTCCGGCGCGAGTTCGTCGACCCGGGTGTGGTCGCGCCAGCCGACCTCGCGCACGGCAGCCACGCGATAGCGCCGCGGTTCCTCGACGCGATGCTCGACCGGTCGCTGGCCGCGCTGGGCGTCGACACGGTCGACTGCTACTACGTCCACAACCCCGAGACACAGCTCGCGGTACGGTCACGGGCGGCGGTGTACAGCCGCCTAGAGGACGCGTTCGCCCGACTCGAGGAGCGTCGGACGGCGGGCGACGTGGCCGCGTACGGCGTCGCGACGTGGGACGGGTTCCGTGTACCGCCCGACGACGACGCCCACCTCTCGCTGCCGACGGTCGTCGAGCGGGCGCGTCGGGCCGCCGAGCGGGCGGGTCGCGACCCCGACGACCACGGTCTCCGGGCGATTCAGCTCCCGTTCAACGCACAGATGGCCGACGCGTTCACCGCGGCGGTCCACGACGCCGGAGGCGAGCGGCTCAGTGCGCTGGCCTACGCCGACCGGGTCGGGCTGGACGTCTTCGCGAGCGCGGCACTCGGACAGGGCGCGCTCGCCGACGCGCTTCCGCGGGCGGTTGCAGAGACGGCGGCGGGCGACACCCCGGCCCAGAGGGCGATCAACTTCGCCCGGAGCGCCCCGGCGGTGACGGCGGCGCTCGTCGGCTGTGGCCGGCGAAACCACGTCCGCGACAACCTGGCCGCCGGCACGTTCGACCCGCTCGGTGCGCGGGCGTTCGACGAGACGTTCACCTAGCGGAGGTCCTTGTACTCGACCTCGCAGTCCGGACAGACTCGGAGGGAGAACACCTCGTCGGGGTCGTTCTGGGTCTTCAGTGTCTGTCCGCACTCGGCGCAGTTCACCCGGTCGTAGGTGTCCTTCTCGAGGTCGCCGTCCCGGAGTCCCTTACGAACCGACTTCACACGTCGAGTTCCACGCCGGCGGACAAAAAACCGCGGCCGTGGGAACGGGTTTTTGTCCGGCGACGTCCTGGGTCGGACGATGGAGTACGCCCAGGAGCGCGTGACCACGCTCCACGACCTCGGAGGCGCGGACCCGCCGGCTCCGGCGGCGGACGCGACCGTCGTGCTCCCGGTGACAGAACGGGACCACGGGACCGAGGCGACCGAACGGGTGTTCGCGGAGCTCGAGACGCTCGACCCCGGGCGGGTGGTCGTCGCGCTCCGGGCGCCGAGTGACCGCGTCGCCGCGATAGCCGACCGGCTGGCCGGGTTCGACCTCTCGCTCGACACCTGCTGGTGCGGCGGCCCGCGAGTGACCGAGCGCCTCGCGGACGCCGGGCTCGACGGTCCGCGGGGGAAGGGTCGTGACCTCTGGCTGGGTCTCGGTGTCGCCCTCGACGGCGACCCGTCGACCGTCGTCGTCCACGACGTCGACGCAGAGGCGTTCCGCGCCCGACGGGTTCGCCGTCTGCTCTTTCCACTGACGCGCGGCCACGGGTTCTCGAAGGCCTACTACGCCCGCGTCGAGGCGCCGGCACCTGGCGAGCGCGAGCGGCTGTACGGTCGGCTCAACCGGCTGTTCTACGAGCCGCTGGTGACGGCGCTCGCAGACACACACGACACCCGGAACCACCCGCTGCTCGCCTACCTCGGCGCGTTTCGCTACGCGCTGGCCGGCGAGTTCGCCGCGACCGCCGACCTCCTCGCAGACGTCCGTCTCGACCGGAGCTGGGGGCTGGAGGTCGGGCTTCTCGCCGAGGTGTTCGACCGCGCCGGCTTCGACGGCACGGCACAGGTAGACCTCGGCGTCCACCGCCACGCCCACCGCTCGGTCGGCGGAGCCGGCGGACTGGAGTCGATGAGCGAACGGGTCGGGGGGCGACTCCTCCGCGCGGTCGTCGAGCACGGGGTCGACGTCGAGTACGACGCGCTCCGGGCGCGTTACCGCGAGACCGCTGCGCGGTACGCCGACGCGTACGCGACCGACGCGGCGTTCAACGGGCTGTGCCACGACGCCGAGCGAGAGTACGACCAGGTCGAGCGCTACGCTACGGCTGTGGCACCGCCGACAGACGCGCCCGACCGCCTGCCGCCGTGGCGAGAGGCGCCGCTCGCGCCCGCGACGCTCGCCGAGGCCGCCGCCGCCGACCTGGCGGAGGCAGTCGCGTGACGGTCGACCCGGACGAACTCGCGGGGATCGTCGACCAGTTCGGCGCGCTCACCCCCGGCGAACTCCGGCGCGCAGTCGAGGAGGTCGCGTTCCGCGAGGGCGAGTCCGTCGACGAGACGGCGGTGGGCGCGGCGATCGACGACGCGGAGGCACGGCTCGCGCTGGTGGCGATCGACCGCGACGGCGACGAACTGCTCGTCGCCGGTCCCGGTGCACTCCCGACGCTCCCGTCGGGCGCAGACAGTCTGCCGCACGTCCTCGACGCCCCCGAGCGGTCCGTCGGACGCGCCGCCGTCGCAGAGGCCGCCGAGACACACCTGCGGTCCGAGGCTGCGCGGGCGGTCGGTGCGGGCGACCGCGAGCGGGTCGCGGCGCTGCTCGACGCCACGTACGACCTCGAGGCGTGGGCGCCGGACGTCGACGCGAGCGGCGTGCGCACACGGCTGGACGAGGCGCTCGCGGCGCTGGACGACGGCGACTGACCGACAGGCACAGTACGGAGGACGGTGTCGTGGCGGGTAGTGCGTCTCGACCTCTCGGACGTCGCCGCACGCGAACCCGCCGTCGTCGACGACGAACCACGGCGGGCGGCGGTGCTGGCAGCCGTCCTGAGCCGCAGCGACGGCGACTACCTCCTGTTCATCCGGCGGGCGGACCACCTCGGCGAGCACGCGGGACAGATGGGCTTTCCCGGCGGCGGACGCGAGCCGAGCGACACCGACCTGCGCGCGACGGCGCTGCGCGAGGCCGACGAGGAGGTCGGTCTCCGTGCCGACGAGGTCAAGGTGGTCGGCTGCCTCGACGACATCCGGACCGTCAGCGAGTACGCCGTCCGGCCGTTCGTCGGGCGGGTGCCCGACCGCCCGTACGCACCCGGCGACCGGGAGGTCGCGGAGGTGGTGGCTCTGCCCGTCGCGGGGCTGCTCGACCGCGAGAACTACGAGTCTGAGCGCCGCGAACACCCCCACTACGGCGAGGTACGGCTCCACTTCTTCCACGTCGACGGCGACACGGTCTGGGGCGCGACCGGTCGGATGGTAGTCCAGCTGCTCGAGCTGACGACCGGCTGGCGAGCGCCGGCGGCGGTCGATCGGGTCGTCGACCCGGACGCCGACGTCGACCCGGAGACGTCCTGACCGACCAGAGAGGTCGACGTGAGTGAGCCACACGTCCGGGGGCGCGACGAGACGCGCCGACGACGGCTCGGGGCGCGCCCGTCGGGCCGCGTGGCCCCGCGAGGCAGGGTCGATACGACCGTCGACGCCTCCCGGCGAGGGCGGGCAGCGCGTCCTAAGCGTCGTCCGCGCCGTTACCCGCGTCCCCGGAAGCGTCGTCCGGGTCGTCGATCTCGACCCGCTCCGGTCCGTCGTCCTCGTCGACGACCGTCACGTCGCCCTCGTCGTCGCTCCGGCGCTTGGGCACCTCGACGCGGAGTGTGCCGTCGTCGGCGAGCGTCGCCGCCGCCGACTCGGCGTCGACCCGCGCGTCGTCCGGGAGCGAGGCCGTGCCGTCGAGCGACAGCCCCCGACCCGGAAAGACGGTGTCGAACCCCTCGTGGAACGCCCGGAACCGGTCGACCTGGACCTGAATCTCGCCGTCGAGGTAGCGCACCTGGACGTCGCTTCGCTCCGCGCCGGGCGCGTCGAAGACGACGAGGTATGCGTCGTCGGACTCCAGCAGGTCGTGAGACAGCGGTCGCTTCTCCTGGACGCGGCTCACCCCGCGACCGACGCGCTCGAGCACCGCGGCGGCGGCGCTCTCGCCGAACTCGCGGAGTCCACTCACGATCGATCCCTCCGTCGGTCGTCTGCGTCGGCGATCATCGCTACGGTCTCGGGCGGCGCGACAGTTATAGTCAGCGACAGCGGGGCACAGCACGCCGGACGCGGCGCTGGCGGCTACAGCTCGATCTCGTCCAGCTCTGTCCCGCCACAGGCCGGGCAGACGAGGTCGGGAACGGAGTGGTCGTCGGGGACGTCGTAGGTGTAGTGGTTCTCGAACATGTCGAGGAAGCAGTCGTCGTCGAGGCACCTGACCTCAGTCGTCGGTGGCACGTTCACACCACGGGAAGGACGGCTAATCAACATTAGCCCTCCGGGCGGGGACCGGCCACCGTCCGGGGGGTGAGCGAGTCGCTCGCGTGGCCGCGTCTGCGGACTCTGGCCCGACGAGCTGAATCCGACGCCCGGCCTCGTGGGCCGCGAGGCACACAGGATCGGTGCCGTCCGGAGGGCGGCTGCGGGGCGCGTGTGGTGGCGCGTCGACACGACGGCGGAACCGTCGAGTACGTGCGGCCCGCAGACGACCCGTGGACCCGCAGGACCGCGTCGTCGGTGTCGACTTCAGCGGCGCGCGAGACGCACGCGAGAACGTCTGGATCGCCGAGTGCGAGCGCCGAGACGGGACGCTCCGGCTGACCGGACTCGCGCCGGCACACGAGCGGCTCGATCCGTCCGGCGCCGACCCGGAGGCGACGGCGGCGGCCCTCGCCCGGTTTCTGCGCGGCCGGTCCGGCGCCGCGGGACTGGACGTTCCGTTCTCGCTGCCGGCACCCGTCGCCGAGCGGCTCGGCGCCGAGACGTGGCGCGACGTCGTGGCGGTCGTCGCCGGCTTCGACGACGCCGCGGCGTTCGACGCGGCGTGCCAGCAGGCGACGCCCGGCGACGCCACGTACGCCCGCCGGGCGACGGACACTGCCCACGACTCGTTCTCGCCGTACCACTTCTTCGTGAAGCGACAGACGTACCACGGGATCGCCGGGGTGCTCCAGCCGCTCGTCGCGGGCGGCGACGCGTGGGTCCTGCCGATTGACGCCGGGGCGACACGGGGCGACAGCCGGCTGCGTCTCCTCGAAGTCTACCCGGCTGCGGTCTTCGACGGGCTTGATCTCCACCGCGAGGAGTACAAAGGGTCGGGCGACCGCGAACGGGAGCGCCGGCGCGCGAACCTCGCGGGCGTTCGCGACCACGTCTCGGTCCCGGACCGGCTCGCGGCCCGCGCGCTCGCCGACGCGGACGGAGACGCGCTGGACGCCCTCGCGGCTGCCATCGGGACCGCGCGGGCGTTCGAGACAGACCCGACGCCGGCGACGGACAGCTGGCGGCTGGAGGGTGCGATCTACCCGCTCGCGGGGGGGAGGAGACCGCACGATACTTAGCCGCGCGACGGCGAGACAGTGGCATGAGAGACCCCGCAGATGTCGCCGTGACAATCGTCGACGGCTACGTCGACGAGCCCGCCCACTTCGGGGTCCCGCCGTACATCTCGACGTACCCGCGGTACACCGCGGGCGCACTCGTCGACGCCGGCGTGCCGCGCGAGTCGGTCACGTACCACACCGTCGACGCCCTCCGCGACGACCGGTCGCGGTGGCGCGACGTTGCCGACGCCGACCTCGTCGTCTACACCGGCGGCATCACCGTCCCCGGGAAGTACGTCGGCGGGACGCCCGCAGAGCCGGACGAGGTCCGGGAGATCGCCTGGACTGCCGACGGGACGACGCTCCTCGGCGGCCCCGTGCGGTTCGGCGTCGGCGAGGAGAACGCCGGCGCGCAGGAGATGGGGCGAGACGACTTAGACTACGACTTCGTGGCGATGGCGGACGTCGAGGCCGCGGCGTACGACCTCGTTCACGGCGGACTGGAGGGGTTCGAGGACCGCTACCGCGACTACGACGAGGTGGCACGGTGGGCGCGCGAGGGCGCGTTCGTCGTCGAGCACCACCCGAACCACCCGGACTACCTGATCGCCGAGCTGGAGACCTCGCGGGGCTGTGCGTACCGCTGCTCGTTCTGCACGGAGCCGATGTACGGCGACCCGGGCTTCCGGGACGCCGCGGCGGTCGTCGACGAGGTGGACGCGCTCTCAGACCACGGTCTCCGTCACTTCCGGATCGGTCGGCAGGCCGACATCCTCGCGTTCGGCGGCGACGGCGAGGCGCCGAACCCGGACGCGCTCCGCGACCTCTACGGCGGGATTCGCGCGGCTGCTCCCGACCTCGAGACTCTCCACCTCGACAACATGAACCCCGTCACGATCGTCGACTACCCGGAGCGGTCGCGTACGGGTATCGAGATAATCGCCGAGCACAACACGGCCGGTGACACCGCGGCGTTCGGTCTCGAATCCGCCGACCCCGTCGTCCAGGCGGAGAACAACCTTCTCGTCACCGCGGAGGAGTGCCTCGAGGCGGTTCGGGTGGTCAACGAGGCAGCCGGGTGGCGGCCCGGCGAGGACCGCTCGGCGGCCCCGACGTACGGGGACGAGGCGGCGCGGCGCCTCCCGAAGCTCCTCCCGGGGATCAACCTCGTCCACGGGCTGGCCGGGGAACGCGCGGAGACGTTCGAGCACAACCGTGCGTTCCTCGACTCGGTGCTGGAGACGGGGCTACTCCTTCGGCGGGTGAACATCCGGCAGGTGATGGCGTTCGAGGGGACGGAGATGGCCGAGACGGGCGCACGCCTCGCCCGAGAACACAAAACGCAGTTCAAGCAGTACAAACGGGCGGTCCGGGAGGAGGTAGACCGCCCGATGCTGGAACGGGTCGCGCCGCCGGGGACGGTGCTGCCCGACGTCCACGCAGAGTACCACCAGGACGGCAAGACGTTCGGGCGACAGCTCGGCACGTACCCCCTGCTGGTGGCGGTCCCGGGCGAACGGCCGCTCGGGGAGCGGTTCGACGCAGCCGTCGTCGACTGGGGCTACCGGTCGGTGACTGGCGTTCCCTACCCGCTCGACCTCAACGCGGCGACGCTCGACGAACTGCGCGCAGTTCCGGGCGTCGGGCGCGACCGCGCGGCGAACATCGTCGTCTCGCGGCCCCACGAGCGGGTGCCACGGTTCGACGGCGTTGCACTCGACCGGTTCGCGACCGTCTAGCCGACGACGTCGCCGACGGCGAAGTTCGACTTGACCTCGCGCACCTCGACTTTCACCTGCTCGCCGACCTCGGTGTCGGGGACGATAATCACGTAGCCGCGCTCGACGCGGGCGATGCCGTCGCCCTGCTTGCCGATATCCTCGATCTCGACGTACCTGACTTCGCCGACCTCGACGGGGGGTTGTGGCTCGTCCGACGGCGGGGCGGACGTCGACTCGTCGCCGGCGTCGGCGGGCGCCGCGCCGTCGCGGGCGATGAGCGCGACGCGGTAGGTGCCGTCCGCCTCGATCGCTCCGGTCTCGACCTCCCGGCGGGGCACCTCGACGACGTAGTGGTCGTCCTCGGCACGGACCTCGGCGCTGAACAGACAGAGGAGTCGTCTGGAGATCTCCACAGTGTCTCCTCGGCAGACACGGCGACTGCTAAAGCGTTCCGGCGCGTCAGCCCTCGAACGGCGTTCCGTCCGGGCGCTTCTGGCCCTCGGAGTCGTGGACGACGACGCCGTCTGCGTCGACGGGACGGTAGCGGTCCCGGACCGCGACCGCCTCCGCCAGTTCCCGAACCGCCCGCTGCTTCAGCGCCTCGGCCAGCGCCACGGCGTCCTCGCGCGAGATGTCCCGCCCGAGGCCCTCGCACTCGTGGGCGCGGACCTGTCCCTCCCGGTCGACGGCCCCACCCATCGGCTGGCCGACGCCGGTCGCGTCCGTGGCGTCCTCGGCGTCCAGCACCACGCTGAACGGGTAGGTCCGACAGATGAGCGGGCGGTCGCCGTGGACGGTACAGCGGCCCTCGGGGTCACCGTCGTCGCCCGCCTCCTCGGCGTAGAACGCGCAGTCGCCGCAGTCGTCGGCCGCGAGCGCCCACTCGAACGTCTCGCCGGCGCCGTCCGCGAGGCCGTACGGCATCGGTCGGGCGACGTCGCGCCAGTCGTAGTCGCCCGCCGTCTGGATCTCGCGTCCCTCCTCCGGGAACACCGTCGCGGTGTGTGGCTCGCCGTCCGGGTCGGGGTCGCCGTCGGCGTCGAGCGAGCCCTTACAGCAGGCGCCACAGCGCGTGCACTCGAAGCCGAGCGACTCGACGGCGTCTGCGAGCGCCGAGACGTCGAGGGCACGGGCACGGGCGAGGTCGGCCTCGAGCGAGCGGTCCGTCACGGCAGATCGGAGAGCCGGAGCATCAAAAGCGCTTAGACGGGCCGGACTGTCTCGGTCGCGGGCTCCCACCGCACCCGGCCCTCGACGGCGAGCTTCTGGACGTGGGCGACGACGGTGGCGCGGGCCTGCGCCCGGACGCCCGTCAGGTCGACGTCGTAGGCCCGGGCGAGGACCGCGTCGGGGTCGTCCGCGCCGGCACGGACCGCAGCGAGCACACGGCGACCACGCTCGCGCCGGTGGTCGTAGAGACGGTCGAGCGCCGTGACCGGGTCGTCGACGACGGGGCCGTGGCCCGGGAACAGGCGGGCGGGGCGGCGGAGGCGGAGCCGGCGGAGCGAGACGAGGTACGTCCGCAGGTCGCCCTCGGGCGCGGCGACGGCGACGCTCCCGTCGGCCCGGGCGAGGTCGCCACACGCCGTCCCCGCGTCGGTCAGGAAGGCGAGGTGGTCGGGCGCGTGTCCGGGCGTCTCGAGGACACGCGCGCCGGCGACCCGGTCGCCGTCGGCGAGCGTGCGGTCCGGAGCGACACCCGTCGCCGCCCGGAAGCGGCTGGCGTGGCCGCGGGCGGCCCAGACGGTCGCGCCGTCGGCGTGGGCGGCGACCGCCGCCGCGTGGTCGGGGTGTGCGTGGGTGACGGCGACGTGGTCGACCGTCACGTCCGCGAGCGCGTCGTCGAGTGCCGGACAGTCGACGCCGGGGTCGACGAGGAGTGTCTCGTCGCCCTCGTGCAGACAGGCGTTGACCCGACCGGTCGGGACGCCGTCCCGCGGCATGGGGATAGAGCGCACGGCAGAGAGCACAGCGGCGACGGCTTCAACGCCGTGGGTCGTATCCGCCACGGTTTTCAGGCGGCGTCGCGCGGGTCGGATCACGTGAAGGGGAGGGAGTGGTACCAGGCCGACGACGTCGCCGCCGAGTACGAGGAGAAGCGGTTCTCGCGCGGCGGTCGGCTCATCGACCGGCGCGAGAAGGGCGCCGTACTGGACGCACTGGCGCCGGTCGAGGGGCGTGAGATACTCGAGATCGCCTGCGGTACGGGCCGGTTCACCGTCGCGCTGGCCGAGCGAGACGCCGAGATCGTCGGCCTCGACATCTCGGCAGAGATGCTGGCACGGGGCCGCGAGAAGGCTCGCCGTGCCGGGCGGTCGGTGGAGTTCCTCCGCGGCGACGCCGGGCGTCTGCCGTTTCCCGACGACAGCTTCGACGCCGTCTTCGCCATGCGGTTCTTTCACCTCGCCGACACGCCGGCGACGTACCTCTCCGAGATGACACGGGTGGCCCGCGATCAGGTCTTCTTCGACACGTTCAACGCGGCGAGCGCCCGGAGTGTCTACAACTGGGCGCTCCCGATGGGCTCGCGGCTGTACGACCGCGACGAGGTGGTCGACCTGTTCACGGGCATAAACCTCGAGCTGGCGGACGCCGACCACGACTTCGTCCTCCCGTTCGGCTTCTACCGTCAGGTGCCGAACCGCGTCGCCGACGAGGTTCGGGACGTCGACCGCGCGGTCGGGCAGACGGTCGTGGGCGACCGGCTCGCGTCGGTGTCGTACTGGGACGCGCGGGTTGCCGACGGGGCAAGAGCCGGAGAGGGCGAACCGTTTTAAAACAGCCGGAGCAGAACGACATATGGACGTCTCGGTGGTCGTCCCCACCCTGAACGGGCGCGACCGCCTCGCGAGCGCCCTCGACTCACTCGCGGCGCACGCCCCCGGCACAGAGGTGGTCGTGGTGAACGGCCCCTCGGCAGACGGGACGAGCGGGATGGTGCGGGACCGCGACGACGTGGACGTGCTCGTCGAGGTCGCCACCCGGACGCTGAACGTCGCCCGCAACGCCGGCATCGAGGCCGCGGCGGGCGACGTCGTTGCCCTCCTCGGGCACGACCTCGTCGCCGAACCCGGCTGGATCGAGGCCGTTCGCGGGGCCCTCGGCGCGTCCGGCGTCGACGCCGTCGCCGGGCCGTGTCGACACCGCCTGCGTGTCGGTGTCACCGTCCCCGACCGCGAGCGGTCTGACCTGGCCGAGGGCGACGTCACGTTCTTCGACGGCGGCAACGTCGCGTTCCGGGCCGCGGCGCTCCGGGCCGTCGACGGGTTCGACGAGTACCTAGAGACCGGCGGGGCACGCGACCTCGCGCACCGCCTCGCCGCGACGGGTCGACGGGTCGAGTGGACGGAGGCGATGGCCGCGACCCACGAGTACGAGGCCGACGGCGGTCGGACCGACCGGGACTGGGGGTGGAAGTACCGCGCGCTCTCGTACCGTCTGGTGAAGAGCTACGGCCCCCGACCCGTCGTCGCGACGACTACCGTTCGGGAGGCGCTGGGCGACGCGCGCGCGACGCTCGCCGACGTGGTGCGCGGCGACGGACGCCCGACAGTGTGGCTCGGCAACGGTCGCGACGTCGTCTCGGGCGTCCTCACCGGCGCGTCGGACGCCCTCGTCGCCCGCAGCCGGGACCGGTCGCCGGCACGCAACCCCCACGGCCTGTCGGCGCGCGACGACCGCGCCGTCGCCGTCTACGACTGGCGGTAGTCACCGGTCCGAGCCGAGAGCGGGGACGACCCGCGCCGGGTTGTCGGCCACGACCCGCCGGAGCAGGTTCTCGGGGACGTCGAGCGTCCGCACCGACGTCACCGCGACGGTCGGGTGCGGGTCCGGCGCGCCGCTCCCGAACGTCACCCGGTCGGGGTGTTCCTGAACCGCGCGCTCGACGACCCCGCGGTACGGGACGCGTGCGGTGCCGAGCCACAGGTTCTCGTGGTCGTCTAACAGGTCGACCGCGTGCTCCATCGACTGCCGATCGAGCGGGGAGCCGCCCATACTCTCGAGCACCGTCGGAACGCCGCGCGCGACGAACGCCTCGACTGCCGCCTCCGGCGAGAACGACGGGGCGGTCCGGACGAGCGCCGGGAGACCCGTCTCCGCGAGTGCGTCGAGCGTCGGCGCGTCCGGGAGACCGTCACGGGCGGGCGCCAGCCGGACGGCGTGAAAGCGGCCGTCGTGGGCCACCGACCGCACGTCGTCTGGACCGGGGTGGTGGTCCGCCCGCGAGGCAGTGAGGTTGCGAACGATCGCCGTCGTCGACGCGCCGGGGTCACGGGGACCGGCGAGCCGTGCGACGGCGAGAAACGGGCGGGAGACGGCGAGCCGCGCGACGGCGTTGTTCGCCCGGAGGTACGTCGTCGGGTCGCCCGGCGGCGGCGCGACGGCGGCGCGCACCACGCCCGCCGCGCGACACTCGCGCTCCAGCCGTTCGACCGGCGTCGGGCGGCAGTCTCCCTGGTCGGGGGCGAGCGTGGCGTTCAGGTCGAGCACGCGCAGGTCGTGCTCGGGGGCGAACATCGTCCCGGCTCCGCGGCGGGGACGGTATCAATCTCCCGGTCGCTCGACGGCGAGTCGGACCGCGTCGCCGGTCGACAGTCCGAACGCCTCGTCGCCCCGGCCCTCTCTGACGTCGCACTCGACGTAGCCGTGGCTTCCGACGGTCGTCAGCCGCTCGCCGGGGTCGACCGCGGCGAACGTCCGCACGGCGGGCGCGGGCGTGCCGTCGACGGTGACGCGGACGACGCCGTCGAGGGCGTCGCCGGGGACACTCGTGATCGCGTTCCCGAAGCCGTCGACGGCGAGCACCACACCGCGCCACACGTCGCCGTCCCGCGTCGCCTCGGGCAGCGTGCAGTCGACGGGGTCGGTCCGCGAGAGCCGCCCGGACTCGCGGAGTACGGTCAGGCCGGCCTCGTGGACGGCTGCGGCGAGGGGCGCGAAGACGTCGCGGCCGTGAAACGTCGCGGAGGCGGGGTCGTCGACGGCGGCAGCGTAGGCGACCGGAGGGTCGTCGGCGAGGGCGCGGGCCGCGGGCAGGAGAAGACCGTTGTCCGGGCCGACGAGGCGGTGGTCGCCGGCGCGGACGACCAGCGCGTCGCGGTCGGTGCCGACGCCAGGATCGACGACGGCGAGGTGGACGGCGGGCGGAAACTCGGGGAGGACGAAGCGGAGCCAGAACGCGCTCGCACGGACGTCCTGTCGCGGCAGGTCGTGAGACACGTCGTGGAGCGTGGCGCCGCTCTCGCGGGCGACGACGCCCCGCATCGCGGCGGGGTACGGAGACCCGAAGTCGGAGGCGAGGGTGATCACTCCACGCCCCCGTTCGCGTCCGTCTCGCTCACCTGCCGGATGCGTTCGGCGCCGTCCACCTCTTCGACGACGTCGACGACCGAGCCGGGGAGGTGTCCGCGCCAGTCGTCGCCGGCGGCCATCCGCTGGCGGATCTCGGCTCCCTCGAGCACCTCGCGCCGGAACATCGGCGACTGGTGGACCTCGACGCCGGCCTCCTCGAACAGGCGGACCACGAGCGGGTTGTTCGAGTACGCGACGTCGAAGTCGGGCGACATCGACCGGACGTGTGCGACCCAGACGGAGTTGCGCTCCAGGTCCTCGATCGGGACGACGTACGTCGGGAGGTCGAACTCACGGACGGCGTTCGTGACCATCATCACGCGTTCGCCCGCAGTGAACGGGTTGCGCGGGGTGTGTGAGTCGTCTGCGCTGCCGATCCCGAGGACGAGCTCGTCCACCTCCTCGCGGATGGCCGACACCATGTGGTGGTGGCCGTCGTGGTACGGCTGGAACCGCCCGATGTAGAACCCGCGCATGGGCGCCGACTGGACGCCGGCGGTTTATAAATCCAGCGAGCGGCCAGAGGCGTCGAGATCGGCGTTCGTAGGCCGTCTACCCGCCGTTCTTCCGGGTCGGATCCGAGGCGTCGTCGGGAGAAAGTATATGAACGCCGCGGCCCTCTATTCGGTACTCAGACCGCTCTATGAGCAAGGACAGAGAGGAACACGACGACTCCACCGGCCTGGGCGACCAGCCGTCCGCTCCCGACTCTCCGGTCGAGGAGCGACAGTCCGGGGACGACGAAGAGGAACGTCGAGGAACGATAGAGGATCTCGGGAGCGACGTCGAAGTCAGCGCCGAGTTCGACGAGGACGCCGAGGACGGCCTGCTCGGCGGTCTCCTCATCGACTCGACCGCCGACATCGAGGTCCCGGACCGACTGGTCGACCAAGTGATCGGTCAAGAGCACGCCCGCGACGTGGTGATGAAGGCCGCGAAGCAGCGCCGTCACGTCATGATGATCGGGTCGCCCGGGACGGGCAAGTCGATGCTCGCAAAGGCGATGTCCGAACTCCTCCCGAAGGAGGAGCTCCAGGACGTGCTGGTCTATCACAACCCCGACGACGGAAACGCGCCGAAGGTCCGGACCGTTCCCGCGGGGAAGGGCGAACAGATCGTCGAGGCACACAAAGAGGAGGCCCGCAAGCGCAACCAGATGCGCTCGTTCCTCATGTGGATCATCATCGCGGTGGTGCTCGGCTACTCGCTGATCATCGCCGGGCAGATCCTGCTGGGCATCCTCGCGGCCGGGGTCATCTACCTCGCGTTCCGCTACGGGTCGCGCGGGTCGGACTCGATGATCCCGAACCTCATCGTCAACAACGCCGACACGAAGACCGCACCGTTCGAGGACGCGACCGGCGCCCACGCCGGTGCGCTGCTGGGTGACGTCCGCCACGATCCGTTCCAGTCGGGCGGGATGGAGACGCCGAGTCACGACCGCGTCGAGCCCGGCGCCATCCACAAGTCCAACAAGGGCGTGCTGTACGTCGACGAGATCAACACGCTCGATATCCGGTCCCAGCAGAAGCTGATGACCGCGATCCAGGAGGGCGAGTTCGGTATCACCGGCCAGTCCGAGCGCTCCTCCGGCGCGATGGTCCAGACCGAACCCGTCCCGACGGACTTCGTGATGGTCGCCGCCGGCAACCTCGACGCGATGGAGAACATGCACCCGGCGCTACGCTCGCGGATCAAGGGCTACGGCTACGAGGTGTACATGGACGATACGATCGAGGACACGCCGGAGATGCGCCGGAAGTACTCCCGGTTCGTCGCCCAGGAGGTGGCGAAAGACGGGCGGCTCCCGCACTTCACCAACGACGCGATCGAGGAGGTCATCCTCGAGGCCCGCCGGCGCGCCGGTCGGAAGGGCCACCTGACCCTCGAGCTGCGGAACCTCGGCGGCCTCGTCCGGGTCGCAGGCGACATCGCCCGTGGCGAGAGCGCCGACCGGACGGGCCGTGAACACGTCCTCCAGGCGAAGGGCCGCTCGCGGTCCATCGAGCAGCAGCTGGCCGACGAGTATATCGAGCGCCGGAAGGACTACGAGCTTCAGCTCGCCGACGGCCACGTCGTCGGCCGGGTCAACGGCCTCGCGGTGATGGGCGAGGACTCCGGTATCGTCCTGCCCGTGATGGCCGAGGTCACGCCGTCGCAGGGCCCGGGCGAGGTGATCGCGACGGGCCAGCTGAAGGAGATGGCACAGGAGGCCGTCTCGAACGTCTCCGCCATCATCAAGAAGTTCTCCGACGAGGATATCACGGAGCAGGATATCCACATCCAGTTCGTCCAGACAGGCCAGCAGGGCGTCGACGGCGACTCCGCCTCTATCACCGTCGCCACCGCCGTTATCTCGGCGCTGGAAGGTGTCGGTGTCGACCAGAGTCTCGCGATGACCGGCTCCCTGTCCGTCCGTGGCGACGTCCTGCCAGTCGGCGGGGTGACGCACAAGATCGAGGCCGCGGCCAAGACCGGCTGCGACCGCGTCATCATCCCGCAGGCGAACCTCCAGGACGTGATGATCGAGGACGAGTACGAGGAGATGATCGAGATCATCCCGGTCAGCCACATCAGCGAGGTGCTCGACGTGGCGCTGGAGGGCGAGGCCGAGAAGGACTCGCTCGTCGACCGGCTCAAGCAGATCACCGGCTCGGCGCTGGAGAGCGGGCCACGCGGCGGCGCGAACCCCAGCCCCCAGTGAGGTGACCGACTGGTCGGCCTTCGCCGGCATCGCCGGCGTCGTGCTGACCGCACTTCTCGCGCTCGCCCGGCTCTCACGGGCCACGGCGTCGACGACCCGCGAGCCCGACGCCAGTACGGATACCGGTCGGGGTGTGACAGAGGTCGAGACACCGGGTGCCGGAGGCGGCCCCGACCACGAGACGCAGACGTCGTGGGAGCGGACGCTCGCCGACGACGCCGCGACGCCGAGGCTCGGGCCGGTCGCACTCCTGGCGAACGTCGCCGTCTCGCAGGGAGCACTCGGCACCGTCCTCGTCTTCGGCGCGTGGTGGGCGGCGGTGCCGGCGTCGGCGCTCGGCCTCGGGGCGACTGCGCTCGCTCCCGCAGTGCTGGTCGCCGGCGTGGCGGCGGGCGGTTTGCTCTACCTCGCGAACGAGGCCGCCGCGGCGGCGGGGCGACGATACGGCGTCGAGGGGGCCGAGGCGTTCCGCGCGGCGCTCGCGCCGGAGAGCCGGCGCGGGTGGGCCGTTCTCCTCCTCGTCGTCCTCCCGGTCGTCGCGGCGTTCGAAGAGCTGCTCTTTCGCGGCGTACTCGTCGGCGCGCTCGCCGTCGGGTTCGGCGTCTCGCCGTGGGTGCTCGCCGGCCTCTCGTCTGTCGCCTTCGCCGCCGGCCACGGCGCCCAGGGGCGACTCGGCGTCGCCGTCACCGGTGTCCTCGGCTTCGCGCTGGCGGCGGTGTTCGTCCTCACGGAGAGCCTCGCGGCTGTCGTCGTCGCGCACTACCTCGTGAACGCGCTGGAGTTCGTCGTCAACGAGCGGTAGCGCCGTCCCCTCGGTGGCGGACCCGCCCGTGTGCCGGATGTCGGGTGTCGGGTGTCGGAGCCCGTCGGCGTCCCGGGACGCAGCCGCTCGCACCCCGCCGTGGGCTCACTCCGCCGTCTCGGTGTCCCGCAGGCGCTCCGCGACCGCCGGCGGCGTCGCCCACTCACCCTCGACACGGTGGTCCGGGACGAACACGGGGACGGGGTTCTCGCGGAGCGCCCGTCGAACGGTCTGTGCGTCGGCCTCGTCGTCCGGGTCGAGGCGCGCCATCCGTGCGACCTGTGCGAGCGACGCCCGCTCGCCCGGCGGAACCTGCTGTACCGCCTCGAGGACGCGCCGCTGGTCTGTCGGGACCGTCAGCGCGACGTCGACAGAGTGGTTCGTGTCGCCCGTCAGCGCACGCGCGAGGGCGTCGAGAGCGGGGTGGTCCGGGTCGGCGTCGTCCGGGAGTTCGTCGGAGAACGAGACGCTGATGACCTTGCCAGAGGCGACACCGACCTGGACGACACCGAGGGCGTCGAACTCGCGGGCGTAGAGACCGGCTGTGCGAGGTGAGTCGTCCACACCCGGCGGCGTGTCGCCAGAGGCTTGAAGCCGCCGTGACGCAAGCCTTATGCACAGAGACACTCATCGATGTACATAGATGGACACCGACGAGGCGGTGCTCGCGCCGGCGGTCCGGTCGATCCTCGCGGCGGCACGCGACCGGACCGTCGCGGACAGCCGGGTGACGGTCTCGGCGCGGTCGCTCCCGGCAGCGTTCGCGGCTGCCGAGGCGGACGGACGCGTGCCGGTGGTGGCCGAGCTGAAGCCCACGAGCCCGACGACCGAGGGGCGGAGTGACGCCGACCCCGTCGCGCTGGCGGAGTCGATGGTCGCCGGCGGCGCGGCGGCACTGTCGGTGCTAACCGAGCCGGAGCACTTCGGCGGGTCGACGGCGGCCTTAGAGCGGGTGCGTGGCGCGGTCGACGTGCCGGTCCTGCGAAAGGACTTCCTCGTGCGCGAGGCGCAGCTGGACGCCGTCGCCGCCGACGCGGTCCTGCTCATCGCCCGCTTTCTCGGCGACGACCTGCCGGGGATGGTGCGGGCGGCGCGCGATCGGGGATTCCAGCCGCTCGTGGAGGTTCACACGCCCGGGGAGCTGGCGCTGGCGCTCGAGGCCGGCGCCGAGACGGTCGGCGTGAACAGCCGTGATCTCGGGCGGCTGGAGGTCGACCTGGACACCTTCGAGCGCGTCGTCGAGACGCTCCCGGCGGACGCCGACCCGACACTCGTCGCAGAGAGCGGCATCGGGTGTCCGGCAGACGTCCGGCGGATGCGGGCAGCCGGCGCGGACGGGCTACTTATCGGCACGGCGATCATGGACGGAGACGTCGAACGAAACACGCGGCAGTTCACCACCACACACGATGAGTTCTGAGACAGACGGACGGGCGGGCGACGGGAAGTTCGGCGAATACGGCGGCCAGTACGTCCCGGAGGTGCTGATGCCGGCGTTAGAGGAGCTGACCGACGCCTACGAGCGGTACGTCCTCGACAACGAGGCGGGGTTCATGGACGAGCTTCGCGAGCGGCTGCGCGACTTCGGCGGTCGACCGACGCCGCTGGGACGGGCAGACCAGCTCTCGGCGCGCTACGACCGTGAGGTGTATCTCAAGCGTGAGGACCTGCTCCACAGCGGCGCACACAAGCTCAACAACGCGCTCGGGCAGGTACTGCTGGCGAAGTACATGGGCAAAGAGCGCATCGTCGCGGAGACGGGCGCCGGCCAGCACGGCACCGCGACGGCGATGGCCGCGGCCCACCTCGACATGCCCTGCGAGATATACATGGGTCGGAAGGATATCAACCGCCAGCGCCCCAACGTCTTCCGGATGCGACTCAACGGCGCGACGGTCACGCCCGTCACCGTGGGTCGCGGGACGCTGAAGGAGGCCATCAGCGAGACGATGCGGGACTGGGCGACGACGGTGGAGAACACCCACTACGTGATCGGGAGCGTCGTCGGACCACACCCGTTCCCGTCGATGGTCCGCGAGTTCCACGCGGTCATCAGCCGCGAGGCTCGCCGGCAGTTCGCGGAGCAGGTCGGGGGGCTGCCCGACACGGTCCTCGCCTGCGCCGGCGGCGGGTCGAACACGATGGGGACGTTCGAGGCGTTCCTCGACGACGACGCCGACCTGTACGCCGTCGAGGCCGGTGGGTCGGGACTCGGCGTGGACGACGACGCCGGCGTCGCGCCGAACTCCGCGTCGCTCTCGACCGGCACGGAGGGCGTCCTCCACGGCGCCCGGACGAAGGTGCTCCAGGACCCGGACGGACAGATAGTCGAGTCCCACAGCGTGAGCGCGGGGCTGGACTACGCCGGCGTCGGGCCACAGCTCGCACACCTCGTCGACGAGGGGCGGGTCCACGCGGTCAACGTCGACGACGACGCCGCGCTCGCGGGGCTCCACCGCCTCTCGAACACGGAAGGCGTGATCCCGGCGCTCGAGACGGCCCACGCGTTCGGCTACCTCGAGGAGCACCACGAGAAGCTCGGCGACCGGATCGTGGTCAACGTCTCGGGCCGGGGCGACAAGGACCTCGAGACGGTCATCGAGGAGACGCCGAACCACGACGTCCCGAACGCGCCGGACATGGACGTGTTCGAACAGACGGGAGGGATGTAGGTGGGCGTTGAGGACGCGTTCGGTACCGAGCCGGCGTTCGTCCCGTACCTCGCGGCGGGTGACCCCTCCGTCGAGGCGTCGAAAGCGTACGTCGAGGCGCTGGACCGCGGCGGCGCCGACGTGATAGAACTCGGTCTGCCGTTCTCGGAGCCGATCGCCGAGGGCCCGACGATCCAGGGGGCGGTCGCACGCGCGCTCCGGGCCGGGATGACCCCGCGGCGCTACCTGCAGTTCGTCCGCGACCTCGACGTCGAGGCGCCGGTGGTCTGCATGACCTACTACAACCTGATCTACCAGTACCGCGACGAGACCGACCGGGGGGGACCGGACGCGTTCGTCCACGCCGCCGCCGACACCGGGGTCGAGGGGTTCGTCGTTCCGGACCTCCCCGCGGAGGAGGCGGGACCGATGCGCCGGGCCTGCGACGACGCCGGCGTCGACCTCGTGAGCATCGTCGCACCGACGACGGGCGACGACCGGCTCCGGCGGCTGCTGGAGCTCTCGTCGGGCTACGTCTACGTCCAGGCGCGACTCGGCGTGACGGGCGCCCGCGACGACGTCTCCGGGCGGACGGCGGAGACGCTCTCGCGTCTGCGGCGGTACGACACGACCCTCCCGAAGGCCGTCGGGTTCGGCATCCGGACGGGCGACCACGCCGAGCGGATCGTCCGTGCGGGCGCCGACGGCGTCATCGTCGGGAGCGCACTCGTCGACGTCGTCGCGGAGGGCCACGACGCCGACGACCCGGTCGACGACGTCGCCGACCGGCTGGCCGACCTCGCGGGAGAGCTGAAGGCCGGCGCTGTCCGGGGACGCGAGGCGGCGGAACCGGAACGCAATTAACCCGTTCGTGACAGACGCCGACATCGTATGACGCCCGGTATCGACGCCCGCCTCCGCCGCATCTCTACGTCGGGCCGGTTCCTGACGGTCCCGATGGACCACGGCATCACGATGGGACCGGTCGCCGGCCTCGTCGACCTCGAGTCGACCGTCGCCGCGGTCACCCGCGGCGGCGCCGACTCGGTACTGACACAGAAGGGACTCGCAGAGCGGATCCACCCGAACCGCAACGGGGCGGGCTACGTCGTCCACGCGAACGCCTCGACGACGGTCGGGCCGGACGACAACGACAAGCGCCAGACCGCCACGGCCCGCGAGGCGGTCCGGGCGGGCGGCGACGCCGTCTCCTTCCACGTCAACGTCGGCAGCGACTCGGAGCCCGGACAGATCGAGGGGCTGTCGTCGCTGACACGCGAGGCCCACGACCTCGGCCTGCCGGTGCTCGCGATGGCCTACGCTCGCGGGTCGCGCGTCGCGGAGGACGACCCGGAGGATCTCGCACACGCCGTCAGGTTCGCGGAGGAACTCGGTGCGGACGTGATCAAGACGGGCTACAGCGGCGACGCGGAGAGCTTCGGGCGGGTCTGTGCGGCGACGGCGAAGCCGGTCGTCATCGCGGGCGGGTCGCGCGGCACCGACCGACAGACCGTCGAGATGGTCAGAGGCGCGATGGACGCCGGCGCGGCGGGCGTCTCGATGGGACGCTCTATCTTTCAACACGAGGAGCCGGAGCTGATCACCCGCGCCGTCTCGGCGGTCGTCCACGGCGACGCGGGGGCAGATACGGCGCTCGCCGAGGCCGGACTGACCGAGTGAGACGACGCGGCGCGGCCCCGGACGGAGCCGAGGGCCGGAAGATATATTCCGGCCACGGAGACGTGTGAGACAGATGAGCCAGACGAGCGGGCCGCTAGCCGGGCTACGGGTCGTCGACCTCTCGACGATGATCAGCGGGAACTGGACGACGATGACGCTCGCCGACTTCGGCGCGGACGTCGTCAAGGTGGAACACCCGGACAACCACGACCCGGTCCGTGACTGGGGACCGTTCCACGAGGGACACTCGATGTGGTGGAAGTCGCTCGGACACAACAAGCGGAGCGTCACCCTCGACCTCTCGACGGACGAGGGACAGGAGGTCGCGCTCGCGCTCGTCGCGGACGCGGACGTCGTCGTCGAGAACTTTCGGCCGGGGACGATGGAGCGCTGGGGACTCGGGTTCGACGACCTTCGGGCTGTCAACGAGGGGGTGATCATGGTCCGGATCTCGGGGTTCGGACAGACCGGGCCCAAGTCACAGGACCCCGGCTTCGGGTCGATCGCGGAGGGGATCGCACAGTTCGCCCACGTCAACGGATTCCCCGACAGCGAGCCGCTCCTCCCGCCGATACCGCTCGCGGACATCACCGCCGGGAACTTCGCCGTCCAGGGCGCGATGTTCGCAGTGTTCGAGCGTGACGTCGGCGAGGGCGGCTCCGGCGAGGGGCAGGTGGTCGACGTCTCGCTCTACGAGCCGCTGTTCCGGCAGATGGCCGGCGACCCCGAGGCCTACCACAAGACCGGCTCGGTGCGCGAGCGCACGGGCAACCGCTCGACAAACAGCGCCCCGCGAAACCTCTACGAGGCCGCAGACGGCTACGTCACCCTCTCGGCGTCCTCGCAGCGTATCTTCGAGAACGTGATGCACGCAATCGGGCGCGAGGACCTGATCGACGACCCGCGGTTCGCCGACAACGCCGCCCGCGTCGAACACGCCGACGAGCTCGACGCGGTCATCGAGGCGTGGATGGCCGACCGGAGCCGCGAGGCGGTGATAGAGACGATGACCGAGCACTCCGCAATCGTCGGGCCCGTCTTCGACATCGAGGATATCTTCGCGTCCGACCTCTACGAGGCCCGCGAGGACCTCGTCACGCTCGACGACCCGGAGGTCGGAGACCTCGTCACCCACAACGCCCACCCGAAGCTCTCGCGGACGCCCGGCGAGGTCGTCCACGCCGGTCCACAGCACGGCGAACACACCGAGGAGGTCTATCTCGACGAGCTCGGCATGAGCCCGGAGCGCCTCGCGACGCTCCGCGAGCGTGGGGTGGTCAGGTAACGCGACGGCGTGGCGTCACTCCGATTACGCTCGGCCGGTCCGGACAGCAGCCGGCGTCTGCTCCGGGCGCGACACCCTCCCCCGTCGAGAGGCCGGCGCGACGGCCCGGGAGCGCCGGTGGTAGCGTGAGACCGCCGCTTCGGGGCGCGGCGTGTGGGGCCGAGCCGCACGGTTTAATCACCCGCCGGACGCCAGACGAGATATGACACGCGAGGGCGAGCGCGAGCGCGCGGTGTGGCTCAAGACCGACGACGCCGTCGGCGACTGGGACGCGCGCCGTCGGCGGATCACCGCCGGGCTGGAGGCCGGCGTCGACTGGGTGCTCGTCGACACGGACGACGTCGGGCGGGTGCGCGAGCTGGGCGACGTGAACGTCGCCGCCTTCCGGTCGGACGGAGACCTCGTGGCCGAGGCCGAGGACGGCGACGACGAGACGACCGCAGACGCCTACGTCGTCGGAAAGTCGGGAGAGGGCGACGGCACGGTCGACCTGCCAGAGGAGTTCGCCGGCTCCGCGGACCTGTCGACACTCCGGCACTCCGACGACCGTGCACAGGGAGCGTACGTCCGTATCCTCGGCGAGCCGTACGAGGCGTTCGCGGAGGCCGCTGCCGTCGAGGCCGAGTACACGGTCGTCGTCGGCGACGACTGGACGATCATCCCGCTGGAGAACCTGATCGCGCGCATCGGGTCGGAGACGACGCTGGTCGCCGGCGTGACGAGCGCCGAGGAGGCACAGACTGCGTTCGAGACGCTCGACATCGGCGTCGACGCCGTCCTCCTCGACACCGACGACCCCGGCGAGATTCGTGCGACCTGCGACCTGCGCGACGACCTCGCGCGCGAACACCTCGACCTGGGGTGGGCGGAGGTGACGGCAGTCGAACGCGCCGGGAGCGCCGACCGGGTCTGTGTCGACACCGGGTCGCTGATGAGCGAGCACGAGGGGATGCTCGTCGGGTCGATGTCCCGCGGTCTGTTTTTCGTCCACGCCGAGACCGCCGACTCGCCGTACGTCGCCTCCCGCCCGTTTCGGGTGAACGCCGGCGCGGTTCACGCGTACGCCCGTGCACCCGGCGGCGAGACGCGCTACCTCGCCGAACTCGCGAGCGGCGACGAGGTCCAGGTGGTCGACACGTCGGGCGACACCCGCGAGGCGGTCGTCGGGCGCGCGAAGATCGAGCGCCGCCCGATGTTCCGGGTCGAGGCGGAGGTGGAGACTGACGACGGCCCCGACCGGTTCGAGACGCTCCTCCAGAACGCCGAGACGATCAAGGTCGCGACCCGCGAGGGGCGGACGGCGGTGACCGACCTCGCAGCCGGCGACGAGGTTCTCGTCTACTACGAGGCGACAGCCCGGCACTTCGGCGAGGCGGTCGAGGAGCGGATCATCGAGAAGTAGTCCCCCCGTCGGCGGGGGCCGAGCAGTGCCGGCAGAGCTCGAGCGTCGGGTCGAGCGACCGGGCGACGACGGGCAGGTCGAGTCGTCGTCTACCCGGGCCGGCGACGACCGAACGACGCGGTAGACGTCGACGACGCTCGCGACCAGCGCCCCGGTCGGAGGCGAGGACGGCGGTCGGGAGCGACTCGACGGTGACGGCCTGCGGGTCGGCAGACGGGAACACCGAGACGAGCGAGACGCCGAGAACGCCCGCGGACCACGCCGCCGCCCGGCGCCACCGGCGGAGGTAGGCGTGGCCGGCGCCGGCCAGTCCGAGGGCCGCGCCGAGCGACCGGGCGACGACGGCGACTGCGGCACGTCGGGCTACCGCCGGCGCGGCTCGACCTGTCGCCTCACGCGAGCGCGTCGACGAGACCCCGGAGCGTCGCGAGGTCGTACTGTCCCGGCGCCGTCGCCTCGGACGGGTCGACCGGCGCGTAGCCCAGTCGCGAGCCGTAGACCGGCGCGAGCGCGCGGGTGTGTCGACCCGCCCGCCCCATCGCCATCGTCGCGACGCGTTCGCCGGCCCGCGTCGCCGCCCGGGTGGCCCGCAGGAGTGCGAGGGCGTCGTCTGGGCCCGTCGCCGTGACGGCGGCTTTCCCGACGTCGCCGGCGCGGGCCGCGCGCGCGAGGACGTTCCGGAGCGTCGGGGGCCGGGGAGTCCCCTCAAAGTCGTGGACCGAGACGACGACGCGCACGCCCTCGTCGCGGGCCGTCTCGACGGTCCGTGCGCCGGCGTCGGTCCGGAGCGCCGCGAGTTCGACGTCGGCGGCGACCACCGCGTCGTGTGCCGTGGCTGTCCGGAGAACGTCGAGACGGGCCGTGTCGTCGGCGGCCTCGCCGCCCTCCCGCGCGGCGCGGTTCGTCACGAGGAGCGGCAGCAGGCCGTCGTAGCCGTCGAGCGCGGCGAGCGGGTCGTCGGCCAGGTCCATCCGGAACTCGACGAGGTCGGCGTGCGCCCGGGCCCTTCGCTCGTCGTCGAGGTCGGCCGTCGAGGCGGCGAGGCGGAACCGGTCGAAGTCGAGGTTCACGTCCGCGGGTCGAGGAGAGGCTTCTTTACTCACGCGCCCGCTCGTCGGCGGGCGCCGGAGGAGTCGAGGAGCCGCTCTCCTCGACCGCCGTCGACAGCGAGACGTTGAGTGCGAGCATCGACCCGACACCGCCGGCGACGGTGACCGCGTTCTTGACCGCGTGGTCGAGGACGGCGGCAGCGAACGCGACGGCGGGGGGCACCGCGCCAGCCGGGGTCAACAGGACGACGAAAGCGGTGAACGCCGCCTCGTAGAGGCCGACACCGCCGGGCGAGAGCGGCAGGACCTTCGCGAGGTTGCCGACCGAGACGGCGAAAAAGCAGACAACGACCAGGAGCGAGAGCGACAGGTCGAGGCCCGGGAACGCGCCGAGCACCAGCGCCGCCGTCACGACGTCGAGCGTCCAGACCAGCAGACTCCCCGCACCGACGCGAGCAAACGCGCGCGGCGACCCCGCGACGGTCTGGAGGTCGCCCGCGAACCGCTCGACGGCAGTCGCGGCCCGGTCTGCGTAGGCGTCGGTCGAGAGTCCGGCCAGCGCCCGTCTGGGCAGACTCCCGTCGCTCCGGGCGCCCGCGACGAGGGCCAACAGCGCGAGGAGCGCGACGGTCCCGACTCCTGCGGCGACGCGCACCGCCGTCCGCACCGCCGCGGCGTCGACACCCGGCACGCGGCCAGAGAGCGCCGCCGCGACGGCCGCCCCGTTGCCCGTCGCGACGAGGACGACGAGGACGCTCGCCGCGAGGGCGACGAGCGTCAACAGGTCGAACAGCCGTTCTGCGGCGAGTGAGGCAAACGCCGTCGGGTAGCCCACCCCGCGGCGAACCTTCACGACGTACGCCCGGACGCCGTCGCCGAGACGCGCCGGGAAGACGAGGTTGCCCGTCTGGCTGACGAACACCGCCGCCGTCAGAAACGGAACGGACTCGCGGTGGCCCATCGCCGCGAGCACGTCGTGGTAGCGCACGCCACGGACCGGCCACGAGAGCGCGTAGACGACGACGGCGGCGGCGACGGAGGCGGGCGCGGCGGAGGTGAGCGCCGCGAGCGCCGCGCTCGGGTCGATGTACACCGTCATCAGCACCAGCGCGGTGACGGCGAAGACGACGCCGGCGACGGCCGACCGCCGACGTGTGACCCGCGGCGAGACCGAGAGCTGGTACCACGTCCGGAGAATCTGGCTCCCCATCCCGAACACGTCGCGCACGAGGTCTACCTTCGAGTCGCCCTTCGGTGTCCACTCGACGGGGAACTCCTCGACTCGAAAGCCCCGACGCTGGGCGCGGACGAGGAGTTCGGTGTCCCAGAACCAGTGGTCGTCGTCAACCTCGTCGCGCAGCGCCTCGAACGCCTCGCGAGAGACGGCCTTGAACCCGCACTGGTGGTCGCGGAGCGACGAGCGGAGAAAGAGCCGGACGAGCCCGTTGTACGCGAGCGACGGGACACCGCGCGTCGCGGGTCGGTCGACGTCCGCGTCCCGGTGCCAGCGCGACCCGGTCGCGACGTCTGCGCCGCCGGACCGCACGCGCCCGACCAGTTCCTCTAGGTGGCCGAGGTCGGTCGCGAGGTCGGTGTCGAAGTAGACCAGGACGTCGCCGTCTGCCGCGTCGAACGCGCGGTCGAGTGCGCCGCCGCGGCCCAGCCGCTCGTCGCTGTGGACGTGTCGAACGCGGGCGTCCTCGGCGGCGAGCCGGCTCGCGATCGCCGGCGTGCGGTCGGTGCAGCCGTCTTCGGCGACCAGCACCTCGAACGTCTCCGGCGGGAGGAAGGCCGCGAGCGCCGCGAGCGTCCGCTCGACGGTCTCCGCTATCGTCGCCTCCTCGTCGTAGGCGGGGAGAACGACGCTCACGGCACAGCCGGAGCCGTCGGTCATCGTCCTGGTGTGCGCGGGGCCGGACAAGTACCTTCTGAAGCGGCCAGAGACAGCAGACACGGCTCCGAGCGGTTCGGACCGCTCGGTGATCAGTCGTCGGACTCCTCGTCGGTCGGGTCGCCGTTCGTCGGGTCCGGGTTCGCCCGGTCGGACATCATCTCCTCGTCCGGCGCGGGGATATCGTCCGGCTCGCCGACCACCTCGTCGGCGCTCCTCAGCCCAGACTCGCCGGACTTGACCGCCTGTGCCTGCTGTTCTAGCTCCTCGACGTCCATCTCGGCGGCCTGGTCGATCTCGCCGAGCATCGCCTCGATGTCGTCGAGGCCGAGCATCTCGCGGGTCTCGTCGTCGAACTCCAGCGCCTCCAGCGCGTCGAAGTCGCCGTCTGCGGCGTCGGAGCCCTGGAGCTGCTTGCCGTACCGGCCGACCAGCGAGGTGAGCTCCTGTGGCAGGACGAACTTCGTCGACTCGCCCTCGCCGATCGCCTCCAGCGTCTCCATCCCCTTGTCGATGACGGCGCGCTCGCCCATCGACTCGGCGGACTTCGCGCGGAGGACCGTCGAGATAGCGTCACCCTGGGCCTCCAGCACCTGCGACTGCTTTTTGCCCTGTGCCCGGATGATGTTGGACTGCTTCTCTCCCTCTGCCTCCTCGACTGCGCTCCGGCGCTCGCCCTGCGCCTCCAGGATCATGGCGCGGCGGCGGCGCTCGGCGGAGGTCTGCTGCTCCATCGCCTGCTGGACGTCGGCGGAGGGGTTGACCTCGCGGACCTCGACGCTCTCGACCCGGACACCCCACTCGTCGGTCGGGCCGTCGAGCTCCTTGCGGATCCGGGCGTTTATTTCGTTTCGCTTGTTCAGCGTGTCGTCGAGCTCCATGTCGCCAAGCACCGCGCGGAGCGTGGTCTGTGCGAGGTTCGAGACGGCGCGCTTGTAGTTCTCGACCTCGAGGAACGCCTTCTTTGCGTCCATCACCTTTATGTAGACGACGGCGTCGGCGGTGACCGGCGAGTTGTCGCGGGTGATCGCCTCCTGTCGGGGCACGTCGAGCGTCTGGGTTCGCATGTCGAAGGTCGTCGTCGAGGAGACGAACGGCGGGACGAAGTCGATACCCGGCTCGAGCAGGCGGTTGAAGTTGCCGAGCACGGTCAGGGCGTTCTTCTCGTACGGCCCGGTGATGACGACCATCGACCGGACGACCGCGACGGCCAGTCCGAGCACCAGCAGTCCGAGGAGAAGCGACGCGATGTCGACAGACTGGAGCGGAAACGGGACCATAGACAGTCTAGCGCAGGGACAGGAATAAGCCTTCGCCGGGGGAGACGCGCTCAGTCGCCAGTCTCTGGTTCGCGCTCCGGCTCCTCCGGCGCGCGTTCCGGTACCGCCGCGTCGGGCTCGACGCCGTCGGTACGCCCCTCGGCCAGTGCGCGGTCGATACTGTCGGTGTTCTCGAACGACTCGACGGTGAGGACGTTTCCACCGCCGGGGTCGACGACCACGACCTCCGTCTCCGCGGGGATCTCGCCGTCGACCGACCGGGCGCTGTAGTGCGGGTCGAAGCCGCCGTCGTCGAGGAAGACCTCGCCGCCGGCGGGCGTGACACGCTCCGTGACCCGCCCCGTCGCGCCGCGGAGCGAGGTCGAGTCCGAGGTCCGTCCGCCCTCGCTGGGGTAGAGTTCGAACGTCCGGTATGCCCACAGCGTCACGAGGCCGAAGAGGACGACCATCCCGCCGAGAGCAAACGGCCCGCCGAGCGCCGTCAGACCGGCGCCGGCGCCGGCGAGACCGACGAGACCGGCGGCGAAGAGCGCCGCGCCGACGACGATGAAGTGTGCGCCGGGCGCGGTCGTCTCCAGTATCGCGAGTCCCAGCCCGGCGGCGACGAGGAGGAACGGCAGCGTCTCGGGGCCGAGGAGGTCGACCCCCGCCTGGAGCGTCGGATCCATCGGTCGCGCTAGCGGAGCCGAGGGGTTAAGTCGTCCGCCGTCAGAGCGAGGCGACCAGAATCGCGACGGTCAGGAGCGCCCCGAGGACGACGAACGCCGCGTTCTCGTGGTCGACCGGCTCCGGCTCTATCGGAGGGCTGGGAACCGGGTCGTCGAACCGATCGTCGTCCGCGGGTCCGTCGGAGCCGTCGTCTGCCGGGGTCGTCGCTCGCTCGCCGTCCATACGTCAGTGACGGTGCGCCGGGCTAATATGCGTTCCCCCGAGCGCGCGAGACGCGCGCTACGCCGGTCGATCCGTCAGAACACGCGAACGAGCGTTCGTCGAGGTGGTCATCGACAGCCAGAGCAGTCGGACAGGGTCGGTACCAGATAGAGGGTCGACGGCTGAACTGGCGGAGACCGTCCGGTCAGCCGGCTCGCTCCCACCACTCGTCACGGTAAGTGATACCGTCGTCTGCCCACGGAGGTGCGGGCTCGTCCTCAAGTGTCAGGAACACCCCTATCCAGTAGCCTGTCGCGTACCCGATATACCCCGTTTCGCCTTCGACGTCGTACGCGACGTGCACAGTCCCGTTTTCGACGCGTTCTATCGGCTGGTCCTCGTCCAGATTCACGCCGTAGTAGATGCCGTCGGCGTACCGGCGCTCGTCGATGTCGCCGTTCCGGACCGCCTCGACCACGATGTCGGCGTCACGGCGCGTGTCGGTCCGGACGAGTTCGACATCGTCCGGCGTCGCGCCTTCGCCGCCGGCGTTGTAGTACCTAAAGACGTGGCTGATCTGCGTCGCCACGGTAGGCTTGACCGGTTCGGGGACGTCCGAGTCGTCGACGTACACCCGCAGCGTATCCTGTTCCCACGGATTCGGCTCGTCGACGGCGTCGCGCTGCGGGAGTGTCGCCAACTCGACCTCGGGGGTCATGAACGCAGGCTGTTGGGTGTGTTCCACCCCAAGGGTGTGACCGACCTCGTGTTTGAGGATCGTCACCGTCGATCTGTTTGTGTATCCGGTGCTGATCTCGACGACTGGGTCCGTCTGGAAACCGTCCGAGCCGGGATACGGCGCACAACCGACAGTTTCGTTACCGACTGCGTCACATCTTTCGATCGTTCCGAAACGAATAGTCACGTCTGACTCAGCAGACTGCGGGACAATTTCAAACGCTACGTCGTGCCATTCGGTGTGCTGAGCCGCGTGTTCTTCCCAGTAGTCGATTGCGTCGCGCACAGCTGGCTCGTAATTTCGATCGTTTTGATTCTCTATTTCGACGCGGATCGTGGCTACGTTCCACGGATTGTCGTAGGACGGCTCGGGAGCTGCTGTTGCTGTTGGTGTAGATGTCGGCGTAGCGGTTACGGTATCAGTTGGGCGCTCACTATTGGCTTGTGTCATAGGGGATGGAGACGACGTGCTGGCCCCTCCGCATCCCGCAAGAACGAGCAGGAGTGCGATAGTCATCGGCCCTAACCGAGTCACGACGGTGTACAGTCCTGTAAAATAAAGATACCGTGGATCGACGGGTGTATTTCTCTATCGGTATTGTGATGCTACCTCGCCGACGTAACCCGTAGCTACCAATACGCAGGGTGATACAGTTAATCCGGTACAGACACAGCGCCCTGCTGCCAGGCCACGAGCGGTAGCGCACCCGTCCGCGGCTACTCCCGCCGGCCCGGACCGATGACGTCGCCGTCGTAGACGACGCCGCGGTCCGCGTAGACCGTGACCGACTCGCCGTCGGCGACCCTGTCCGGGAGCGGTGCGCCACTCACCATCGGCACGCCCAGTTCGCGTGCGACAAGCGCGGGGTAGCCGGTCATGCCGGGGCGGGCGTCGACGACCGCGGCGATACGGTCCGTGTCGCCGGTGAACTCCGCGTCGAACCCGGCGGGGAGATAGACGACCGCTCCCTCCGGCGTGTCGGTGAGGTCGCCGTCCGGACAGCGGACGGCTGGCCCCGCGACCCGTCCGCCGACGATAGTCCGGCCGGTTGCGACCGTCTCGGCGGCGACGTGGACCTTCAGCGTGTTCGTCGTGTTCGTGCCGTCGAGGTCGCTCATCATCCCCGAGAGGACGACGAGCGTGTCGCCGCTCTCGGCGACGCCGGCGTCCAGTGCCGTCTCGACCGCCCTCTCGACGACGTCGCTTACGTCCTCGCCGTGGTTCGTCACCCGCGGACGGACACCCCACGAGAGCGCGAGCGTCCGACTCACCGCCGTGGTCGGCGTCGTCGCGACGACGGGGACGCCGGGGCGGAACTTCGCCGTCCGGCGGGCGGTGTAGCCCGACTCCGAAGCCGCGACCACGGCTGTCGCCCCGACGTCGCGGGCGAGGTAGCGCGCCGACCGCGCCAGCGCCTCGGTGCGTGACCCCGCCGCGGCCGCGGGAACGCGCTGCTCGACCGTCTCGCGGTACTCGTCGCTCGCCTCGACCGCGGCGACGATGCGGTTCATCGTCTCGACGACGCGCACGGGCTGGTCGCCGACAGCCGTCTCGCCGGACAGCATCACCGCGTCGGTCCCGTCGAGCACCGCGTTCGCCACGTCGCTTGCCTCCGCGCGGGTCGGCCGTCGCGCCCGGACCATCGAGTCGAGCATCTCCGTCGCGGTGATGACGGGGACCCCCGCGTCCTGCGCCAGCCGGATGGTCCGCTTCTGGATCATCGGCACCGACTCTAGCGGACACTCCACCCCGAGGTCGCCGCGCGCGACCATCACGCCGTAGGCCGCGTCGACGATGTCGGCGAGGTTCTCGACCGCCGCCGCCCGCTCTACCTTCGCCACCACCGGCACGTCGGCCCCGAGGTCGTCGAGCGCGTCGCTCACCTCGTAGACGTCGGCGGCGTCGGCGACGAACGAGGCGGCGACGAAGTCGACCCCGACCTCGGCGGCGAGCTCGAGCTCCCGTCTGTCGGGCGCGGTCAGCGCCTCGAGGCCAAGTCCGACGCCGGGGACGTTCACACCGTCTCGTCCCCCGAGGTCGCCGCCGGACTCGATACGGACGCTTACGGCCTCGCCGTCGACGCTCTCTACGACCGCCTCGATCCGACCGTCGTCGAACAGCACCGTGTCGCCCGGCGCGGCAGCGCTCACGTCGTGCGAGAGCCCGACCCTGTCGGACGTCGCCTCGTCGCCCGGCGCGAGACGAACGGTCGTCCCCGTGCCGAGGTGGACCGGGTCGTCGAGCGGCGCGGTTCGTATCTCCGGCCCCTGGAGGTCGAGCATCACCGCGACCGGAGCGTCGCGCTCTGCCCCGACCGCCCGGAGCCGCTCGACGGTCGTGCGGCGGTCCGCCGTCGTCCCGTGGCTGGCGTTCAGGCGTGCGACGGACATCCCCGCGTCCGCGAGACCGGCGAGCGTCTCCCTGTCGTCCGACGCCGGTCCGAGCGTGCAGACGATCTTCGCGTCCGTCGTTTGCATGCCACTCTTTACTCGGACACGGGTTAAAGTATCGTACGCATCTACCGCACCCGCTCGCCCGGCTCCGCGTCGCCGTGGGTCGTCAGCAGGTCGGCCTCGTCGCCCGCCGCCAGCACCATCCCGTCGGACTCGACGCCGAACAGTTCGGCCTTCTCGATGTTCGCGGCGACGACCACCGTCGTCCCCGGCAGGGCGTCGAGGTCGTGGAGCCGCTTGATGCCGGCCACGACCTGACGCTCCTCGACGCCGATGTCGACGACGAGACGCGCGAGGTCGTCTGCGCCCTCGACTCCCTCGGCCTCCAGCACCCGGCCCACCCGCAGGTCGAGGTCCTGGAACTCGTCGACTGCAACGCGGTCGGCGGCGAGTGGCTCCAGCGCCGCCGGGAGGTCGTCGCCCGACTCGTCGTCGGGCTCGTTCGCCGCGACCCGCTCGTCGAGCCGGGCGTTCAGCTCCGTGACCCGCTCGTCGGCCACCTGCTCGAACGGCTCGACCGGCTCGTCGAACTCGCTCGCCGGCGGCTCGAGCGCGTCTGCGACGGTTGCCTCGGCGAGCGAGCAGTCCTCGTTCAGCCGGTCCCAGACCGTCGCACACCGACCGGGCGCGACGGGCCCGAACAACACGAGGACCGCCTTCGCGATCTGGACGCAGTCGCGGATCACCCGCCGGGCGCGCTCAGGGTCGTTGTCGACAAGCGTCCACGGCTCCTCGCGCTGAATGTACTCGTTGCCGAACCGCGCGAGGTCCGTCGCGGCCTGCGCGACCGCCCGGACGGAGTAGTCGTTGACACCGGCGCGAAACGCCTCGACGGCCTCCTCGACCCGGTCGCGTACCTCCGGCGAGAGGTCGGCTGCCGGCGTCCCGTCGTAGGTGCGGTACGCGAACAGGAGCGATCGGTAGAGGAAGTTACCGAGCGTTCCGACGAGTTCGTTGTTCGTGCGCTCGCGGAACTTCTCCCAGGAGAAGTCGACGTCCTGCTGGAAGGCGCCGTACGAGACGAGGTAGTACCGCAGCAGGTCCGGGTGAAACCCCTCGTCGAGGTACTCGTCGGCCCAGACGGCCCGGTCCCGCGAGGTCGAAAAGCCCGCGCCGTCGAGGGTGATGAAGCCGCTCGCGAGCACCGCACGCGGCTCCGCGTAGCCCGCGCCGCGGAGCATCGCCGGCCAGAAGACGGTGTGGTGCTGGATTATGTCCCGGCCGATCACGTGGACGATCTCGCCGCCCGCGACTCGTTCGTCGTCCGAGTCCGGCACCGGGCTGTCTGGCGACCAGACCGCGCGCCAGTCGTACTCGTCGGCGCCGACCCGCTCGCTGTACTGCTTTGTCGAGGCGACGTACTCGATCGGCGCGTCGACCCAGACGTACAACACCAGGTCGTCGCGCTCGTCGCCCGGGTAGTCGATCCCCCAGTCCATGTCGCGGGTGATACACCAGTCCCGGAGGTCGCCCTCGATCCACTCGCGGGGCTGGTTGTTCGCGTTCTCGGTTCCCTCCAGCCGGTCGATGAACGCCTGGAGGTACGACTGGAGCTCGGAGACGCGGAAGAACTTGTGCTCGCGCTCGCGGTACTCCGCGGGGTTGCCCGTCAGCGTCGACGTCGGGGATTCCACCTCGCCGGGCTCGAGGTGGCGGCCACAGCCCTCGTCGCACTCGTCGCCGCGGGCCGGCTCGCCACAGTACGGGCAGGTGCCCTCGACGTAGCGGTCGGGGAGGTACTGGTCGCCGGTCGGGTCGTAGGCGACCATGATCGACTTCTCGTAGACCAGCCCGGCGTCGTCGAGCGCCCGGACGATGGCGCGGGTGAGGTCGGTGTTCGTCTCGTCGTGGGTGTGGCCGTAGCTGTCGAACTCGACGCCGAACCGCGGGAACGTCTCGGCGTACTGCTCGTGCCACTCCAGGGCGAACGCCTCGGGCGTGACGCCCTCCTTCTCGGCGTTCACCGCGACGGGCGTGCCGTGCATGTCGGACCCGCAGACGAACGCCGTCTCCTGCCCGAGCGTCCGGAGCGCCCGCGCGTAGGTGTCGCCGCCGACGTACGTCCGCAGGTGACCGATGTGGAGGTCACCGTTCGCGTACGGGAGCCCGCAGGTGACCACCGCCGGTCGGTCGGTCGGGAACGCCTCGTGGCCGTCGCCTGTGTCGTTCATGTGGGTCTCGTGTCGAGTATGCCGTGCTGGCGGGCTAAAAGCCGCCGGTGTCGGTCGACCCGTCAGAACGCGGCGAGCGTCCCGCCGACGAGCGCGAGAGTCACCAGCAGGCGTCCGACGCTCCCGACGAACGTCGCGGCGGCGAAGCGCACGTAGTCCTCCGACAGGACCGAGAACGCGTAGATAGAGAGCGTGTCCGGGAAGAACGGCACCGAGAGCGCCGCGGCCAGGCCGACGAAGCCGTACCGCTGGACCAGCTGGACCGTCCGGCGCTCGGTCCACTCCATGACGTTGAACCGCGAGCGCCGGATCAGGCGCTCGACCGGCCCGGACTGCTTTGCCTCCTGGCCGATGTGGAAGGCAAAGACGCTCCCGGCGGCCTTCCCCAGGCCGCTGACGACGATGATGAGACTCAGCCGCGCCGGGCGTGACAGCCCGAGGTCGAGCGGCGCGAGCAGCACCACCTCGCTCACGCCGGGCAGGATGAACGCGATCAGAAACGAGTAGACGAAGACGATGACGAGCCCGACCCACCCGGTCGCGGTGCGGACGGTTCGCTGGAGGAGGCTGCCGTCCGTCACGAGCGGTGCCGCGGCGAGTGCGTCCGCGAGCGGGAGCGTGGGGACCACCTCCACATCGAGTATCCGCGCAGCCGCCGTACTAAGCGATGCGATCGCGGTCGTCGAGAAACGCCCGGAGCCGGTCCCGGGTGACGTGGGGCATCACCACGATCCGGGCCTCGTCCCGGCGCGTCCGCGAGAGCCGCCAGCCCGCGTCGCGGAGCCCCTCGAACAGCGGGTCGGCGAGTTCGACGGCGACCAGCGGCAGCTCCGGCTCGACGACACGGTGGCCACGGGCCGCGAGTTCGGCCGCCAGCCACTCGGCGTCGGCGGTCGCCCGCGCCGTCTCGGCACGGTAGCCGTCGGGCCACAGCGCGTCCATCGCCGCGGCGGCACCGGCGACGCCGGCACCCGAGCGCGTGCCGGTCAGCGACGCCTGCGACCGCGTCTCGAGGTACGGGGTCTCCACCGCGAGCGCGTCCATCGTCGCCCGGTCGCGCGCGAGGAACCCGCCGGCTGGCACCGGCGCCCGACCGAGCTTGTGCGGATCGATCGTCATCGTGTCGACGGCGGCGTCGGCGAAGCTCCAGTCGTGGTCGGTGAACGCGAGCGCGAACCCGCCCCACGCGGCGTCGACGTGGAGACGAGCGCCGGCGTCGCGGGCGACGTCGGCTAGCGCGGGCACGGGGTCGACCCGCCCGTACTCCGTCGACCCGGCGACCGCGACGACGAGCACCGTGTCGGCGTCCGTCGCGGCCCGCATCGCTGCCGGGTCGGCTCGTCCGTCGGCGTCGGTCGGGACGAACTCGACGTCGACGCCGAGGACGGCGCCGGCCTTCCGGAGGCTGAAGTGCGCGCTCTCGGGCGCGACGACGGTCGGGTCGTCGGCGTCCGACCGGTCGCGGGCCGCCCGCACGGCCTGGACGTTCGCCTCCGTCCCGCCGCTGGTGACGTAGCCGTGCGGGTCCGGCAGGCCGGCGATCCGCCCGAGCAGAGCAACGGCCCGTGCCTCCAGTTCCGAGACGGTCCCGTACGTCGCCGGGTCGCCGGGGTTCGTAGCGAGAAACCGCTCGGCGGCGTCTCTGGCCGCCGGGTGAGGCTCCGTGCACATCGAGGAGAGAACGGCGTCGAACGACTGCGGACGGGCTGTCGACTCGCGCTCGAGCACGGCAGACGCTCGCCGGTCGACGGGCAAAGCGTTGCCGACATCCGCCCGGCTACCGGACGGAGTCGAGGATCAGCCGCTGTTCGACCCGCTTGACCTCGTGCTGGACGTCGCGGACGGCGTCGATGTTGGCCGAGATCGAGGAGACGCCGTGGTCGACGAGGAACCGGACCATCTCGCGGTCGGAGCCGGCCTGTCCGCAGATGCTGGTGTCGACACCGTGTTCACGACACCGGTCGATCACGTCGCCGATCAGCCGCCGGACGGCGGGGTGGAACTCGTCGAACCGGTCGGCGACGTGTTCGTTGTTGCGGTCGACCGCGAGGGTGTACTGCGTCAGGTCGTTCGTCCCGAACGAGGCGAAGTCGATACCGGTCTCGGCCAGGTCGTCGACCAGAAGCGCACTCGCGGGGGTCTCGATCATCACCCCCCACGGCACCCGCTCGGGGTCGAGGCCGGCGTCGGCCATGTGGTCGCGGGCCGCGGCGGCGTCGTCGGCGTCGTTCACCAGCGGGAACATCACCTCGACGTTGTCGTAGCCGGCGTCGTGGAGCCGCCGGATCGCCCGGAGCTCCAGGCGGAACACGTCGGGCTTGTCGAGGCTCCGGCGAATGCCGCGGTAGCCGAGCATCGGGTTGTGCTCGCGTGGCTCGTCGTCGCCGCCCTCGAGCTGGCGGAACTCGTCGGTCGGGGCGTCGAGGGTCCGCAGGCGGACAGGTCGGGGGTAGAACTCGCTTGCCACCCCGCGGACGCCCTCGACCAGCTCGTCGACGAAGCCGTCCTCGCCGTGGTCGCGCACGAACCGCTCCGGCGTCTTGCCCGTCGACAGCACCATGTGTTCGGTGCGGAGGAGGCCGACGCCGTCAGCGCCCGTCGCCGCCGCGCGTTCGGCGGCCTCCGGGATGGAGACGTTCACCTTTACTTCCGTCGCGGTCATCGGCTTGACCGGCGTCTCCGGTCGCACCGCCTCGACGGGTTCGTACTCGTCGTCGCCGCCGGTCTGGTCGCCGTCGCGGACAACACCGCGGTCGCCGTCGGCGGTGACGAGCAGCCCGTCCTCGAGTTCCCGCGTCGCGCTTCCGGTGCCGACCACCGCGGGGACGCCGAGTTCGCGCGAGACGATCGCCGCGTGGCTCGTCATCCCGCCCTCGTCGGTGACGATGCCGACGGCCCGCTTCATCGCCGGCACCATGTCCGGCATCGTCATCTCGGTGACGATGACGTCGCCGTCCTCGACGGCGGCGAGGTCGTCGACGGAGTCGACCACCCGGACCGGGCCGGCGACGACACCGGGGCTGGCGCCGAGGCCCTCGACCAGCGTCTCCTCGTCGTCGCCGGCGCGCACCACACCGGAGCCGTCGCTCGTCGCCGACCCGGTCGATCCGCCCGTGCCGCCCGTGCCGGTCGTGCCGGCGGCGCCGGCTGTCCCCGTCGCGCCCGCCGACCCGGTGTCGATGGTGGTGATCGGTCGCGACTGGAGCATGTAGAGGTCGCCGCCGCGTATCGCCCACTCGACGTCCTGTGGCTCGCCGTAGTGGCCTTCCACCCGCTCGCCGACCGCGACCAGGTCGTCAAGTTCGGCCTCGGAGAGCACGCGCGTCTCGCGCCGGTCGTCTGGCACCGTCTCCTCGACGGTCGAGCCGTCCGTACCCCGGACGAACATCGTCTTCTTGTCCGCCACCTGTGCCTCGACCACCTCGTCGGCCGTCCGGTCGACGACGTAGTTGTCCGGCGAGACGGCGCCGCTCACGACGCCCTCGCCGAGCCCCCACGCGGCCTCGACGATGGCGTGTGGCTTGCCCGTCGACGGGTGGCTCGTGAACAGCACGCCGGACTTCTCTGCGTCGACCATCCGCTGGACGACGACGGCGATATCCACCTCGTCGTGGGGGAACCCCTGTCGGTTGCGGTAGTAGATCGCCCGCTCGGAGAACAGCGACGCCCAGCACTCCCGAACCCGGTCGAGCAGGGCGTCCCGCCCGACGTTCAGAAACGTCTCCTGCTGGCCGGCGAAGGAGGCGTCCGGCAGGTCCTCCGCCGTCGCCGACGACCGCACCGCGACGAACGGGTCGGCGGGGTCGAACTCGTCGTAGGCCGCGAGCACCTCCTCGCGGACCGAGTCGGGGAGCGGCGTCTCGACGATCAGGTCGTGGGCACGTTCGTGTGCCGCGGCGAGCGCCGCCGAGTCCTCGTGGTCGACCTCGACCGCCTCGAACAGGTCCGCCGCGATCCCCGTCTCCTCGATGAACGTCCGGTACGTGTCGGCGGTGACGACGAAGCCCGGCGGGACGGGTAGGTCGGCACCCGTGAGCTCGCCGAGTGACGCCGCCTTTCCGCCGACCCGCTCGAGGTCGGTCGAGCCGACCGCGTCGAGCCAAACTACGGCCATTAGGATCTGAACCGGCGACAGGAAGCGGCAAGAAGGTTCCGACAGCGGCTCGCCCGGCAGGACGCACGCAGACGGCGCGTCCGCTACGCCTCGATTATGTCGTCGTCCTCTGCCGGCGGCACCGTGAGTGTCCCGTCGAGGGCGGTGACCGCGTGGCCGCCGATCCAGACGCGGTCGACGGGGACGTCGTCCGGGTCGTCCGTCTCGTGGCCGTCGCCCGTCGTCCCCGGCCCGAACCGTACCCGCACCACGCCGGGCCTGTCGACGAAGTGGCCCTGTTCACAGCGGAGCTCCGGCGGCACGTCGCCGTCGAACGCTCCGACCGCGCGACAGTACGCCGCGACGGCGCCGCTCGCCGTGCCCGTCACGGGGTCCTCGGCGACACCGAGGCCGGGCAGGAACGCCCGACCGTGGCAGGTCGCGTCGCGGTCGACGGTGTCGAAGGTAAACGCGTACACCCCGGCGGCGCCGTGGGCGTCGGCGAGCGCGTCGACCGTGTCGTCGTCCGGGTCGGCCTCGCCGAGCCGCGAGAGGAAGTTCACCGGCACGACGAGGTACGGCAGCCCGGTCGACGCGACGGCGGCGGGGAGGTCGGCGCCGACGTCACGGAGTGCGGCGGGGTCGATACCCAGCGCCGCGCCGACCCGGTCGAGGTCGGGGTCGACGGTCTCGACCGTCGGTGGTTCGCCGGCGACCCAGACGGCGCCCTCGGGGGTCACCTCGACGTCGTGGACGCCGACGTTCGTCTCGACCGTGTGGTCGCCCGCCGCGAGGGCGCCCTCGCGGTGGAGGTGGGCGTGGGCCGCGACCGTCGCGTGGCCACACAGGTCCACCTCGTCGGTCGGCGAGAAGAAGCGCAGGCGCCGCTCGGCTGCCCCGGAGTCGCGGACGAACGCCGTCTCGCTCGCGCCGAGTTCGCGCGCAGCCGCGCGCATCTGCTCGTCGGTCAGGTCCGCCGCTGCCGGGACGACGCCTGCGGCGTTTCCTGCGAGCGGGTCGTCGGTGAACGCGTCGACGAGGAGTGCGCGCCGTTCGGTCACAGGCCGGGGTCGGGAGGACGGGACATAAGCCCGGGGGGCCGGACCGGGAGCGTTTTTTCCGGTCCCGCCGTCGACCCGTCCGATGACCGCGGAGGAGGAGTTCGACTGCACCGTCACCGACTGGGAGTACGTCTACGGGCTCACCCGCACGGTGGCCGACGACGTGCGGGCCGAGCGGTTCGAGCCGGACGTGGTCGTCGCCCTCGCCCGCGGCGGCTGGTTCGCCGGCCGGTGTCTCTGTGACTTCCTCGGGCTGGACGACCTGACGAGCCTGAAGATCGAACACTACGTCGGGACGGCTGCTCCCGGCGACGAACCGGAGATCCGCTACCCGATGCCGGAGGGGAGCGTCGCCGGCAAGAACGTCCTCGTCGTCGACGACATCGCCGACACCGGCGAGTCGATCGACCGCGCCGAGGCGTACGTCCGCGACCGCGGTCCCGACGCGGTCCGGACCGCGACGCTCCAGTGTCTCCCCGGCTGCGACGCGGACCCGGACTTCGTCGGGGAGACGCTCGACGGCTGGACGTGGGTGGTCTACCCGTGGAACTTCGTCGAGGACATGTGCGACCTCGTCTCCGGCGTGATGGAGACGGCCGACACGGAGGCGTTCACCGCCGACGACCTGCGCGGTCTCCTCGACACGAACCACGGCATCGGCCGGATAGCACTCGACGTCGCGCAGCCGGGGCGGTTCGGCGAGGTGCTGGCCGAGATGGAGCGGCGCGGCCTGATCGAACCTGTCGGGGCCGACACAGAGGCGTGGCGGCTGGCGTAACCCCCGGACGAGCGGAGAGGCAGGACCGACCGACGCGTCGGTACCGGGAGGACGGCGGACCCTCGCGGCGAGCCACCCCGGCGGGCACCGGCTGATGTCCCTGCTCGACACGTTCACCACGGCCATCCTCCCCATCGTCGCCGTCGCCGGCGTCGGGGTCGTCCTCGGACGCCTGCGCGACGTCGACGTCGAGCCGCTCAACACCGTGACGGTGTACGTACTGATTCCGGCACTCGTGTTCCACAGCGTCGCCACCGCCGCGCTCGACGGCGCGACGCTCGCACGTGTCGGCGTCGGGACGCTCGCGTACTTCGCCGTGATGTTCGTCGTCACCGAGGCCGTAGGCCGGCTCCTCGGCGAGTCCGAGCCGCTCCTGAGTGCCCTGGTGCTGATGAGCACGTTCCCGAACTCCGGCAACTACGGGATCCCGCTCTCGACGTTCGTGTTCGGCGACACCGGCCGGAGCACAGCGGTGCTCTTCCTCACCGTCCAGGGTGTCCTGACCTACACCGTCGGCGTCTACGTCGCCGGGCGGAGCGGCGGCACCGCCGGCGTCGCAGGCATGAAACGGGCGCTCCGGGTACCGCTCGTCTACGCCGTCGTCGCCGCCGTCGCGGCGCGGGTGCTCGGCGTCGTCCCGCCCGCCGACGGGACGGCGATGCAGACGGTCGGACTCGTCGGCGAGGCGTCGATCCCCCTGATGCTCCTGATTCTCGGTGTCTACCTCGCCGAGACGGACTACGGTGCGATACTGGGGCAGGTAGGGAGTGCAACGGTGCTGAAGACGCTCGTCGCGCCCGTCGTCGGGGTCGGTGTCGCCGCCGTCGTCGGCTTCGACGACCCGACCGTCGCCCGGACATTCGCCCTCGAGACTGCGACACCCGCAGCCGTCACCCCACTGCTCCTCATCGTCGAGTTCGGCGGCGAGTCCGTCGGCGGCGTCTCCGTCGCGGAGTACGCGAGCACCGTGGTGCTGGTGACGACGGTGCTGAGCGTGCCGCTCCTGACCGTCCTCGTCGCGGCGCTGGAGGCAGGCCTACTCCTGTAGCTGGCGGCTACGAGGTCTCGTCGCCGCTGTCCGCTCGCGTCGGATCCCGCACCCACAGGTCGCCGAACAGGTCGTCCTGACTGAGTGCCACGACCCCGCGGCTGTCGAGAAAGAGCAGGGCGAGGTACGTGTGAACCGGGTCGCCGCCGGCGGCCCGGACCTCGCGGAACAGCACCTCGCGCCGACCCGTCTCGTGTGCCGTCTGGACGACCTCGCGCACGTCGGCGACTCTCGACTCGATGTCCTCCGCGTGGGTGCGCGCCGTCACCTCCGCGGCGGTCGGTTCGTCGTCGCGCCGCGGGTCGTCGCCGACACGGTAGTCGAGCGTCTGGCTCCGGGCGGTCGTCTCGCCGCTCGTGTCGTAGCTGCGTGACTCCTTCCACCACGACCCGCGCTCGGCCTCGCGCAGGTCTCGCACGAGCTCGTCGAGCGTCTCCGGCGACCCCCGGGCGTGTTTCCGCTCCAGCCGCCGGTCGAGCTCTCCCTCCAGCGCGCCCACGGGGTCGGCCCCGTCGTCGGCTGGAACACCGCCCGTGGCGGCGGGAGCGTCGCCCTCCAGCCGGGCCTCCCACGGCTCCGGCTCCGGCTCCGGCTCGTCGTCCTCGTCGTCGCCCACAAGGGCGTCGCTTTTCATCCGCAGCAGGACGCTCGCGTAGAACAGCGCCCGTCCCGACGTGCGGAGGTCGGCGTCGTCGAGCCGGTCGAGAAAGGCGTCGGTTACCGCGACGATGTCGATGTCCCACGGGTCGATCTCACCTTCGTCTGCCAGCCCGACGAGCAGTTCGACCGGCTCGTCGCCGGCGTCGTCCGGGTCACGCGACGGACCGGCGCTCGTCGCCCCCACCGTGCCGGGCAGGTCAGTCATCCGCCGACACCTCCGGGTCCTCCGCGTCCGTGCGCAGGTCGATACCGGTGACCCGGCTCACGTTGTCGTCGCGCATCGTCACGCCGACGGCGCGCTCGGAGCGGTCGAGCAGCGCCGAGCGGTGCGAGACGACGACGAACTGTGCCTCGTCGGCGAGTTCGCCGACGAGTTCGCCGACCCGCTCGGCGTTCGCGGCGTCGAGGAAGGCGTCCACCTCGTCGAGCGCGTAGAACGGTGCCGGCTCCGTGCGCTGGACCGCGAAGATAAACGCGAGTGCGGTGAGACTCTTCTCGCCGCCGCTCATCGCCGCGAGACGCTGAACCGGCTTGTCGCCCGGCTCGGCCCGCATCGTCAGCCCGCCGTCGAACGGGTCCGACTCGTTCTCGAGGAGGAGTTCGCCGGTGCCGTCGGACAGCCGGTCGAACACCCGCTGGAACTGCTCGTCGACCGCCTCGAACGACTCCAGAAACGTCTCTCGCTTCGTCGACTCGTAGCGCTCGATCCGCGCCTCGATCCCCTCGCGCTCCTCGACGAGGACGTCCCGGCGCTCCTCGAGGGCGGCGAGCTCGTCGGCCACCTCGTCGTACTCCTCGACCGCGAGCATGTTCACCGGCTCGAGTGCGTCCATCTCGGCGTCGAGGTCGGCGACCCGCGCCTCGACCGTCTCGTGGTCGGGCACCTCGTCCGGGTCGTAGTCGCCGACCGCCTCCTCCAGCTCCGCGACCTCCCACTCCAGCCGCTCGGCGCGCTCCTCCAGGTCGGCGACGTCGTCCTCGACCGCCCGAACCCGCTCGCGCGCCCGGTCGCGCTTCGACCGCGCCTCACGCAGGTCCTCCGCGAGGGCCTCGCGCTCCGTCTTCAGCTCCGCGAGGTCTGCCTCCAGCTCCGCGACCTGTGCCTGCTTCGCCTCGAGGCGGTCCTCGCGCTCCGCGATCGCCTCGTCGAGCTCGGCGATACGCTCCTCCGCGCTCGCCGTCCGCTCCTGCGCCCGGTCGACCGTCTCCCGGAGCTCCTCGGCGGCCTCGGTCGCGTACTCGCGCTCGAGCTCGAGCTCGTTTAGCCGACCGTCGAGGTCGTCGACCCGCCCCTCGAGGGTCTCGATCTCGTCGCGGGCCCCGTCTGCGGCCTCGCTCAGCTCGGGGACCGGCGAGTCGGAGAGCTCGTCTTTCACACGGTCGATCTCTCCCTCGACCGTGGCGAACTCCTCGTCCAGGTCGGCGATCGTCGCCTCCAGCTCGCCCATCTCCTCGTCGACAGACGCGCGCTCGGCCTCCAGCGCCTCGACCGTCGCCTCCAGCTCGTCGACCCGCTCCTCCGTCGCCGCGAGTTCGTCGCGCTTGTCGTCGACGCGGGACTCGACCTCGCGCACCCGCTCGTGCGCCGCGCTCTGGCGCTCGCGGGCGTCGTCGAGGTCCGACTCGACGTCGTCCAGCTCCGACCGGACCGACCGCCGTCGGTCCTCCAGCGTCTCGATACGCTCGGCGAGGCGGGCCAGCCGGCCTCCTTCGGACTGCGAGAACGAGAAGCGTGTCCCACCGCCGCTCCCGCCGGTCATCGCGCCCGACGTCTCGACGAGGTCGCCGTCGAGCGTGACCATCCGGTAGTCGCCCATCAGGGCCCGTGCCGTCGCGGTGTCCTCGACGACGAGGGTCGCGCCGAGGACGTACGAGAACGCCGGCTCGTAGCGGTCGTCGTAGTCGACGAGGCTGCGCGCGAAGTCGACCACGCCGTCGCGCGACGGGAGCGACGGGAGGCCGCGTCGGTCCATCTTCGCGAGCGGCAGGAACGTCGCGCGGCCGGCGTTGCGCGACTTCAGGTACTCGATACACGACCCCCCGACGTCGTCGTCGTCGACCACGACGTGCGCCAGCCGCCCGCCGGCTGCCGTCTCGCAGGCGGTCGCGTACTCCGCCGCGACGGTGCCCAGTTCGCCGACCGGGCCGTAGACGCCGTCGATCCCCGACGACCGTACCGCCGTGACCGGGCGCGGCCACGAGTCGTCGCCGTCGTGGCCGGCCTTCGCCTCCAGCTCCGCGTACTCGTTGCGGGCCGCGCGCAGGTCCTCCTCGACCTCGCTCAGTTCGCCTTTCAGCGTCGTGCGCCGCTCCTGGAGGTCGTCGACCGCCTTCCGGATCGTCTCGCGGTTCCGCTCGGCCTTGTCGAGCTCGGACGCCAGGTCGGAGCGCTCGGCCTTCAGCCCCGGCAGGCGCTCGGCTGCGTCGGCGAGCTCCTCGCGCCTGTCGTCGAGCTCGGACGACCGCCGGCGGGCCTCGTCGAGCAGGCGGTCCTTCTCGCGCTGGCGTTCGGCGCGCTCGGCCTCGAGCTCGCGTGCGCGCTCCTCCAGCTCCGCGAGTTCGGCCGTCAGCTCGTCGTACTCGGCGTCGACGGCGTCGATCTCGGCCTCGAGTTCGGCCAGCGCCTCGCGCTTGGCCTCGAGGTCGCTCATCGCCGACGCCTTCTGGACTCTGACCTCGCGGCGCTCCTCGTCTATCTCCTCGATCCGCTCTTCCTTCCGGTCGAGCGCGACGAACGCCTCGCGGCGGTCGGTCTCGGCGTCCTCGATACGGTCGTTCGCGGACTCGATCTCGCCCTCTAGCCGCGCGATCTCGCCTCGTGTCTCCTCGATCTCGGAGCGGAGCCGGACCTGTTCGTCCTCGCCTTTGCGCTCGATCTCGCGGGTCAGCTCCTCGTGGTCGCCCTCAAGGTCGTCGACCCGCGCCTGTCGCTCGTCGAGCGTCGCCTCCGCGTCCGCGAGGTCCTGCTCGCGGGCCTCGATCGTCTTCTGGACGCCGACGAGGTCGCCGCGCTTGTCCTCCAGCTGTGCGGCCTTGAGGTAGCCCTCGTACTCCTCGCGCTCCTCTTTCAGCGACTGGTACGCGAGTGCGGTCTCGCGCTCGTCGGCCAGCTGGTCCAGCCGAGCCTCCTTCTCCTCGACGCGGAGCGCGGCCTCCTCGAGACGGTCCTCGACCGTCTCGAGTTCGTCGAACGCGTCTGCCTTCTTCGCGTCGAACTCCGCGACGCCGGCTATCTCGTCGACGATCTCCCGGCGCTCGCGGGCCGTCATCGACGTTATCTCCGTCACGTCGCCCTGCATCACGACGTTGTACCCCTCCGGCGTCACGCCCGCCTGCGCGAGGAGGTCGCGCACGTCAGACAGGTTGACCGACCGACCGTTGAGGTAGTAGTACGAGTAGTAGTTCTCGTCGGTCTCTTTCACACGGCGCCGGACGGCTATCTCGTCGACGTCGCCGACGTCGTCGGTGCCGGCGGCGTTGACCACCTGCGAGCGGTCGAGCCGGCGGTCGGTGTTGTCGAGGACGACCGTCACGGACGCCTCGCGCGGGCCGGAGCCGGCGCGCTCGCCGTCCTCGTGGCCGGGGTTGTAGATGAGGTCGGTGAGCTTCTGTGCCCGGATGCCACGGGTGCGCGCGAGCCCCAGCGCGAACAGGACGGCGTCGATGATGTTCGACTTGCCGGAGCCGTTCGGTCCCGTGACGACGGTGAAGTCGTCGTAGAGTGGGATCGTCGTCTTCCGGCCGAAGCTCTTGAACTCGTCGAGAACGAGTTTCTTTATATGCATGGCGGGAAGAGGCGGCCCGCCTCAGGCGACGATGATCTCGTCGGTGTCGTCCGCGTCGTCGGTCTCTGCCTCGGAGTCGGGCTCGGCTCCGGCGTCTGCCTCCTCGGCAGTCTCGGCCTCGGCGTCGTCGGCTGCTGTCGCCTCGGCGTCGACGTGTTCGGCGTGCGCCGACTCGACGGCCTCGTGGGCCGGGTCGGCGGCGCGCTCCTCCTCGAGCTGGCGGAGGCGCTCGCGCGTCTCGACCAGCTCCTCGGTCAGGCCGTCGACCGCGGCCCGAAGCTCTCTGACCGTCGACTCCAGCTCTTCGACCCGGTTGCTCATACCGTCATACCGCAGCCGCGCCCGGATAAAACTGTGTCAGACATCCGCCCGGTTCGGTAGCCTTTATATCGGTCGCACCGACCTACCCCCATGGGTACGCAGGCGTCTGCGGACGCGTCGTCCGGCGCGGACCTCGCCGTCGTCATCGGGCTGGAGGTCCACGTCCAGCTCGAGACCGACACCAAGATCTTCTGTGGCTGTTCGACGACTCCCGCCGAGGACGAGGCGCCGAACAGCCGGACCTGTCCCGTCTGTCTCGGCCTTCCAGGGGCGCTTCCGGTCGTCAACGAGGCCGCAGTCGAGGCCGCCGTCCGGGTCGGGAAGGCACTCGACGCCGAGATCGCCCCGGAGACGCGGTTCCACCGCAAGAACTACTTCTACCCCGACCTGCCGAAGAACTTCCAGATCAGCCAGTACGACGCGCCGATCTGTCGCGACGGTCGGCTCGCGGTGTCCGTCGAAGACGAGCGCCGCGAGGTCGCGGTTCGTCGCGCTCACATAGAGGAGGACCCGGGGAGCATCGTCCACGAGGGCGGCAGCATCGACACGGCCGAGTACACGCTCGTCGACTACAACCGCGCCGGGACGCCGCTGATGGAGATCGTCACCGAACCGGACTTTCGCGACCCGGCGGAGACTCGGGCGTTCCTCGCGAAGCTGGAGGAGGTGCTCGAGTATCTCGGCGTCTTCGACGGCGAGCGCGACGGCTCGCTTCGGGTCGACGCGAACGTCTCGCTCGTCCCGGCGGAGGAGATGGCCGAGGACGGGAGCGTCGACGAGGCGACCCTCGCCGACGCAAACCGGACGGAGGTAAAGAACATCTCCAGTCACCGGGGCGCAGAGAAGGCCCTCGCGTACGAGGTGACCCGTCAGCGTAACGCCGTCGAGCGCGGTCGGGCCGTCGAACAGGAGACGCGCCACTGGGACGAGTCGCGGGGGATCACGGTGTCGATGCGAGCGAAGGAGGAGGAGAGAGACTACCGCTACTTCGGCGAGGCCGACATCCCACCGCTCCGGGTGGCCGACTGGCGCGACCGGCTCTCGATCCCGGAGCTCCCCGACGCGCGCCGCGAGCGGTTCCGCGAGGAGTACGGCCTGGGGGGCGAGGCGGCGGCGAAGCTCACCTCGACGAAGCAGGTCGCGGACTTCTACGAGCGGGTCGCCGGCGACTTCGACCCCGACCTCGCGGCGACCTGGGTGGCAGACGTGCTCCTCGGCGAACTCAACTACCGCGACATGACCGTCGCGGACGTCGCGGACCGTCTCGACGAGGTCCGGGAGCTGGTCCGTCTGGTCGACGCCGGCGAGATAACCCGGAAGAACGCGGAGGAGACGGTGCTGCGCGCGATGCTCGACGAGGGCGTCGACCCCGAGACGGTGATCGACCGCGAGGACCTCGGCACCGCCGACGAGGACGAGGTGGCCGTCGCGGTCCGCGAGGCCGTCGACCGGAACCCGGGCGCGGTCGCCGACTACCGCGACGGCGAGGACGGGGCGCTGAACTACCTCGTCGGGCAGGTGATGTCCGCGACCGGCGGTGCCGCCGACCCGGGGACGGTCAACGAGCGTCTGCGGGCGGCGCTCGGCCACGAGAGCGACGAATAGGCTGCCCGCGCCGAGACGCCCGCGAACGCGACGAACGGGCGCGCTATCGGTCGATCACGGTCGTCGCCTGACGAAAGGTTTAGGCACGATCTCTCCCTCTACCGGCGTGTGACAGGAGCCGGCGGAGGTGGACGGCGGTGGAGCTGATAGTCACCGAGAAGGACAACGCCGCCCGCCGGATCGCGGCGATCCTGAGCGACGAGGCGGCAGAGGCGTCCCGCCTCGGCGGCGTCAACGTCTACGCCTGGGGCGGGCGGCGCTGTGTCGGGCTCTCCGGTCACGTCGTCGGCGTCGACTTCCCGCCGGAGTACGAGGACTGGCGTAACGCCGAGCCGGCAGAACTGATCGACGCGCCGGTCGAGAAGCAGCCGACACAGGAGCGGATCGTCCGGGCGCTCCGGCGGCTCGCGCGGCGCGCGTCGCGGGTGACGATCGCCACCGACTACGACCGCGAGGGCGAGCTGATCGGCAAGGAGGCCTACGAGCTGATCCGCGAGGCCGACGCAGACGTGCCCGTCGACCGGGTGCGGTTCTCCTCGATCACCGAGGGAGCGGTGCGGTCTGCGTTCGACGACCCGGACGAGATCGACTTCGACCTCGCGGCGGCGGGCGAGGCACGGCAGGTCGTCGACCTCGTCTGGGGCGCGGCGCTGACGCGCTACCTCTCGCTGTCGGCAGGCCGGCTCGGCGAGGACTTCATCTCCGTCGGCCGGGTGCAGGGACCGACGCTGAAGCTGCTCGTCGACCGCGAGCGGGAGATCGAGGCGTTCGAGCCCGACCCCTACTGGGAGCTGTACGCCACGCTGGCCGGCGAGGAGCGGTCGTTCGAGGCACAGCACGTCTACGAGGGCGAGGACGGCACGCAGGAGCGCCGGATCTGGAACGAGGCCCGAGCCGAGACTGCCGACGAGCGGCTGACGGCGACGGCGACGGCGACGGTCGACAGCGTCGACCGGCGGCGCCGGACCGACGAGCCGCCGACGCCGTTCGACACCACGGCGTACATCTCGGCGGCGGGGTCGCTCGGCTACGGCGCGAGCCGGGCGATGTCCGTCGCGGAGGAGCTCTACACCGACGGCTGGATCACCTACCCGCGGACGGAAAACACGGTCTACCCCGAGGACCTCGACCCGGCGGACCTGCTCTCGGACCTGTCCGACCACGCCGCCTTCGGCGACGACGCCGCGGCTGTCCTCGACGGCGACGTCGAGCCGACGAGCGGCGACACGGAGTCGACCGACCACCCGCCGATCCACCCGACCGGCGAGCTCCCGGCGCGGAGCGACCTCTCTGCGGACGAGTGGGAGCTGTACGAGCTCGTGGTCCGGCGGTTCGTCGCGACCTGTGCGGCCCCCGCCGAGTGGGAGGACCTGTCGGTCGTCGCCGTCGTCGACGACGAGGAGCCGCTGCGGCTGAAGGCAAACGGGCGGCGGCTGGTGGAGCCGGGCTACCTCGCCGTCTACCCCTACGCCGGGGCGAGCGAGCGAGCCGTCCCGGACGTCCGGGAGGGCGAGTCGCTGTCGGTCCGGGACGTCCGGCTGGAGGCAAAGGAGACCCAGCCGCCGCGACGCTACGGCCAGTCCCGGCTCGTCGAGACGATGGAGGAGATGGGCATCGGGACGAAGGCCACCCGCCACGGCGTGATCGAGAAGCTGTACAGCCGTGGCTACGTCGAGAGCGACCCGCCCCGGCCCACGCGGCTCGCGACCGCCGTCGTCGACGCGAGCGAGGAGTTCGCCGAGCCGATCGTCACGGAGGAGATGACCGCGCGGCTGGAGGCCGACATGGAGGCGATCGCCCGCGGCGAGCGCGACTACGACGAGGTGACCGCCGAGTCCCGGCAGATGCTCGCGGAGATATTCGACCGCCTCGCGGACGCCCACGAGGAGGTCGGCGCACACCTCCGCGAGTCGCTGAAGGCAGACAAGACGCTCGGGCCGTGTCCCGACTGCGGGTCACAGCTGCTCCTCCGGAACGCCCGCGACGGCTCGCAGTTCGTCGGCTGTGACGGCTACCCCGACTGCGAGTTCACCCTGCCACTGCCGTCGACTGGCCGCCCGCTCGTGCTGGGGGAGTCGTGCGAGGCCCACGACCTCCAGCGGATCAAGATGCTCGCCGGGCGGAAGACGTTCGTCCACGGCTGTCCCCGGTGTCGTGTGGAGGCCGCCGAGGACACGCCCGACCGCGTCATCGGCGCCTGTCCGGAGTGTGGCGCCGACGCGGGCGGCGAACTCGCGATCAAGCGCACCCGGACCGGCTCGCGGCTGGTCGGCTGTACGCGCTACCCGGACTGTGACTACTCGCTCCCGCTCCCGCGCCGCGGGGACGTCGAGGTGACCGACGAGACGTGCGACGACCACGCCCTGCCCGCACTCAGAGTGACCTACGACAGCCGGGAGCCGTGGGCGCTCGGCTGTCCGATCTGTAACTACCGGACGTACCGGGCCGAGCAGGAGGGGTCGGAGCTCGAGACGCTCGACGGCGTCGGCGAGACGACGGCGGAGAAGCTCCGCGAGGCGGGAGTGGAAGACCTCGCGGCGCTCAGGCGCGAGGAGCCGGACGCGCTCGCGGACCGTGTCGACGGCGTCGGTGTCGACACCGTCGAGGACTGGCAGGCGCAGGCGGACTGACCCCGGCGCCGCGCGAACGGCACGGACGACGCGTGTCGCCCGCGCCTTTTTCATCTCGCGTCCCGGCTGTGTCGACGATGACCCGCGCGTGGGCGGACTGGGACCACGTCCTGAAGGTCGACCCCGACAAGGACCTGCCGGAGGGGCAGAGCTTCGAGGACGTCTGCCGGACGGGAACGGACGCTATCGAGGTCGGGGGCACGCTCGACGTGACGCGGGACAAGATGGGCCGGGTGATAGACGCCTGCCGGCGGTACGACGTGCCGCTCTACCAGGAGCCGTCGAACCCAGCCGTCGTCGTCGAGCACGACTCGCTGGCCGGCTATCTCGTCCCCGTCGTCATGAACGCCGGCGACGTGTCGTGGGTGACCGGCGCGCACAAAGAGTGGGTGCGGGTCGACAGTATCGAGTGGAACCGCACCCACACGGAGGCGTACATCGTGATGAACCCCGACGCGTCGGTGGCGCAGCTGACCGGGGCCAACTGCGACCAGAGCGCCGACGACGTCGCCGCCTACGCGAAGGTCGCAGAGCGGATGTTCGGACAGGAGATCGTCTACGTCGAGTACTCCGGGACGTTCGGCGACTCCGCGAAGGTCGCCGCCGCAGCCGACGCGCTGGACGAGGCCACGCTGTTTTACGGCGGCGGCGTCGGCGACTACGACACCGCCCACGAGATGGGGCGCCACGCCGACGTCGTCGTGGTCGGCGACCTCCTCCACGACGAAGGGGTCGACGCGGTGCGAGCGACGGTTGAGGGCGCGCGAGACGCCCGTGCGGCGGAGCGCTGACGCCGGACCGGTTCGTTCTTAGGCCGGGCGCGCCCCGAAGGCGTATGGACGACAGACGCCACGCCGCCGACGCCACGCCGGGCGAGGAGGCGACCGTCGCGGGCTGGATCCACGAGATCCGGGATCTCGGCGGGATCGCCTTCCTGATCCTCCGCGACCGGACCGGGAAGCTCCAGATCAAGTTCGAGAAAGACGAGATGGACGAGACGACACTCGAGCGCGCGCTCGGCGCCCGGCGCGAGTCCGTGATCCGTGTCGAGGGCCGCGTCGAGGCAGAGGAGCGCGCGCCGACCGGCGTGGAACTCGTTCCCTCGGCGGTCGAGGTGCTGGCAGAGGCCGACCCCGAGCTCCCGCTCGACCCGTCGGGCAAGGTCGAGGCCGAGCTCCCGACCCGGCTGGACAACCGCACGCTCGACCTCCGCAAGCCCGAGGTAAAGGCGATCTTCGAGATCCGCTCCGAGGTGCTGCGTGCCGTCCGCGAGTACTTCCGCTCGGTCGAGTGTACGGAGATCAACACGCCGAAGATCGTCGCCACCGGCACCGAGGGCGGCACCGAGCTGTTTCCGATCACCTACTTCGGGCGCGAGGCGTTCATGAACCAGTCGCCGCAGCTGTTCAAACAGCTGATGGTCGGCTCCGGGCTAGAGCGGGTGTTCGAGGTCGGGCCGATCTTCCGTGCCGAGGAGCACAACACCCCCAGACACCTGAACGAGGCGACGATGATCGACTTCGAGTCGGCCTTCGTCGACCACCACGAGGCGATGGACGTCTGCGAGGGGACGCTCCGCGCCGCGTACGAGGGCGTCGCCGAACACTGTACCGCGCAGCTCGAGACGCTCGGGCTTGCCGACGAGTTCGGCGTCCCCGACGGCGAGTTTCCACGCCTGACCTACGAGGAGGCAGTCGAGCGCGCGAACGCGACCGGCGACCTCGACGACGTGCTGGTGTGGGGCGACGACCTCTCGACGGAGGCCGAGCGCGCGCTCGGCGGCGACGTCGGCGGCCACTACTTCGTCACCGACTGGCCCTCCGAGATCAAGCCGTTCTACATCCAGGACTACGACGACGACCCCGAGACGTCGAAGGGGTTCGACCTGATGCATCCCCGGATGGAGCTCGTCTCCGGCGGGCAGCGCGAACACCGTCACGACGAGCTGGTCGCCGGGTTCGAGCGGCAGGGGCTCGACCCGTCGCAGTTCGACTACTACACGGAGATGTTCCGGTACGGGATGCCTCCCCACGCCGGCTGGGCCTACGGCGTCGAGCGGCTGGTGATGACGATGCTCGGCCTGCCGAACGTCCGCGAGAGCGTCATCTTCCCGCGGGACCGCCAGCGGTTGTCGCCGTAGGCGACGACCGCAGCCCGTCGAGTGGGAGCAGGGAGCGGAGCGACCGTGTTCCCGCGGGACCGCCAGCGGCCGAGTCCCTGAGCGGCGGGCGAGCCTCGCCGCAGCGGCCGTATGGAAACGCTTTCGACCCGACACGGCCTACCAACAGGTGCATGACTGACGCGTTCGTCCACGTCCACGTCGACCCGGGCGTCGCACGCGAGGCCGCCGAGTCGATCGTCGCGCTCGACCACGTCGCCGCCGCACACCTCGTCACGGGCGACTACGACGTCGTCGCACAGCTCGAGCTGGACGACCCCGAGGCGATCCCGGACGTCGTCGCGAGCGAGATTCACGGCGTACCCGGTGTCCTCGACACGGTGACGAACGTCGCGTTCGAGCCCTGACGACGGGCTTAACAGCCACCCGGGCGACGGACGGGGCGTGCCGACGGCACACGCGTTCGCGCCCGGCCACCTCACCGCCTTCTTCGGCGCGTACCCCGACCCCGACCCCCGGGTCGCGGGGTCGCGCGGGGCCGGGCTGACGCTCTCTCGCGGCGTCGCGACGACGGTCTCGACGGAGCGCGAGCCGGGCGTGTGGCTGGACGGCGAGCGGTCGACCGTCGAGGCCGTCGAGCGGGTGCTCGCGGCGCTAGACGTGCCGCCGCTCCGGGTCGACCTCGACGCCGACGTGCCGGTCGGGCGGGGGTTCGGTGTCAGCGGCGCGGCGGCGCTCGGGACGGCACTCGCGGCAGCCGCAGTCTCGCCCGACGCGCGGACGGTCGACGGTCTCGTCGGTGTCGCCCACGCGGCGGAGGTCGAGGCGGGAACGGGGCTCGGCGACGTCGTCGCCCAGGCCCGCGGCGGCGCGCCGGTGCGGCTGCGGGCGGGCGCGCCCGGAGCCGGCCGTGTCGACGCGGTGAGCGCGCCCCGCTCGACCCGCGTCGAGTGGGTGACGTTCGGCGACCTGTCGACCGAAGCAGTGCTCGGCGGCGACACCGACCGGCTGACGGCGGCGGGCGAGCGCGCGCTCCGGGCGTTACGCGAGACGCCGACGCCAGAGAGGATGGTGACGGCGTCGTGGCGGTTCGCCCGCGCGGCTGGTCTCGCGACCGACCGGGTGCGCGAGGCGGTCGCTCGTGTCGAACGGGCGGGGGGCTGCGCGTCGATGGCGATGCTCGGTCGGACCGTCTTCGGCGTCGGACGGGCGCTGAGCGACGCCGGGTTCGACCCCGAGGCGGCGACGCTCGGGCCACCCGCGGCGCGGCGGAGCCCGGACGACTTTTCCCGGGCGGCGTCCGAGCGCCGCCGATGAGCGACGAGGTCCCGCCGGACCACCCGCGTCACGACTCGCTCGTCACCCGTGAGCGGGTCGTCGACGGCGTCGAGCAGGGGATCACCAGCCGGGCAGGGCTGGTCGCGCAGGGACGCGGCGAGACGTTCGACTACCTGCTCGGCGAGCGGACCGTCGAGTCGGCGGCGCGGGCCGAACGCGCCGCCGCCGCGCTCCTGCTCCGGGCCGACAGCCCCGTAGTGTCGGTCAACGGTAACGTCGCGGCGCTGGTTCCGGAGGCGGTCGGCGAACTCGCGCGGGCGACGGACGCCGCCGTCGAGGTGAACCTGTTCCACCGCACGCAACAGCGGGTCGAGCGTATCGCCGCACACCTGCGCGCCAGCGGCGTCGAGGAACCGAAGGGTCTGACCGCAGACGCCCGGATTCCGGGCCTCGACCACGAGCGCGCGAAGGTCGACGCCGACGGTATCGCCGCCGCCGACGTCGTTCTGGTGCCGCTGGAGGACGGTGACCGGGCCGCCGCGCTCGCGGCGATGGGGAAGTCGGAGATCGTCGTCGACCTCAATCCGCTCTCGCGGTCGGCCCGCGCCGCGACCGTCCCCGTCGTCGACAACGTCGTTCGGGCGGTGCCGGCGATGACAGCCCACGCACGAGCGCTCGCAGACCGGCCCACGGCCGACCTCGACGCGGTCGTCGCCCGGTTCGACGCCGACGCCGCGCGCGCCGACGCCGAGCGGGTGATTCGGAGCGGCGACCTCGCCGGCGGGCTATAGCCCGCTCACCAGCGTCGCGACGTACTGGGTCGCGTCCCGGCGGCGCCGCACCTCGACCCGCTCGACCCACTTCACCCACTGGAACCCGCGGCGGTCGGGGGCGACGAGACGGGCCGGCGCGCCGTGGCCGTGCCCCAGCCGCTCGCCGCCGACACCGACCGCGAGGAGCAGCCCACGGGCCTCGTCGAGCGGGAACGACCAGCGGTAGCCGGTGACAGACCAGACCGTCACCCACCGCGCGTCGCCGGTCGGGCCGGCGGCGTCGAGCAGGTCGCCGAGCCGGACGCCGCGCCACGACTGCTCCGTGTACCACCCGCTCGTACAGTCGAGCACCGCGCGCTGCTCGACACGCGGGTCGAGCGCGTCGTACGAGAACGCGACCGGGTCGTCGACGAGACCGTCGACCCGGAGCCGCCACGCGTCGACGTCGACCGGGTCGGGGTCGTCGGCTACCCACGAGGTGACCGGAAAGCCGTCGCCGTCGACTGGCCGCGACCCGGTGAACCGCGCCCGGGCCGCCGGGGTGTCGAGCGCCCGCGCCAGCACGGACTCGCCGCGGACGACGACGGCGCCGGCGAGGAGGAGGCCGGTGTACCGCACGGCGTCGCGACGCGACAGGTCGCGCCGGCGCAGCGGGCGGTAGCGGCCGCGGAGGTGGACGAGCACGAGCGGGACGGCCAGCAGGCCGAGCCCGATGTGGAGGTTGAGCAGCGTCCAGCCCCACAGCGCGAGGCTCGCGCCGAGCGCCCACGCCGTGCCGGACGCGAGCGCGCCGACGACGACAGCCGTCGTCAGGACCGAGACCGGCGTCCAGCGGTCCCACGCCCGGCGGTCGGTCACCCGGCGGCGGACCCGGCGGAGCTTCACCGCCAGCACAGCCGCCAGCGCGACGCCGAGCGCGCCGTGGCCGACGAACAGCAGCGCGCCAGACGGGTGGCCGGTCCCGAGACTCACGACTCCCGTCGCGAGCGACCCGGTCGCCAGCGCCAGCAGCGACCAGTCGACGACACGCGGCGCTGGCGTCAGCCGGCGTCTGAGGCCGTCGAGCGACACGGCAGACGTATCGCACGCGGGCGTAAAGAGCGCGTCGGGCGGGCGTACCGTTTAGGCCGTCCGCGCCGTGTGCGGACACGCCATGACGACAGACGTCGACGAGAGCGTGCAGGCGGTGCTCGACCACCACTTGGAGGCGTTCGGCTCGCAGGACCTCGACGCGGTGCTCGAGGACTACGACGACGACTCGGTCGTCGTCACTCACATGGGGACGTTCCGCGGGCTCGACGAGATCGAGACGCTGTTCGCGGACGTGTTCGACGAGTTCTCGCAGGCCGGGTCGGAGATAGACCTAGAACAGCAGGTCGTCGAGGGCGACACGGCGTACATCGTCTGGAACGGCGAGACGCCGGAGAACGACTACGAGTTCGCGACCGACACGTTCCAGATCCGCGACGGTGTCATCGAACACCAGACGTTCGCGGCGAAGGTCGAGCCGAAGTAGACGGACTCAGTCGTCTGCGGGCGTCGCCCCGCCGGCCAGTGCCGCCGGGCAGCCGGTCGCGGTCGTGTGGTGCCCCGGAGTCGAGGTCCGGCCCCGTCGGCACCAGCCGCTTCGGATTCAGCCCTCCGTGACTCTTGTAGTAGTGCCGGGTGATGTGGTCGACGTTCACCGTCTCGGCGACGCCCGGGAGCCCGTGATCTCCTTCGTGTAGTCCCAGAGGTTCGGATACTCGTAGAGCGCACGCCGGTTACAGTCGAACTGGGTGACTGTCGTTACGAGTTGAACAGAAGTATGCGAAGAGTTCTGTCCCGGTCCCGAGACAGCCGAGGCGAGGCCACCCGTAACCGACCCACGCACCGAGTACCACGACGCGAAAAACAGCCTCGCCCGCGCCGTCGAGGCGGGGACCGTCGCCCCCGCCGACGACGCCATCCGGGCGCTTCTCGCCGCATACGACGAGGCGGATATGACTGCCACCCTGCCGTCCGGGGGCGACTATCCCGACGACGCAAAGCCCAAAGAGGCGAACACGCTCCGCTTCTGGACGGTGAACCCGAAGCGCACCGCCGAACGGCTGGACGGGCCGCTCACCGTCTACCGCCGAGAGGACACGCCCCGCCAGCCGCGCGACAGCCGCCGGCCTCGGGCCGCGAGCGCCAGCCGGTCCTTCGCCGCCGCCCGCGGGGCGCCCCGCCACGGCGCGTCCGGCAGGGGCGCCTCGGCCCCGCCTGATCTGTGCTCGGCGGCGCTCGTCGCTCGCCCCCCACGTGGACGTACCGCTACGGCGTCGGTGGCGACGAGAAGAAGACCGAGAACGCGGGTGGTCGGAGAGCGGTGCGACGGAGCGGGCGCTTACTCTGCCGGGGGCTGGCGCGGCAGGCTGTCCCGACCGTGCGGCTCGTCTAAGCCGAGGTCCACGTCCTCTGGGGCGTGGGTGCGAAGGTTCGGTGAGCCGGGCGAGGCGTAGTGGCGAACGATATGGTCCATATTGACCGTCTCGGCCACGCCGTCCATCTGGTATATCTCGCGGGTGTAGCCGAGGAGGTTCGGGTAGTCCCGAAGCCGCTTCCACCGCTCGGGGCGCGAGTCCTCGGGACCGCGCCCGGACTCTGCTAAGGTCGTGGGGATGGTGTGGTAGACGTGGTCGAAGCGCACGAGCGTCGGGAACAGCGCGAGGTCGGCCTCGGTCGGGACCTCGCCGGCCAGGTACCGCCGCTCGTCCAGCAGCTCCTCGAAGCGGTCGAGGGCCCCGAACAGGTCGTCGACCGCCTCGTCGTAGGCCGCCTGCGAGTCGGCGAAGCCGGCGCGGTAGACGCCGTTGTTCACCGGCTCGTACATCTCGTGGATCAGGTCGTCGACCGTCTCGCGGTGCCCCTCGGGGTAGAGGTCGACGCCGTTGCCGAGGTCGTGGAAGCCGACGTCGAGCAGCCGCATGATCTCGGCGCTCTCGTTGTTGACGATCGTCTCCTCCGCGCGGTCGTAGAGCACCGGGACCGTCACCCGACCGGTGTAGTCCGGGTCGGCGTGTGCGTACGTCTCGTACAGGCGGTCGAAGCCGTTGATCGGGTCCGGGTGGTGGTCGGAGAACGCCCACCCCTCGTCGTACCGCTCCGGCTCGACGACCGAGAGCGAGACCACGTCCTCGAGCCCCGTGAGCCGGCGGACCAGCGCCGCGCGGTGGGCCCACGGACACGCTCGCGAGACGTAGAGGTGGTACCGGTCGGGCTCTGCGGGGAACGGCGCCGGCGCGTCCGGGTCGCCCCAGCCACGGAGTTCGGGCGGGACCCCCTCGACGTACGACCGGAACGAGGTCTCGGAGCGCTCGAACTCGCCGTCCTCGTTGGTGCTCTCGTACGCGTCCTGTGTCCACTCGCCGTCGACGAGCACGTTCATCGTGACCCCTCGTCGGTGCTCCGTGCCGATAAGCCCACGGCGCGGCTCAGGCGACAGCGGCGGCGACAGCCGCCTGGAGGTCGGCCCCGTCCTCGTCCGGGAGCCGCGGCGTGGTTGCCAGCCGCCGCTCCTGGACGAGCGTGTTCTCGACGACCGCGGCGGCGTCGCCCCGGTCGAGCCCCAGGTCCGCGATAGACGTCGGGAGCGCGAGCGCGTCGCGGAGGCGAACGGCCTCGGCGACGAGGTCCTCTGCCGTCGACCCGACGCCGAGGTGGTCCGCAACCGCGGCGTACGCGTCCCGGCGGACCGGCAGGTTGTACCGGAGGCCGGGTTCGACACAGGCGGCGAGGCAGTCGCCGTGGGCAGCGCCGGTCATCCCGCCGACCGCGGAGGCGAGGGCGTGAACAACCCCGAGCCCGGCGTTCGAGAACGCCAGTCCGGCGAGGTGCGAGCCGAGCGAGAGCGCCCGGCGCGCGGCGCGGTCGCCGCCGTCCATCGTCGCGCGCTCCAGCGAACCGCCGACGAGCGAGAGCGCCCGGCGCGACAGCGGTCTGGTGACCGGGTTCGCACCCTGGTAGGTGATCGCGCGTTCGGGGACCCAGCGGTGGTCGCGCGCGGTCAGCGACTCCAGCGCGTGGACGAACGCGTCGAACCCCGACCGCGCGGTCACTCGCCGCGGTAGGCCGAAGGTTAGCGTCGGGTCGACGACGGCCCGCGCGGGCCGGAGGTGCTCGTCGCTCACCCCGCGCTTGACACCGTCGTGGTGGACGACGGCAGTCTGTGTCGACTGCGACCCCGTCCCGCTCGTCGTCGGCACCGCGACGAGGGGCACGACGGGACCCGGCACGGCGTCGACACCGAGGTAGTCGGCGGGGGTGCCACCGTGGGTCAGGAGGAGTGCGGCGAGCTTCGCGGTGTCGAGGACGCTCCCGCCGCCGACCGCGACGACGCCGTCGGCGTCGTCCGGCAGAGCGTCGGCGGTCAGGTCGTCCGTCGAGGGCTCCGTCGGCGCGTCGAACCGCTCCGTCGGTCCGTCGTGGGCCGCGAGCGCGGCGTCCAGCACCCCGGCCTCGGCCACGCCTGCGTCGGTGACGACCAGCGGCCGCTCGACGCCGGTCTCGTCGAGCGCCGCCGGCAGCCGCTCGACCGCGCCGTCGCCGAACCGGGTCTCCGGGACGCGCAGGCGCAGGCTCGACCCCGCGACCGCACCGGTGTCGTCGGACATGGCCCGGGCGTCGGCGCCGGGACGGGAATAGCTACCGGGACGGGACCCGCCCCGCGACGAGCCGCGCGAATCCGGCGGCGTGGGTCGACCGCGCGACGGGGGCGGTCGCGTCCAGGACGGCACGGTGTGCCGCGGCCACCCGCCGGTCGAGCGCGCGGGTCGGGTCGCCGGTCCGTCTCCGTGTCCCCGGCGGCGCGGAGAGCGCGACAGCCGCCCGGAAGCCGAGGTTCAGCGGGCGGGCGAGCGGGCGGGTCGTCCGCGCGAGGTCGAGGAGCGCGGCGCGACCGCCAGACCGGAGGAGGTCGACCCAGCCTCGGACCGCGCCGGCGGGGTCGTCGAGCATCCCGACGACGAACGTCGCGAGGACGCGGTCGGCAGCGTCGACGGGTGGACACCGGGCGTCGGCGCGCGCGACGGCGACGTTCGGCCAGCGGGCCGTCCGCTCGTCGGCGAGGGAGACGGCGCCGGGCGCGAAGTCGACCCCGACGACCCGGCCCGACGGCCCGACGCGGTCGCGCAGGACCGGGAGGTTCGCGCCCGTGCCACAGCCCATCTCGACCACTGTCTCGCCCGGCTGCGGGTCGAGGGCGTCGACGACCCGTTCGCGGAGGCGCGCGACGCCGGGGGCGTGGCGTGCGACGGCGTCGTAGAGCCGCGCGTAACGGGTGTAAAACGACTGTGCCGCCGCCGCCCCGTCGGACTCACTCGACACGGCGGAGCCTCGGCGGCCAGCGACGTAAATCAGACGAGGTGATCGCGCACCGTCCGTACCGCCGCCGGCGCGTCCGGGCCGAGGACGTAGAGGATGGGTTCGACACCGACGGCGCCGGTCTGGTAGAGCGCGAGCCGGTCGCCGACCGACCGGGCCGCGAGCACGGCCCGCACCGCGTCGGCCGGGGTCTCGCGGTCGGCCTCGGGGTCGAACTCGACGGCCTCGACGCCCGCCGACTCGAGTGCCGCGACGAGCGACGGGTCGTGGCGGACGTTCACGGCGGCGCGGGCGTCTGCGCCGGCGGCACGCGCCGCGAGGAGCACCTCGGCGACGTGTTCGCTCACGCCGAACTCGGGGTCGGCGGGGACGGTCGGTCGGCCCTTTACCTCGACGATACGACCGGGGACGCCCGCGACGTCCTCGATGCCGCGGGCGTCGGGCAGACACTCGACGACGTTCGAGCCGACGGCGGGGACGAGCGCCGCGACCCCGGGTGCGTCGGTCAGCGCCCGGAGCGCACGTGACACCGACGACCGGACGCGCTCTGCGGTGAGGACCGTCCCCTCGGGGTCGTGGAGGTCGAGGCCGCCGGCCTCTGCGAGGTCCGGCATCGCGGCCTCGTGGAGGCGCGCGAGGACGTCGCCGTCGGCGAGGCGCCGGATCAGCACCTCCGTCTCCGCGAGCGCCTGTACGCGGCTCATCTCGCCGGCGGCGAGGCCGTCGGCGACGCGCTCGACCAGCTCGCGAACGCGGTCGTCCTCGGCGACGGCGTCGGTCCGCTCGACACCACCCTGCGCGTACTTCGAGACCGCCGACTGGCTCAGCCCGAGCGCCGACGCAACCTCCTGCTGGGTGAGACCGCGGTCCCGGAGTGCCGCCGCGAGCATCGAGCGGTAGGTCGGCAGGAACTCCTCGACGACCACCTCCTCGACGAACTGCATCTACTTCTCCGCGAACTCCGGGTCCGAGCCGATACGCGACGCCTGTGGCCCGCTCTGCCCCTGGTACTTCGACCCGCGCTCCGCGCCGTACGGTCGCTCTGCGGGCGACGACAGCTCGGTGAACGTGATCTGCGAGATGCGCATTCCCGGCGTCAGGGCGACCGGCGCGGTGCCGAGGTTCGACAGCTCGAGCGTGACGTGGCCCTCGAATCCGGGGTCGGCCAGCCCGGCGGTGGCGTGGATGACGACCGCCAGCCGTCCGAGCGACGACCGACCCTCGACGTGGGCGACGAGGTCGTCCGGGACGGCGACCCGCTCTTTGGTCGAGCCGAGGACGAAGTCGCCCGGGTGGAGGACGAACTCCTCGCCCTCCTGGACGTGGGTCGGCTCGACGTACTCCTCTACTTCGTCGGCGCGGTTGGGATGGATACAGGAGATGTTCGCGCGCTGGAACTCGAGGAACTCCGTGCCCAGACGGAGGTCGACGCTCGCCGGCTGGACCTGCTGCTCGACGTCCGAGATCGGGTCGATCCGGAGATCGCCCGTCTCCAGCCGCGCGAGGATATCCCGGTCGGAGAGGATCACGGTCGTCTCGGGACGTGCCGGAGCAAAGTAGCTCCCGGTCGCGCTGGCGGTGCCGGCGCGAGACGACACGGCCGGGCTGCCGCGGCAGCTATTTCCCCCCGCTCGCCCGAGCAGACGGCGTGAAGCAGGCAATCGTCGCGCGTGCCGACCTCGGACTCGGGACCGGGAAGCTCGCCGCACAGGTCGCACACGCCTCGCTCTCGGCGTCCGAGGACGCCGACGACGGGACCCGCAGCGAGTGGAAAGGGTCGGGACAGACAAAGGTAGTGTTGAGAGCCGACGGCGAGGAGGCGCTCTTTCGGCTCGCCGACGACGCCGAGGGGCGCGGACTGCCCCACGCCGTCGTGCGCGACGCCGGCCGGACCGAGGTGGAGCCGGGGACCGTCACCGCGCTCGCGGTCGGGCCCGGCCCGGAGCGGGACGTCGACGGCGTGACCGGCGAACTCACGCTCTACTAGTGCGCCGCGCACCGCCGGCGGAGCGGGCGGTCGGGATCGCGTGGTACGCGAGCGACGCCGACGGGACCGGCGGCCGCCTGCGCGCCTGCCCGGAGGACTTCCGGGTCGAGGAGATAGAGACGGTCGCGCCCGAGCCGCTCGGTGCCGACCCCGGCTCGTACCCCTGCCTGGTCGTTCGCGCGACGCTCCGAGAGTGGGAGACGACCCACTTCGCGCGGCGTCTCGCCGGCGCCCTCGGCGCGAGCCGCGAGCGCGTCTCGTGGGCGGGAACGAAAGACCGGAACGCGGTGACGACACAGCTGGTCACCGTCCGAGACGCGACGCCGGCAGCCCTCCCGGAGCTCGAAGACGCCGAGCTGGAGCCGGTCGGACGGCTGGGCCGCGACCTGACGTTCGGCGACCTCGCGGGCAACCGGTTCACGCTGCGGGTCCGAGACGCCGACCGACCCGCGAACGCCGCGGCGGTGACGGCGGACCTGCGGGTCGGCGGCGAGGACGGCCGACCGGCGGTCGCCGTCCCGAACTACTTCGGTCATCAGCGGTTCGGGAGCGAGCGCCGCGTCACCCACGAGGTCGGACTCCGGCTCCTCCGGGACGACCCGCGTGGCGCGGTGCTCGCCTACTGCGGGTCGCCGGCGGACGCGGAGCCGGACGACACCCGCGCGGCACGGGCGTTCGTCGACGAGCAGGCGGGGCAGGCGACGCCACGGTGGGGTGCGGCTGCCGAGCGGATGCCGGGGCCGATGGGCCACGAGCGCGCGATGCTCTCGCGGCTGGCCGAGCGCGGCGCGACGGCGTCGTCGCCCGACGACGACTGGCTGTGGGCGCTCTCTGCGGTCCCGTCGGCGCTCCGGCGCCTGTTCGTCAACGCCGCGCAGTCGCTCGTGTTCAACCGCGTCGTCTCGGCACGGATGGAGCGTGGCCTCCCGCTCTCCGAGCCGGTCGCCGGCGACGTAGTGGCGTTCGCCGACCGGTCGGGCCCCGACGACGCGCCGCCGCGGCCCGACGCCGACCGGCTCCAGCGTGTCGACACCAGCCGCGTCGACGTCGTCGCGCGTCACTGCCGGCGAGGGCGGGCGTTCGTCACCGCGCCGCTCGTCGGGACGGAGACGGACCTCGCGGACGGCGACCCCGGCGACCTGACGCGGGCGGTCCTCGACGACCTCGGGCTCGAGCCGTCCGACTTCGACCTCTCCGGGGCGTTCGCGTCGACCGGGACGCGCCGTGCGGTCCAACTCAGGACGACGGTGACCGTCGACGAGCGGACCGAAGGCGACTACCGGCTCCGGTTCGCGCTCCCGCCGGGGTCGTACGCAACCGTGCTCTGCCGCGAGTACCTGAAGCGCGGCCCGTCGCGGCTCTGAGCGGAAGAGCGGACGACTCTTGTGCGGCGCGGCCCACCGACCGCCGTGTACTGCGGGGAGTGCGGGTCGCCGCTCGACCGCCCGGGCGACTACTGCTTAGTCTGTCGGACGGCGAACGCCGACGCCGTCGTCGTCGACTGCGGGCCGGAGCGGACGACGGTGACGGTGCTCGACGACGACGAGGTCGTCGGCGAGACGACCGTGACGACGACCCCCGAGGACGACCCGGAGACCGAGCGCCGGCAGGTCCGCAACTACGCGGGGCGGGTCGGAGACGAAGTACGGCGCAAGCGTCCCGGCGCGGTGTACGTCGCCGGCGACCGGCGGACGGTGGCGACGCTCCGTGCGGACCTCCACCACGAACTGAAGCGCGTCCCCGACGACGACCCCGTGGCCGCGGCGGCGGCGGGACGGGGCGACCGCGCGCTCGCCGTCGTCGACGCCGCGCCCGCCGAGAAGCTCGGCGGGTCACACTCGACGCTGATCGGCGATCGCGACGGCTGGACCGCGGTACAGGCCGTCGCTGCCCACCCGAACGTCAAGAAGGTGATCCCCGGGCCGATCGAGGCCGGCGGGTCGTCGACGCGCGGCGGCGTCCGGGCGAAGGTGACCCGTGCCGACGCGAACGGCAACGTGCGGATGATTCTCAGAGACGGGTCCAGCGTCCAGGAGAACCGCGTCGTCACGACCGCGATGGACCGCGAGAGCGGCGAGCGGGTGCGCACAGACCTCTCCGAGGCGCTGGCGGAGACGGATCTCGCAGCCTGACGGGCCGGCGGCTGGACTCGCAGGGTTTAACAGCGCGTCGCAGGTATGACACGCTACTGTGACAAACGAGAAGGCAGGCGAGGTCGGTAGCGCCGGTCGCTTCGGCGCGCGGTACGGCCGGGTCGCCCGCCGGCGTGTAAAGGAGATCGAGGCCGACACCGAGTCGGCGACCGTCGACGGCGACGACGTGACCCGCGTCGGAACGGGCGTCTGGAGGAACGAGGCGACCGGCGAGACGTTCACCGGCGGCGCCTACCGCCCCGAGACGCCCGGCGGGCGGCAGGTCCGGCGGTCGATCCGTGCGGCGCTCTCGGAGACCGGCGGCGAGGACGAGCCGTAGGATGAGCTACAAGTGTTCGCGGTGCAAGCGCGACGTCGAACTCGACGAGTACGGCGGGGTCCGCTGTCCGTACTGCGGTCACCGGGTGCTGCTCAAGGAGCGCAGCCCCGATATAAAGGAAGTCGACGTCGAGTAGCCCGGTGGCCGGCGACGACCCAGCCCGTCCACACGAGTCGGTGCTGCGGTTCTCCTATGCCGACGAGCGCCGTGCCCGTCTCGTGGCCGACAGCGTGGCCGTCGAGGCGGTCGAGATGGCCGCCGTCGACGACCGCTCGCGGACGGCGGTAGACCGGGCCGAGGACGAGGTGGTCGTCCGTGTCGCCGCAGCCGACCTCGTTGCCCTCCGTGCCGCGTGCGGGACGTGGACGCGGCTCGTCCGGGTCGCCGAGCGGGTCGCCGGCGGCGCGGGCTGATGTCGTGGGTTTTTCACGCTGTGGACCTCCACCTCTGGTATGCAGGGGAACCTCCCGCCGGAGGCGCAGGAGAAAGTCGAGGAACTGCAGGACCTACAGGAGACCGCCCAGCAGGTGGCACAGCAGAAACAGCAGGCCGAGGAGGCGCTGTCGGAGTCGCAGGCAGCACTCGACGCACTCGGAGAGATAGACGAGGACGCGACCATCTACCGACAGGCCGGCGAGCTGCTGTTGGAGTCGGACTACGGCGATGCGGAGGAGAACCTGAGCGAGAAGGTCAGCTCGCTCGAGGTCCGGGTCGAGTCGCTCGAGAAACAGGAGAAGCGCGTCCGGGACCAGTTCGAGAGCCTCCAGCAGGAGCTCCAGCAGCTGCTCGGCGGCGCCGGCGGCGCACCGCCGGGACCGGGCGGCCCGGGCGCCGGCGACTGACGCCCGCGTGACCGACGGACCGACCGACGCAGAGGTCGCACAGACGGCTGCAGAGGCCGCCGAGGGCATTGTCTTCGCACACTACCGCAAGTCCGCGGTCGACGACCTCGACGTGACCGTCTCGTTCGAGGCCGACCGGCTGTCGGTCGACGTCTATCTGAACCCGGGAGACGGGACCGACCCGGACCCCGACACGGTCGTCGACGAGGCGGTCGCCGCCGCGGAGGCGGCGGTCGACGACCTGCTCGGTTAGGCGAGAAAGAACACGAGGAGACTGACGGCCACCGCCGCGAGAATCACCACCGCCGCGAGTGCCCCGCCGATAGAGACGACGGCGTTCGCGTGCGACGCCAGCGTCTCGGTACGGTCGTTGCCGAACACCGTCACCCGTGCGCGCTCGGTAGCAGCCGCGCACTGGACCGGCTCGCGGTCCGCCAGCGCCGCGGCGGTCAGGTCGTCGACGAGGGTGACCAGCGCGTCGTGTGGGATCTCCTCGCCGACCTGGTTGTCGGCCTCGACGGTCGTGACGACGTGTGTGTCGGTCGTCATCACCTCGGCGGCGTCGACGCGCCCGGCGAGCGTGTCGAGGATACGCCGGCGCAGCCCCGGCACCATGTTGTTGCCGTCGACGAGGACGTAGGCGGTCGTCTGTCCGGCGACGTCGACGACGGCGACCCGGACGCCGAGCGGCCCGATCCCCTCCGAGGGCGTCCAGTCCGTCTCGTCCCACGCGACACCCAGACGCAGCGGCGCGGGGTCGCGCCCGACGAGCCGCGCTCCCGTCTCCTCGGCGGCGTCGTGGAGGTCGAACGCCCGTTCGCTCCCCGGCGCGACGTGGGGGATCTCCTCGACGTCGAGACCGACGTTGCAGTTGTGTGCGTCTACGAGGAGGACGTCTTCCAGTCCGGTCGACTGCGCGGCGAGGCGGGCGGGCATCCCCGCGCCGAACTGGACGTCGTCGGCGACACCGGGTGCGAACGTCGAGACGAGGAGCGCGCTGTCGCCGAACCGCTGGCCGAGCACCGACGCCTCGCCGTGTGCGATCCGGACGCTCGGGGTCGCGTCGTCGTCGAACCGGAGCCGCGACTCCGCGCGAGCGACGGCGTCGAGCAGCGAGTCCACCTCCCGTTCGGTGACGAGATTGAAGTCGTGACCGGCGGTGGCGTGGGGCGCGAACGCCAGCCCGTCGCTCGACTGTGCGACCCGGGTCGGCAGGTTTCCGCCGCCGATCTCACCGATCGGACCCGGGTGGATCATCGGGAGGACGAACCGCGCCTTCTCGACGCCGCCGGGGCGACGAAAGACGAGCAGCGAGACGGGGACGACCGCCTCCTCACCGAGGTCCTCGAAGAACTCCTCGAGTTCGTGCGAGCCCTCGGCGACGTAGCCGACGAACCCGCGCAGGAAGTCGAGCATCGACACGCCGAGACTCTGCCGCCACGGTCGGTCGACGACGCGGAGGAAGCCGTACACCGAGGCGCCGAAGACACCACAGGTGACACCGAGCAGGACGAAGTGGCTCGGGCCGATCGCCGTGAGCTCCGGCGGCGCCTGCTCGGTGCGCGAGAGGTACGGAAACACGTGCGGCAGGTAGGCGCTCAGCACCGGGCCGCCGAACTCGAGAAATCGGAGCGTGCCGGAGTAGACGAACAGGAGGACGGCGGCGGCGAGCGTCTGGACACTGGCGGGGACGGCGGCGACGAGGATAGAGGAGCGCGAGACGGCGAGCACGACGAGCAGACGGAACGCGAAGACGGCGGCGAGTGCCACGATCAGCGCGTCGTAGACGAACGGCTGCGCCAGCGGCGTCAGCACGTCGACGACACCCGCGGTCGTGACGATGACGACGAGGATCAGCTCCGACACCAGCGCGAGCAGCGACGACCGACTGTACGTCAGTCGACCGCCCAGGAGACGGTCGACACCCGTCGTCGCGAACGCGGCGACCACGGTGGGGATGCCGATGAAGAAGACCCCCTCCCACGCGTCTCGACCGAGGAGGAGCAGTCGCGACCAGCCGGAGGCGCCCTGCCGGGCGTCGAAGGCGGCGACGCCGGCGACGGCGGCCAGCGCGAGCGCGAACCCGAGGCTGTTGTACCACCGCGGTGCCCGGAAGACGAACCGCGAGAGGCCGGCGAGGTCGCTCTGTGTCGTCGTCACTACGCTACGGTGCGAGGGGCCGTGGGCTAAATCCCACCGCTTCCCGCTGCTGCCGCCGCCCGCTCGCAGACCGTCACGAAGTTCTCGAAGACCGCCTCGCCCTCCGCGGTGTGTGCCACCTCCGGGTGCCACTGGACGCCGAACAGCCCACGGCTGGGGTCGCTCATCGCCTCGACGGCACAGACGTCACTCTCCGCCGTCCGGGCGAAGCCGGGGGGAGTGGCGACCACCTCGTCGGCGTGGCTCGCCCACGTCCGCGTCTCCGGCGCGAGCGAGCCGACCAGCGGGTCGTCGTCGTCAAGCACCCGCACCGTCACGTCCGCGTAGCCGCCGTAGTCGCCGGACGCGACCTCGCCGCCGAGTTCGGCTGCCATCACCTGGTGGCCGAGACAGATGCCGAGGACCGGCCGGCCGTCGTCGAGGTACGCCGGACACCGACCCGTTCGGTCGATGCTCGGGCCGCCCGAGAGCACGAATCCGTCGGCGTCGACCTCGTCCGGCGGGGTCTCGTTGTCGACGATGTCGGCGGTGACACCCATGTCGCGGAGCGCCCGCCCTTCGAGGTGTGTGAACTGCCCGTGGTTGTCGACCACGGCGATTCGCGTCATACGCCGGTGTGGACGGCGGCGGGCAAAAGGCTACGGCTCTCGCAGTCGCGTCGGGACGACCCGGTCGCCTGGTGCCGCCACGCGGCGCGAGGGTCCCTCCTCCGGGACGGACAGACCGCAGGTCGAAGGACCCACGACTGGGGAGGTCGTCGTCAGTCGCGTCGCTCGCTCGCCGGTTCGAACCCCTCGGTCGCGACCCGCGACCGGCGCTCCTCGCGGGCCGCCAGCGCCTCGGGGTCGGGCGCGGCGTCGTCGTCAACCCGCGCCCACGACTGATGGACCCTCGCGTGACACCAGCGACAGAGACCGACGGTTATCTCGTGGCCCGTCTCGCCGTCGGGATACGCGAGGTGGTGTTCCTCTACCAGCGGTCGGCGGTCGTCGGCGCCGTCTGCAACCGGGAGCGCCGCGAGCCCGCACCGAACGCACTCGCGGACGTCGGTCGTGGCGCGGTACTCGGCGCAGTCCCGGAACGCGCCGTCGGCGGCGACGCAGGCGAACCCCTCGCGCCGGCGCGCGGCGACGAACTCGGCTGGGGCGTCGCGTCGCCCCTGTGCGGCCTCGAGGGCGAGCCGACAGCGCCCGTCGTCGGTGAGGTGGTCACACCGGCCCGCGTGTTCGTACGGGTCGTCGACGCCGACGGGCGTGCCGGACGGCGTCTCCTCCACGTCTGAGCGTGGCGCCGGAGCGACAAAGTGGTTCCTCCGCGCAGGGGCGGCGTGTACGTCGTTCACGACGGGGGTGTGGAGACCCGAACGCTCGCGGACCGCGTCGAGGTAGCCGACACGGCACTCGCGCGCGCTCGCGGCCTCATGTTCCGGCGGTCGGTACCGGACGGCTACGCGATTGTCTTTCCGTTCTCCCGGGCGGCGACCCGTCGCCTCCACACGGTGTTCGTGGCGTTTCCGATCGACGCCGTCTGGACCGTCGACGGCGAGGTGACCGCCGTCGAGCGGCTGTCTGCGTGGACCGGCTACGGCGCGGCACGGGCCGATAGGGTGTACGAACTGCCCGCCGGCGGGGCCGAGCGTGTGGCGGTCGGCGACCGGGTGGGGACCGTCGAGGACGGGGGCCGGGAGGAGCGCGGCGACGAGCGGCTGGAGTGAAGTGGGGGCACGCGCAACCGGAAGCTGTGACGTTCGTGGTGGACGTAAAGCCCTCGGCCCGGCGGACGAACGGCGCGGTCGGGTCGGTGGTCAACCGCCGAGGGGCGCGTCGGCGGTTCGAGGCCCGTGAGGACGCCGAGGCGTGGGCCACGGGCCTCTCGGTCGCCGGCGGACGCCGTGTCTGGGTGCGGGCGGCGAACCCGAACGACCGCACGGGCGCGGACGCGTACCTCGTCGGTCGCTATCGCGAACCGCAGAACGACCCCGTCGTGCCGCCGGGCGACCAGACGGCGCTCCCGACTAGCTGACGACGGTGACGGGCACCCGCGAGTGCTCGACGAGTGACTTCGCGACGCTCCCGAGCACCCGTTCGCCCCGCTCGGACAGCCCCCGGTGCCCGACGACGATGCCGTCGTACCCCTCGGAGGCGGCGAACTCCGGGACGACCTCGCGCGGGTCACCGTGGAGGAGCTCGGTCGTCACCGGGGCGCGCTCGACGCTCGTCTCGGCCTCGTCGAGGATTCGCCGTGCCCGGTCCTCGGTGTCTCCCTCGTCCTCGACGACGAACCGCCCCTCCGCTGTGGGGTCGACGTCCGCCACCTCGCGGACACCCGGGTCGACGGCGTGGACGGCCGTCAACGACCCGCCGGTTGCCTCGGCGAGCCGTTCTGCGTGTGCGAGGGCGCTGTCGCTCTGTTCGGACCCGTCGACGGCGACGAGCAGTCGCATACCCGGGTGACGGGACCCCCGACTCAAGTGAATTCCGGCGGCCACGCCGGCGAGTCGTCGTCTCCCGGTGGGTCGCCGCGCGCCGGGTCAGTGGAGCATGTCGAGGAGGAAAATCGAGAGGAACCCGACGAAGAAAAGCGTCGTCGACACCGGCGTCTCCGGCACCTTCTGTGCCTTGACCAGCAGCTCCTCGGTGACGAGGTAGAGCAGCGCCGCGGAGCCGAAGGCGAGGATCACCGCGATCGGTGTACCGGTCACGCCGTCGAGTGCGAGGACGCCGACGGTCACGCCGACCGTCAGCAGGATGCCGAACGCCGCCGGCACCGCGAGCTTCCGGGGCGTGGAGACGCCGGACGGGAGGGCGACGACGCCGGCGACGCCGAGGAACAGCACCTCGATCGCCAGCGCCACGGCGATGATGATGCCCGTCGCCGCCTCTGCGAGGAACGTCACGCCGATCAGCACGCCGTCGATGACCATGTCGATACCGACGGTGATGAGCAGGCCGGCGGCACCGGCGAACTTGCCGCCGACGTCCCGCGCCTCGAGTGTCTTGCTCAGCCGGTGGACCCCGAGCATCGCCGCCACCCCGAGGGCGAACCCGGCGACGACCACCAGCGGCGCGCGCTCGTGGACGTCCGGCAGGAGTTCGGCCGCGACCGCGGCAGTGACCACGCCGGCGGCGAAGTGCTGCACGTTGCTCTCCATCTGTGCGCTGGGCGGACGGTAGACGGCCACCACTCCGCCGAGCATCGCGGCGACGACGGCCAGCATCGTGTACGACAGCGCCTGAACGAGTGTCCCGGCCATTCGATCGCCGCGTCGGCGGGGGCGCCCTTCATTCTGGTCACTACCGCACGGCGTCGGACGGGGCCGCGCGGCGGTAGACCGTCCGCATCGGCAGTCCACGGGCGTCGCGCGGCGGGTCGTCGCCCGGCTGTGTCGACGACGGCAGTCAGCGCGAGCGCGGTCGCGTCCAGCAGGTCGTCGAGCCCGGCGTTCTCGCCCTGTCGGTCAAGTTCGCGCACGAGGTGTGTCCAGTCGCCGTGGCCGTACTCGTCGACCCGGCGAAACGCCACCTGTCGCTCGAGGACGCCGACGGCGGTGTGCTTCGAGTGTCCGACGTCGCCGGCGGCAAACGCCTGGAAGCAGACCTCGGGATGCCCCTCGACGACCACCGCCGGGTCGCCGGGACCGTCGGCGAGCGCGTGTGCGGCCTGCCGGCTCGGCGCGGAGAACACCGCCGACCCGCGCCGGGAGTGCCTCGCGGGCGAGGCGGTCACAGGCCCGTGACCGGGGCTCGACCGTCCCGACGTCGTCGGCCTCGTCGAGAGGACCGATCGGCACGCCGGCGACGATTCTCCGCGTCGGCGTTGTCGGCCCAGAGAGCGCCGACGTCGTCGTAGACCGCGACACCCGGGCCGTCGTCACCGTAGCCGACGGCGAGCAACCGACCGTCGGCACGGTCGACCCCGACGTGGTCCTGCGGGAGCGTACCCGGTTGGACAGCCGTCGAGTGATGGGTCTGTTCGTCTGCCGGGCCGGCGGGGGAGTCGCGTGCTCGCGAACGCGTCGTGTGCGCCCGCGACGGGTGCGCGCCCGGGGCCGAGACACGAACCGGTGTGCGGCTCAGACAGCCGGACGCGCGGCGAGAGTCGATCGACCTCGGCCCGACGCGGGGAGCCACGGCGCTGTCGGGCGAGAGTCGGGCGAACAGTCGAACGCGGGGGTCGTCCTACACGTCGCACCGGGGAGACGGCCGAGTGTCGGCCAGGTGAGCGCGGAGCCACGCGAGCGCAGACAGGGGTCCGAAGCGCTGCCGGACTCCGGGCGTGCGTGTGATCGGCGACCTCGCGGGGCTGGGTCGTCGCAGACGGGGGGATCAGCCGGTCGAGAGCGCCGGCGAGTCTGCTCACGACCCGGGGACACAAAGCCGCGCCGGAGGCTCAAACCACCGCTTGTACCTGTGGACCGGTCACAGGGTGGCGTGTGGGTCCGGACGGTATCGTCACTCTCGCCAGGAGACGACAACGACCAACTGTGGGCAGCGACCAGAGCGGGACGATGGTCGAGTCGGCGTTCGTGCCACCGTTCCGGATCGTGCTCGGCGTGTGTACAGCCGTCGTCGCGACGCTGGCGATGGACGTGACGATGGCCCGTCTGCCAGAGGGTGAAACTCCGCCAGCGGTCGCCGCAGCGGTGCTGACGGCCCGGCCGGTCGGCGAGGCCCCCGCCCGGCTGGCGGCGGCGGTCCACTACGCCGCCGGGTGGCTGACCGGCGGGCTGTTCGTCACGCTGCTACTGGTCGCCGAGGCGGCACTCGGCCGGTCGCCGGTCGCGTACCTGGTGACGGCGGCGCTCCTGCTCGCGCTGATGACCGGCTTCTTCGCCGGGGTCGTCCTGCCGCGCGCTCGGATCGCTCGTCGGCGCGTCCGGGACGTGGTGCGGGACTGGACCGTGTCGGCGACGGTCTACCTGGTCGTGCTGGTGGCGCTCGTGTGGGCGGGGTCGGCGGCGCTGCCAGCCGTCTGACCGGCTCGAAACACACGATCGGTGTGCGGTGTCGTGAGCGCCGCTCACGGCGTCGAGTCCGGACGAGAGGCGGAGCGCCGAGGGGGAGATTTGAACTCCCGAGTCCGTGAGGACAGTTGATCTCGAATCAACCGCCTTGACCAGGCTAGGCTACCTCGGCTCGGCAGAACGTACCTTGCGCCCGCTGTTAAGCGATCCGGATCGTCTCACCGCCGCGCAACTACCCGGCCCGCGGCCCACCCCGCGACAGCCGCCATCACGCCCATCGCGGAGACGACGGCGGCGCTCGCGACGCTGCCGCCGTCGGCGAGCAGTCCGCCGAACCCGACGAAGACAGCCGCGATCGCGAGGTGAAACCCCAGCACCGCACGCGGCACGGTGACCAGCGACGACGGCTGCTCGTCGGCAGCCGACTCCGGGTCGACGACGCCGAGGAGTCCGTCTGCCATACGGCAACCGGGAGGGCGCGGCAGAAACGACTGTCGGTACGGGGCGGCGACCCGGTGACGAGGCAGGTCCGGCGGCCGCGGCGCTCGAGGTGACACGGCCCGCCGGACCGGCGGCGGGCGTACTCGGCGACGCTCACCGCCCGGAGGTCGGTGACCTCGAGCCGGGTGGACGACGTGTCTCCGGTCCTCAGGTCTGTCGTGTCGCCGTACCCCACCCCGTGATCCACTCGTACGACGGTCGACCGTGGTGAACGCGAAACCGTGGGACGGCATAAGCGTTTAGCCCGCGTCTGGCCAACAGAACGTAGTGACGCGGCGCGTGGGGGGAGGCGGCTGGTGAGCGCCGGAGAGCGCCGGAGGCCGGGGCAGGTGCTCCTCGTCGTCGTCTGTCTTGCCGCCGTCGTCGTCGCGGCGGCGACGGTGCCCGGAGCGGCCGGCCCGGGGTCGGGCGAGGACGCCAGCGGGACGGACGGCGACGGGTCTGCGCAGGTGACGACCGACAGCGACGACGGCGGGTCCGGCGGCGGCGGCGTCGGTATCGGTGACATCCTCCGGTGGCTGTTCGGCGGGGACGGCGGCGAGCGGCGCGTGCCGCCCGAGTACGACGTGACCGTGGCGCCCGACCCGGCTCCGGGCCGAACGGTTACCGTGACGGTTCGACGGGACGGTCGGCCGGTCGAGGGGGCAGCCGTGGCGTTCGGCGACCGGCAGATCGGTCGAACGGGTGCGGACGGACGGGTCCGTGGTCGGGTGCCGTACGGCGACGAGGAACTGGTCGTACGTGTCCAGCCGCCCGACGGGACGGCGAGCGACGTGGCGACCGGAGCGGGCACGGCGTTCGGCGGAGGCGTCCCGCCGCCGGCGACGGTCGGTCGTGTCGTCGACGGCCCCGTCGTCCGGCAGTCCGGGTCGACGACGCCGGAGAACGTCACCGAGCGGTACGGCCTCCCGACCGACGCACAGGTCAGGGTCGTCGGACGCGCGAACCCCGGGGTGACCGTTCGCGTGGTCGCGAGCGTCGCCGGCGACCCGCTTCCGCGGGCCACGGTGCGTGTAGACGGCGAGGCCGTCGGCCGGACAGACGCGGGCGGTGCCCACACGGTGGAGGTCCCGGACGACGGGACCCGGCGGCTTCGGGTCCGGGTCGAGCGTGGTGTCGTGAGCGGCGCACAGACGGTGGCGGTGCGGCTGCTGACCGTACGGGTTCGACCGGTCGACCCGCTCGCGGTGCCGACCAGACCGGCGACCGTCGAGACGCGCATCGGGGCCGAGCCGGCGGCGAACGCGACGCTCTCGGTCGGCGGCGAGCGAGTCGGCCGAACCGACGCCGACGGTCGCGCACGGCTGGCGCTCCCGGCGGGTCCGGCAGCGGCGGTCGTGGCCGAGCGCGGCGACCGCACCGCCCGGCGGTCGCTCCTGCCCGCGTACGCGGCGACTGCCGGCGTCGTCCTCGTCCCGGCGCTCGCGCTGTTCGGCGCCGCGAGGGCGGTCGCTCGCCGCCGGAGACGGGTCGTGACGGCGGGACTGGAGGCCGGTCGCGGGCTGGTGGCACTCGCGACCTGGCTCGGCCGTCTCGGTGTCGCGCTGGCCCGCGGCGCGGTCCGGCTCGCTGTCGGCGTCGGGCGAGGGGTGGTGGGGCTGGGGGGCTGGCTCGTCGGACTCCCGGTGCGGCTGTCGGCTCGGGCGTCACCGCGCGCGGCGCTCGCGGCGCTGCTCGTGTGCTCGCGGCGTGTCGTCGGGAGACTCCGGGACGGCGAGCGGACGGTAGAGCAGGCGTCCGACACGACGGAGTCGACTGCCGCCGAGACAGCCGGGTTCGCGGCGCTGTGGACCGCGTTCGCCCGCCTCGTCCTCCCGGACGACCCGCGACACCTGGCTCCGGCAGACGTCGCGCACGCGGCGGTCGAACGCGGGCTGCCCGCGGACGCGGTAAGACGGGTCACCCGGGCGTACCGAGAGTGGGCGTACGCCGCGACCGACCCACCGGCGGGCGAGATAGAGCGAGCGGCCGACACACTGCGGGCGCTCGTCACGGAGGCAGGGGAGGACGAGCGCGGGGACGAGCCGTGATCGTGACCACTCTGTCCCCCGTTCACGACCCGCCCGGAGACGCGCAGTGAACCTCGGGCGCGTGACCCGCGGTGCGGCTGTGGTCGGCGGCCTGTCGCTCGTCGGGCTCGCCGCGGCGTGGGCGGCGGGGGGCGGCGCCGCGGTGGACGACCCCGGGCGGGTCGCCGCGGCGCTCGTCGGCCTCCTCGCCGTCGCCGCCGCCGTCGCGCGGGTGTGGCTGCCCGTCGACGACCCGGCCGACGGTCCGTTCGTCGAGCGGGCGCCGGAGCGGGCGCCGACGGACCGACCGCTCGCGGGGCGGGCGTTCGCGGCGCAGGTGGAGCAGGCGGCGGAGACGGCACGCGACCGCGGCGTCACAGCCGGCGTCGCGACGGTGCGGCCGACGCTGCGGGCGACGCTCGTCGCGGTCCGGCGACGTGCGGGCGACGACCCGGCAGCGGTCGAGCGCGAACTCGACGCGGGGACGTGGACCGACGACCCCGTCGCCGCGGCGGCGCTCGCTGCGTCGGTCGACCCCCCGGAGCGGTCGCTTCGGGGGCGGCTCGGCGACTGGCTCCGGCCGGAGCGTGCCGCGCGGCGTCGGATCCGGCGGGCGACCGCGGCGGTGGCCGCCGTCGCCGACGAGCGGCTCCCGTCGGTGCCGGGCGCGAGCGCCCCCCGTCCGGCGCCCGTCTCGCGCCCGTCGCTCGCGGAGCTGAGGCGGGCAGCAGACGGCTCGCTCGAGCCGGCGGGGCGGGAGGCCCGCGAGTGAGCGCGACGGGCCGGTCGCGGCGGCTCCGCGGCGCCGCCGCCGCGACGCTCGTGCTCGTCGGTGTCGGCGTGGCCACGGGCGAGGCGTCGGTTGTCGCCGCCGGCGTCGTCCCCCTCGCGTTTGTCGCCTACGGCGCGCTGGACGCGGCGCCGAGTGTCGCAGACGCGGGTCTCGTCGCCGAGCGCGAGGTCTCGCCGACGCCCGCACCGCCGGGTGCGCTGGTCCGGGTGCGGCTCGAGGTTCGAAACGAGGGGTCGCGACGGCTCCACGACCTCCGTGTCGTCGACGGTGTCCCCGACGCCCTCGGCGTCGTCGAGGGCACGCCGCGCGCCGCCGCCTCGCTCGCGCCCGGCGAGGCGGTCACGGCGGAGTACGCCGTCACGGCGCGGCGCGGCGAGCATCGCGTCGACCCGCCGCGGGTGCGGGTCCGTGGGCTGGCGGGTGTCGCCGTGTCGACCGGACAGGTCGACCCGGCCGGCGACACGGGTCTCGACTGCCGGCTCGACGCCGGCGCGCCGCCGCTCGGCGACCAGACGGCGCGCCGCGCCGGCGCACAGACCGGCGACGAGGCGGGGCCGGGCGTCGAGTTCCGCTCGGTCCGGGAGTACCGTCGCGGCGACCCGGCCAGCCGGGTCGACTGGCGCCACTACGCCAAGCGCGGCGACCTCGCGACCGTCGACTACCGCGAGCGCCGGACCCGGAGCGTCGTCGTCGTCGTCGACGCGCGGGAGCCGACCCACGTCGTCGCGGCACGCGGGCGGCCGACCGCCGCCGAACGCTGCGCCTACGGCGCGGTCCGGGCGCTCGACGACCTCGTCGGAAGCGGCGACGAGGCCGGCGTCGCCGTTCTCGGCCACACGACCGAGGGCGGCGGACTCCCGTACCTCGCGCCAGGAAACGGGCCGGACCACCGGGCGCGGGCACTCGCGCTCTGTCGCACCGCGAGCGAGGTGCCAGACGGCGCGCCCGACACCGAGACACAGGCCCGGGCCGTCGCGGCGCGTGCGCCGCCGGACGCACAGCTCCTCCTCGTCTCGCCGCTGTTCGACGACCCGCCGGTCGAGGCCGTCGCGGCGTGGGGGGCGCGCGACCGGCCGGTCGGTGTCCTCGCGCCCGACGTTCTCGCGGGTAACACGGTGAGCGGCCAGCAGGCACGGACGCTCCGTGCGCTCCGGCTCGCGGCGGTCCGGTCGACGGGCGCCCGTGCCGTCGACTGGCGCCGCGGGACGCCGCTGCCGCTGGTGCTCGACCACGCGGTCGTTGCCGAACGGGTCGGGAGGGCGCCGTGATCCTGTTCGTCCCGTTCGGGCCGCGTCTGGACCGCGCGGACGCCGTCGGCGACGAGGGACGAGCGCGGGCAGGTGCGCTGTTCGCCGCGACGGCTGTCGCCGGCGCCGCGCTCGCCGCGACGACACACCTCGCCGGGCTGGGGTCGTCTGCGAACCTCGCGGCGACGGGAGCGGGCTTCGCCGTCGCAGGCGTCGCCATGCTCGACCGCGAGCGTCCCGTAGTCCGCGCGGGCGCACACGTACTCTTTCTCCCCGGCCTGCTGCTGGCGACAGTCGGCGTCGCGAGCGGCGTCCTCGCGCCGGACCCCGTCGCCGGCGTGGGAGTGACACTCGGCACCGCGCTTGCGGTGGCGGGCGGCGCGGCGGCGTGGGCCGGGCTCCTCGGCGACGGCGAGGTGACAGAGTCGGTCAGGCAGGGTCTGCTGGCGGCGGTCGTACCCGTCGTCGTCGCGGTCCCGGTTCTCCTCGTCGCGGGCCTCCTCGCCGTCCTCTCGGGGGCCGTCGGCGGCGTGGTCCTGCCTGCGGGCGACCGGCCACGGCTCGCCGGACTCGCGCTGCTGGTCGCCCTCGCGGCGGGCGCGGGACGGCTCGCGCTCGGGGCGCTCCCGCTCGCGCGGCTGGTCGACCGGGACCGGCGCCCGGCGGTCGAGCGCCGGTGTACTGCTGTGCGGCGCGGCCTGACCGCCGGGGCGCTCGTCGGGTCGGTCGGCTGGGTCGGGCTGAGTGCCGCCGGTCTCGTCGGGCTCACCGGCGACGTCTGGGCGGCGCTCCCGTCCGCCGTGGTCCGCCTCGCCGCCCTCGCAACGGGCGGGGTCGTCCGGGTGCCACTGGCGCTCGCGGGGACGGCGGCCCTCGTGCTGGCGGCGGGCGCGGTCCTCGCGCGCCGCCTCGCCGGGCGCGGGGGCGAGTGGCTCGGCACAGCCGGGCTCCCGTTCGTCGGCGGCGCGGTCCTGCTCGTCGTCGTCTCGCCCGCGCTCGTCGTCCTCGCAGCCGCACGTGCGGACCAGCCGCTGACGGTCGGGCTGGGGGTCGCCGTCGCCGTCCTCGCGACGGTGGCGGTGTCTGTGCTGGTCGGGGTCGCGCTTCTCGCGCTGGCGGCGCTCCCGCTCGCAGCCCGGGTCCGGCTCCTGCCGCGGCGGCGGGGCGGAGTGGCGCTGCTCGCCGGCGGAACACTCCTGGTCGGTGCGACGGCGGGACCGGTCGGTGCGCCCGCGCCCGCGGTCGTCGGCTGTGTCGGCGCGGCGCTGGTCGCGTGGGACCTCGGCGGGTTCGCGACGGACCTCACGCGCGAGGTCGGGGCCCGACCGGCGGTTCGGACACTGGAGCGCCGTCGTACGCTCGCCGCCCTCTGCGTCGGGGGCGTCGGGTGTCTGCTGGCGCTCGGCGCGGGCGCCGTCGGCGGCGCCGTCGCCGTCGACCTGCTCCCGGCAGCGGCGCTCGCGGCGCTCGGGCTCGTCCCGGTCGTCCTCCTCCTGCGGGCGTGACGCCCACACGCTCTTCTGTATCGCCGCCAGATGAGAGGTATGTCGGAGGACGGCGGCGGGACGGCGCGACCCGACCCCGCCGAGGCGGCGAAGACGTGCGGCGCGGTGATGGACCGCGTCGGCGGCGCGGTCGTGGTCGACCGGGAGGTGCTGGAGACGCTGGTCGCTGCCGTCCTCGCCCGCGGACACGTCCTCGTCGAGGACGTGCCGGGGACGGGCAAGACCCTCACCGCTCGCCTGCTGGCGCGGGCGCTCGGGCTCTCGTTTTCGCGTGTGCAGTTCACTCCGGACCTGCTCCCCTCTGACGTGACGGGGACGACCGTCTACGACGAACACACGGGCGAGTTCTCCTTCGCCGCCGGTCCCGTGTTCGCGAACGTCGTCCTCGCGGACGAGATCAACCGGGCGCCGCCGAAGACACAGGCCGCGCTGTTGGAGGCGATGGAGGAGCGACAGGTGACCGTCGACGGGGAGACCCACGACCTGCCGGAGCCGTTCGTCGTCCTCGCGACACAGAACCCGGTCGAGCAGGAGGGGACGTTCGCGCTTCCGGAGGCCCAGCGCGACCGGTTTCTCGTCGAGACGGCGCTCGGCTACCCCGACCGCGAGGGCGAACTCGAGCTGCTCGACCGGCGCGCGCGCCGGCGGACGCTCGCGCCCACGGTCGACCCGCTGCTCTCGCCGGCCGAGGTCCGAGCGCTCCAGCAGGTGCCGGAGGACGTCCACGTCGACGGCGAACTCCGGGCGTACGTCGTCGACCTCGGGCGGGCGACCCGCGTGGACGACCGGGTCGCGACCGGCGTCTCGCCGCGGGGCGTCCAGCGGCTGTTCGAGGTCGCCCGCGCCCGCGCCGTCGTCGCCGGACGGGACTACGTCGTCCCGGCCGACGTCCGACGCGCGGCGGGTCCGGCGCTGGCCCACCGTCTCGTCCTCGACACGGAGGCGAGCGTCGCGGGCGTCGACCGCGGCGACGTGGTCGACGACGTCCTCGGTCGCGTGGACGTGCCCGGAATGGATCGTGAGAGTGCGCCGTCGGACGCGTCCGAGAGCCGCTCCGGCGACGACTGACCGGGAGACCGGCGCGGTCCTCGTCCCCGACAGCCGACCGGGACGGACGTGTCGCGGCACCGACGAGACGGGTGGAGGCGTCCCGGAGAGAACGCCCTACGCGACGACCGGTGTCGGGCCGTCGCGGTCGAGGATACGGTCGACGATGTCGTCGATGTTCGGAGCGCGGTGCTCTCTGTCCTCGTCTGTGGGGAGGTGTGGTGTCGCAGGCACGACTGCCACCTCACCACGACATTCGTCTCGATCGTCAAAAGCGTCCGGGACTGCGGCGGCGCGTGCAAAGAGCTATCGGGCGGGCCGACCGCTCCGTGCCATGGCACGCGTCTCCTACCGTGGCCCGGACGAGGTCGACGACCAGTACCGCGACTACGTGGTCTCTTCGCTCCAGCCCGGCAAGGCGATCAACGTCTACGCCGCGACGGCGAACAATCCGGAGGTGCTGGAGGGGCTGCGGGCGTTCCTCTCCGCGCTGTGGGACAGCTCCGGCCTGACCGACCGCGAGCGCGAACTGGTCATCCTCGCGACCGCCGCCGAGACGGACAACGCCTACGAGTGGCACCAGCACGTCAACGTCGCCGGCGGCGAGCTGTTGACACGCGAGGAGCTCGCCGCGGTTGCAGAGGACGACCCAGCGCCGTTCGACGCGGCGGAGCTGGCGCTCTGTGAGTACGCGCGCGCCGTCGTCCGCGACGAGGTGACAGACGAGGTCCACGGCGCGCTGGCGGAGCACCTCGACGACCGCGCGCTGGCGGGCGCGGCGGCGACGGCTGCGGGCTACCTCGCGCTCGGACGGATCATAGACGCGTTCGGCGTCGAGATAGAGGCCGGCGACGAGTTCGTCGGCTGGAGCCCGCAGTGAGTCCCCGGTCCGCCCGGACAGTCCCGGACGCGGCGGGCCGTTCGACGGCACGAGCGCGGTAGCCGCGCGACCGACCGGCTGCGCACGCGACAGCGTCGACCGGGAGTAGCGACACGGCCCGGCGGGACCCACAGACCGTCGGTCGACCCGCCGCGGACACGGGGTCGGTCGGGGTCACAAGACTATTGACCGGCGATCGAAAACGATCTCGTGGGAACGACTACCACACCACCCGCACATGAGTGGATCAGACGACGGCAGCGTGACAGACGCGAGGCAGCGGCCCGACCCGCCGCCGGTGACGGTGGAACTGTACCGCGAGGAGACGACCGTCGCGGCGCTCGCGGCAGCCGGCGAGGCCGTGGTCGTGTTCGGGTACGCCGAGCGGCTGGCAGGCCGACTGGAGGCAGACGGGCTCACGCCGGACCGCTACCTCGGCGTCGCGCCCGACTCGCCGGCGTGGTACCCGCGAGCGATGCGTGAGGCGGGCGCGCGGGTTCACGACGACGCGGAGCTGCGCGAACGCGCCGCCGGTCTCTACGCCGACGGGTTCACGATCGCGCCCGGCGTCGGCGTCGTCCCGTGTACGCCGACCCACACCGTCGTCGTCCGGGTCCGGTGTCGCGGCGGTCCGGTCGACGTCGTGCTCTCGAACGCGCCGGAGGACGAGGCGGTCGGCGAGTCGCTCTCCGGTGCCCTGCCGCTGTACGGGTCGCTCGACACCGACGGCGGACCGGTGTCGTCGGGGGGCGCACGGACCGTCTGCGTCGTCGGGGCGGCGTGGGTGCTCGCGGCGACAGGGGAGCGGCGTCGGGCGCGGGCGGCGGGAGCGGACGTCGGCGCCGTCGAGTTTCCCGCCGGCGCGTCGCGGGTCGACCTCACGGTCCGGCCCACGGGCGTCGTCGAGCGGCGGGCGCCGACAGACGCCGGGCGCAGCGAGGACGCTGCCGGAGACTGAGCGTCGGGGCGGCAGCGGCGAGGCGACAGGCCGGTAGTCAGGCATTTGATGCGGGGTCGCGTCACCACGCACGTGAGCGACGACGGCGCGGAACTCCGGGAGGTGCTCGCCAACCGCCACCGGCTGCTGACCCGGCTCGCGGCAGAGCCGGCGGCGAAGCCAGCACTCGTCGACGACCTCCCGGTGGCGCGCTCGACGGTCGACCGCGGGGTCCGCGAGCTCGAGGCCGTCGGCTGCGTCGAGCGGACCGGCGGACGGCTACACGCGAGCGCCGCCGGCCGGGCCGCGCTCGCGGCGTTCGAGCGCTACGCCGACGCCACCGAGGGGGTAGCAGCGGCGGCGCCGGTGCTCGGCTACCTGGCACCCGACGCGTGCCTGCCCCCGGCAGTGCTGCGAGACGCCGAGGTCCGTGTGGCCAACGACCACGCCCCGGAGCGGGTGAGCGTACCCGTCGTCCAGGCCGTCTGCGAGGCCGACCGGGTCGCCGCGACGACGCCGGTGGTGTACGAGCGCTACTTCGACCACGCGATTGCCGCCGTCGAGAACGGCGTGGAGTTCGAGTCGGTCGCGGCACGACCGGTCGCCGACTCGGCGCTGGAGTTAGACCCCGAGACTGCGGTCGAACTGCTCGAACACGACCGATACACGGCGTACGTCACCGACCGTGACCTGCCGTACGCGGTGACGGTGGTCGAACGCGGCGGCGAGACGACCGTCGCCGTCACCGTCTACGACGGCGGGGCGCCGCGCGGCGTCGTCCTGAACGACACCGACACGGCAGTCGCGTGGGCGCGCGAGCGCTACCGGGCTGCCCGTGCCGAGGCCGAGCGTCTGTCGGCGGACGACGCGGGGCGCTGAACGGGGCGTCACCGGTGTCCGGAGCGGTGCCCGGACCGCGGGCAGACAGCCGCACCGCGGGACGACTGGCGGTCGGAGAGGTAAGGTGGCAGAGACGTCCACTGGAGGGTGCTGCTTCGGCTCTCCCGCTCGGCTCTCCGCCGAGCCGACCACGTCGCCGACAGACTGAGACCCGTCCGGTCCGTACGGAAGCCGTGAGCGACGCGTGCTGCCGGCGGTGTGGGCGGCGTCTCCGGACCGGGCTGGTCGCGACGGAGCGGACCCACTGCTGTCTGAGTCCGTCCGGAGTCGCCGGCGTCTGTCCGGAACACGGTCCGGTGACCGCCCACGACGCCGTCGAGCCGTAGCGTTCAGTAGCACCGGGCCACTGTGGGCCGTATGTCCGAACGGGCAGCACGGCTAGGCGACGAGCGTGTCACCGAGATATACCGACGGGGGATGCTGGAGGACGAGCAGCCCGAGTTCCCGGTCGGGTACGAGGATCTCCGCGACGCCGCACATGAGTCGATGTCGCCCGAGGGACGGGCGTACGTCCACGGCGGCGCGGGGAGCGAGGAGACGTTCGAGCGCGGACAGGACTTCTCCGCGTGGCGGATCGTTCCGCGGATGCTCCGTGGGGTCGAGCGACGCGACCTCTCGACGACCCTGCTGGGGCGGGAGCTCGCGTACCCGGTCGGGCTGACCCCGCTCGGGATCCAGTCGCTACTCCACGACGAGGCCGAGCGCGGCACCGCCGAGGCGGCAGCAGACCTCGACGTGCCGCTGTGTCTGTCGAGTCTCTCCTCGACCGACATGGAGACGGTAGCCGACGAGCTCGGTGACACGCCGAAGCTGTTCCAGTTCTACTGGTCCTCCGACGAGGACATCGCCCGGAGCTTCCTCTCGCGGGCCGAGGCGGCGGGCTACGACGCGATCGTCGTCACCGTCGACGCGCCGATCCTCGGCTGGCGCGAGCGGCTGATCGAGCGGGGGTACTACCCGTTCCTCGAAGGCGAGGGAGTGGCGAACTACTTCTCCGACCCCGCCTTCCGCGATCGGCTGGACGCCTCGCCGGAGGCGGACCCGGAGGCGGCGGTCGAGGAGTTTCTCGAGATCTTCGGCGACGCCTCGTTGACGTGGGAGGACCTCCAGTTCGTCCACGACAACACGGACCTTCCGGTCGTGATCAAGGGCGTGCTGGACCCGCGGGACGCCGAGCTCGCCGTCGACCACGGCGCCGACGCGGTCGGGGTGTCGACCCACGGCGGGCGGCAGGTCGACGGCTCGATCACCGCCGTCGAGGCGCTGCCGGACGTCGTCGACGCGGTCGGCGACGAGGTGTCGATCACGTTCGACAGCGGCGTCCGCCGCGCGAAAGACGCGTACAAGGCGATTGCGCTCGGTGCCGACTGCGTGTTCCTCGGACGCCCCTACGCGTACGGCCTCGCGGTCGGGGGCGCAGGCGGCGTGCGGTTCGTCCTCCAGAACTTCCTCGCGGAGCTGGACCTGACGATGGGGCTGTCCGGACGGCGGAGCGTCGCGGAAGTCGACCGCGACGCGCTCCGTCACGAGCGCGACCTGCCGTAATCAGTTCGCGTCCGTCCGCGCCGCGCCGACGGCCCGGGCGACGAGCCCGGCCTGTGTCCCGGCGACGTAGCCCGCGTCGACGTTGACGACCGAGAGCACCGCACAGGACTGGAGCAGCCCGGCGAGCGCCGCCTCGCCCTCGCCGCCGCGACCGTAGCCCGTCGAGACCGGGAGGCCGACCACCGGCGCGTCGACCAGACCGGCGACGACGGTCGGGAGCGCCCCCTCACGGCCGGCGGCGACGACCACGACGTCCGCCGCGCGGAGCGTCGGGAGCGCGTCGAGCAGCCGCGCCAGGCTCGCCACCCCGACGTCGGTGACGCGGTCGACCCGCGCGCCGGCGGCACGGGCCGCGACCGCGGCCTCGCCCGCAGCCGCGGCGTCTGCGGTGCCCGCAGCGACGACGGCGACCGTCGCGTCGACGCGCGGGGGGTCGAAGCCGGCGGCGTGGACGACCAGGGTGCGGGCCCGGGCGTCGCGGTCGACTGTCGCGGTCGCCGGGACCGCCTCGCGAACCGCTGCGGCGTGGTCGTCGTCCGCGCGGGTGACGAGCGCGCGGCCCGTCGTCTCCACCGCGGTCCGGGCGAGGTCGGCTGTCTCGGCGGGGGTCTTTCCCTCGGCCAGCACCGCCTCCGGCACACCCCGGCGTGACTCGCGGGCGGCGTCGAACCGACCGGCGTCGGTCGTCGTGTAGCCCGCGACCCGCGTCTCTGCTTCGGCGGGCGACACCTCGCCGGCGGCGACCCGCTCCAGCAGGTCGCGGAGCCCGCCGGCGTCGTCGGTCACGGCGACACCTCCACGGTGTCGCGACCAGGGGGCGGGCCGACCGTGGTCGCGACGGCCACTCGGGGGCCGTGAGCGGGGCGCGGGGCGCGCGGAACGGCCGTGGTCACGGCAGTCCCTGGGAGCCGGCGGCGCTTGAACGACGCGGTCCGTCTCGACCCGGCGATACTTTACCGCGGGGCATGTACGCGGGTCCATGTCGGTCGATCCGCTTGCCGACGGCACTCCGCCGGAGTACGTCGAGCCGATCCGCCGCGAGGCGCGCGCGTTCGTCGAGGAACACATCGAACCCGTCGCTGCGGAGCGGTACGCGAGCGGCGAGTACCCCTGGGGCGTGCTGGAGGCGGGCCGCGAGGCGGGCCTCGTCGCCGCCGACGTCGCCGAGGAGTACGGCGGGCGGGGGCTCGACCTGCCCGAGCGTCTCGCGCTGATGGAGGAGCTGTTCCGCGGCGACGCGGGGATCGCCCTGACGCTCCAGCTGGCCTCGTTCGCCGCCGAGGCCGTAGAGGCGTTCGGCACGGAGGCACAGAAAGAGCGTCTGCTCCGGCCCGTCGCGGCGGGCGACCAGCTGAGCGGGCTCGGCGCCTCCGAGCCACAGACGGGGAGTGACCTCGCCGGGATGGAGGCGCGGGCAGAGCGCGACGGCGACGGCTACGTACTCAACGGTGAGAAGTACTGGGTGTCGAACGGCGTCGAGGCAGACTGGGTGTTGCTCTACTGCCGCGTCGACGACGGACCGGACCGTCACCGCAACCACGCGCTGTTCGCGGTGCCGACCGACACGCCCGGCTACGAGGCGGACCACGTCCCCGAGAAGATGGGCCTGCGCGCGTCGAAACAAGCCCACGTCGTCCTCGACGACTGCTGGGTGCCCGAGGCGGACCGCATCGGCGAGGAGGGACAGGGGTTCGAGGTACTCGCACGCTTTTTCAACCCGAACCGCGTCGTCGTCGCAGGCCACGCCCTCGGTCCCGCCGCCGCCGCGATCGAGGAGGCGTGGTCGTTCGTCCACGACCGGGAGGCGTTCGGGCGCGGGGTGGCCGAGTTTCAGTCGGTTCGACACGACCTCGCGGACATGCTCGCGGAGTTCTCGGCGGCACGAACGCTCGCCTACGAGGCCGCAGAGCGGGTGGAGCGCGACCCCGCAGACGGCAAGTGGGCGTCGATGGCGAAGCTCCACGCGAGCGAGACTGCCGTAGATATCAGCGAGCGGGCGATGCAGCTCCACGGCGGCCGGTCGATCTTCACCGACCGGCGGGTGTCGCGGGTCTACCGCGACGTCCACATCACGCGGGTGTACGAAGGTGTCAGCGAGGTACAGCGGAACCTGATCTACAAGCGGGCCGCGCGCGAGGCCGAAGGCGGGACGACACGGCAGCCGGAGTAGCCCGACAGCCGGTGTCGGGTGGCCGGGGAGAGGAGTCGGCTGCTCAGTCGTCGGCGGGCGTCGCGCCGCTCGCGTCGGCACCGGGCGCGTCGGCGCCGAGCGCGTCGACGGCAGCCTGTGCCGCGCGCTCGCCCGAGAGCAGCATCGCGCCGAACGTCGGGCCCATCCGCGGGAGGCCGTGGACCGTCGCGGCGGCCATCCCGGCGACGACGAGGCCCTCGCCCACCTGTCCGGTGTGTTCGACGACCGCGTCCTCGCTCTCGGCGACCCACATCGAGCCGTGACCGGGCGAGTCGTGGCCGGGCGCGCCGTACTCGTCGTCGGCGGTGCCGTCGAGGTCGGCCGTCTCGGCGTCGAGACCGGGTGCAGAGACGCCGCCGCGCTCCGCGGCCTTCGTCGCGACGACGGCGTCGTGGCCCGTCGCGTCGACGACGACGTCCGCCTCCACCGCGACCGGGTCGACACAGGTGACCTCGCGCGGGAGCGCGTGGACCGGCGTCCAGTTCATGACGATGCCACCGACCGCCCCGTCCTCGCGCACGACCACGTCGGTGAACTCCGTCATGTTCCGGACGCGAACGCCGGCGTCGCAGGCGGCCTTGATCAGTCCGGAACAGGCCTCGGGGCCGTCCGCGAGGTGGAGTCCCTCTGTCCCGTCGGCCTGGTGGTGGCCGACGTTCAACTCGTCCAGCACCCGGTCTGCCGGTTCGCGGACGGTCACCTTGTTCATCAGGTAGCCGCCGAGCCAGAACCCGCCGCCGAGGTAGTTGTTCCGCTCGACGACCGTCACCTCGACGCCGCGCTCGGCCAGCTCCTTCGCCGTCGTCAGCCCCGCCGGGCCGCCGCCGACGACCAGCACGTCGGTCTCGACGTCGTCCAGGAACTCCTCGCTCCACTCGCTCGCGATTGCCTTCGTCACCTGTGCCTCACTGACGTCGGCGAATCCGTCGAACTCGTCGAACTCGTCGGTCTGCTCGGACATACCATCCCGTGTTACACCCCGGTGGTTCAAAAGCAGCCGGGATTCAGCAGAGGAACGCGGCGAGCCGCCGGGTCGGCGTCTGCCGTCCGGCCCGCGGCGCTCCAGAGCGCGGGCACCGGCGGGTCGACTCGGTCGCCCGCCGCGCGCGAGGACCGGTCGTGCGCAGCGTCGTGGGTGAGCGCGGCGCGGAGCATCCGGTCGCGACGGGAGGCGGCGTGGTACTCCGCGACAGCCGCGCCGGTCTGTGGGTAGCCGTGGAGCGAGGAGCGGCGGACCGGAGCCAGCCGCCGGACGTAGATGCTCGCGTCGTCCGTCTCGGCCGTCCGCGTCTCGGAGTCCTCGAACACAGTCCGTGCCGACGGCCAGGCGACAGAGCTCTCCGGGGCGAAACGTACACTTTCGTCGCAGCTCTCGAACAGCCGTGTACGACGCGGTGGTGCTCGACAGCGACGGCGTGCTCGTCGGACTGAGCGGCGAGGCGACACTCGCCGACGCCGTCGAGCGGACGTACCGCTCGTTCGGCGTCGACCCGGACGACGACGACCGGGCGGCGCTGTGGGTCGGGACCGACCCCGGACGGGTTCGGGCCGCGGCGGCGCGACACGGGCTCGACCCGGAGACGCTGTGGGCCGAACGGGATCGGCAGATCGGAACAGTCGAGCGTGCGGCCATCTCGGCCGGTGAGAAGCCACTTCACGACGACGTCGCCGCGCTACACCGGACCGACGTCCCGCTGGCCGTGGCGAGCAACAATCTCCGTGCGACCGTCGAGGCCGTCCTCGAACGCGGCGGGCTGACCGACCGCGTGGCGAGCGTCCGCGCCCGCGAACCGCGGCTCGACAGCCTGACCCGCCGGAAGCCCGACCCGGCGCTCCTGACCGGCGCGCTCGCGGACCTCGGCGTCGCGCCCGAGCGGGCGCTGTTCGTCGGGGACGGCGCGGGAGACGTCGAGGCGGCCCGGCGCGCCGGCGTCGACGCCGCCCTCCTCGTCCGTCCCGGCCACGACCCCGTCGAGGACGTCGACCCGGCACACGGGCTGTCGACGCTCGCGGACCTGCCGGCGCTCCTCGACGACTGACCACAGGTTTTCTGTTCGGGCGTGCTATCACCCGCCGTGCTCGCCGCACGGCTCCACGAGTACACGGACTCGATTGGCGAGGCGCTGTCGCTCGACGAGACGGACCGGCCGAGGATCGACCGGTCGGACGGCGTCCTCGTCGAGGTAGAGGGCGCCGGCTGGTGCCAGACTGACAACCACATCGTCGAGGGAATGTGGACGGAGTACGTCGAGCAGTCGCTGCCGATGACACTCGGCCACGAGAACGCCGGGGTCGTCGTCGAGACGGGCGACGAGGTCGACGTCGTCGCGCCGGGTGACCAGGTTATCTGCCACCCGCACGTCACCTGTGGCACCTGCCGTCCCTGCCGTCTCGGCGAGGACATGTACTGCGAGAACGCCGCGTTCCCGGGACTGACGACCGACGGCGGGTTCGCGGAGTACCTCGCGACGAACGACCGGGCCGTCGTTCCCCTGCCCGACGGCGTCGACCCAGCCGCGGTCGCGCCCCACGCCGACGCGGGGATCACGGCATACCACGCCGCGAAGAAGGCAGTCGCCGAGCTGAATCCCGGCGACCACGCGCTCGTGATCGGGGTCGGCGGCCTCGGGCATATCGGCCTCCAGTGTGTCGACGCCTCCAGCGCCGTCGAGATAACCGCCGTCGACCCGAAGCCCGCGGCCCGCGACCTCGCAGCCGACCTCGACGCCGACCACGTCGTCGACCCGTCGAGCGAGGACGTGGCGCGCGAGGTCTCGGCGATCACCGACGGCGTCGGCGCCCAGCAGGTCCTCGACTTCGTCGGCGTCGACGAGACGACCGGACTCGCGCCCGACGTCGTCGCCGCCGGCGGCGACCACCACGTCGTCGGCTACGGTGGACACGTCCACGAGCCGTCGCAGGCGCTCGTGAACGGCGAGTTCTCGTTCCGCGGCACGCTGGTCGGGAAGTACACCGAACTCCAGGAGCTGATGGCGCTCGTCGACCGCGGCGAGGTCGACCTCCGGACCTCGCGGTACGACCTCGACGAGGTGAACACGGTCGCGGAACGCCTCGAAGGCGGTGAGATCGAGGGGCGCGCGGTGCTGGTGCCGCCGTAGCGGGCGCGTCGCGGTCGGAGCGGTCGTGGGGCTCGTCCTCTGGCCGTTCGGCACCGTCTACTGGACCGACGCTCGGCCTCGTCGCCGGCGACACCGCCAGCGCGGTCGGCGTGCTGTCCCGGGTCCGGGCGACGGGGTTCGCCGCGAGTGTCGGTGTCGTCTACGCCGCCGGGTCGGCGGCGACGGTCGACCTCGCCTACCTCGTCTGGTACGGGACGCTGGCGGCCTGTCTCGCCGTGAGAACGGCGACTGTGTCGTGTGTGCGGTCGTGACGGGCCGCGTCAGGATCCGGCACCCGTGGGTCGAGCGGTCGACCCGCGCGTCGCCAACCGTTAATACGATCCACGGGCAACGGCGGGTCGATTTCCGAGCAGATCCAGAAGGAACTCGACGTCGACCGGTTCACTCCCGGCCTCGTCGGGCCAGACCAGGAGTGGGCGGGGACGGTGGCCGACGGCGGCACCGTCCGGACCCACACCCCGCCGGCGTGCTGGGGGCCGATGATCACCCCGGAGTTCCGCGGCGGCCACGAGGTGACACGGCCCGTCCGCGTCGAGGGCGCCGAACCCGGCGACGCGCTGGTCGTCCACGTCGAGGACGTGGAGGTGACGAGCGCCGCGACGAGCACCGGGAGCATGGCCGAGCGCGACGAAGCGTTCGGCGACGACCCGTTCGTCGACCACCGCTGTCCGGAGTGTGGGACGCCGTGGCCCGAGAGCGTCGTCGAGGTCGGCGCGCTCGCCGTCGACCGTGACCCGGACGCTCGGGCGCAGGTCGCCCGCGTCGTCGACGAGGTGTGACGCCGCCCGGGGATGTGCCGCGACGAGGGCGTCGAGGACGCCCCGCACCGTCTCCGCGTCTGGATCGACCGTCGCGCGCTTGCCGCCGGTCGCGGCCCGCAGCGGGCCGTACACGGTGACGTCCACGGCGTCCGGTCGTGGCGGCGGCCACAAGACGCTCGGGGCGAGGGTCGCCGGGACCCAAAGGTCGTTCCGTGCGCCGTGGGACGCGCCGTCGTGACAGAGAACCTGCTCGCCGACGGGCCGGGACTGGCGGCGCTGGCGGCGGACCTCCGTGCGGGACGGCGCGACCCGACGGACGTCGTCACCGACCGGTACGACCGGATCGAGGCGGTCGACGGACGGGTCGAGGCGTGGGTCGACGGCGCGAAGCCGCGCGCGTGGACGGCAGCCGAGGCGACGGCGCTGACGGAGCGCCACCCCGACCCGGACGGTCGGCCGCCGCTGTTCGGCGTGCCGGTCGGTGTGAAAGATATCGTCCACGTCGACAGTCTGGCGACGAGGGCGGGGTCCGCACTCCCGCCTGGCGAACTCGTCGGCGACCAGGCGACGGTGGTCGACGACCTCCGCGCCGCCGGCGCACTGGTCCTCGGCAAGACGGTGACGACGGAGTTCGCCCACGCCGCGCCGGGACCGACGCGTAACCCACACGACCCGGACCACACGCCGGGCGGGTCGTCGAGCGGGTCGGCTGCCGCCGTCGCGGCGGGCACCTGTCCGCTCGCGCTCGGGACACAGACAATCGGCTCGGTCGTCCGCCCGGCGTCGTTCTGTGGGGTCGTCGGGCTCAAGCCCACCTACGGCCGAGTTCCGACAGACGGCGTCCTCCCGTACTCGCCCGCCGTCGACACCCTCGGGCTGTTCACGCGCGACGTCGCGGGCGCGGCGCTCGGCGCGTCGGTCGTCTGCGACGACTGGCAACCGGCGTCGCCGGACGGGCGCCCGGTCGTCGGCGTCCCGGACGACGCGTACCTCGCGCAGGCGCCGGAGACGGGACGGGAGCGGTTCGAGCGCGCCGTCGCCGCCCTCGACGAGGCGGGCTACGAGGTCCGGCGGACAGCCGTCTTCGACGACATCGCGGCCGTGAACAGCCGCCACCACGACCTCATCGGCGCCGAGGCGGCAGACGCACACCACGACCGGTACGAGCGCCACGCCGACCGGCTCGCGCCGCAGACGCGCACGCTCGTCGAGGACGGGCGCGAGGTGACCGCCGGGGCGATTGCCCGCGGGCGCCGGAGCCGCGTCGCTCTCCGCGACCGGCTCGGCGACCTGATGGACGAGGACGTCGACGTCTGGGTCGCGCCCGGCGCACCCGACACCGCGCCGGAGGGTATCGAGAGCACCGGCGACCCGGTGATGAATCTGCCGTGGACACACGCCGGCGTCCCGGTGCTCGCGCTGCCGGCTGGCCTCGCGGACGGGCTCCCGTACGGCGTCCAGTTCGCCGGCCGGTTCGGCGACGACGAGCGGCTGCTCGCGTGGGGCGAGGGGCTAGCGGACGCCGTCGCCGACGCGGTCTGACGGGTCACCCGACGGGATCTGCGAGACGCAGCGCCGCGTTTGCGAACGTGTTCGCCGCCCGGTAGCAGTCGACCGGGGCAGTGTACTCCGCTTCGGTGTGGCTCCGACCGTCTTCGCTGACGGCGAAGACCATCCCCGCGTCGCAGACGCTCGCGACCCGGCTCGCGTCGTGTGCGGCGCCGCTGACCAGCCGCAGGCCGTCGTAGCCGAGCGAGTCGACGGCGTCGGCGACGGTGTCGACGGGCCGCGCCGGGAACTCGACGGCGGACGCCCGGACCAGTCGCTCGACGTCGGCCTCGACGCCCTCGCGGGCTGCCGCGGCCTCTGCCTCGGTCTCGACCCGTTCGACCGCCCGGTCGACGACCGCGTCCGACGGGTCCCGGACGTCCCACGTCAGCGCGACGCGCTCCGGGACGACGTTGACCGAGTCGGGGTCGACGTGCTCTCGACTGTGATCCGTCGGCTCGGCGGCGAGCACGCCGGCTGATACGGGCGCGGGCCGGGCCCCGTCGCCTCACCCGGTCGATTTCATTCCCGCGGCGATTCCTTTGACCGTCAGGCGGAGCGTCCGGCGCTCGGTCTCGCTCAGGTCGTCGCGACCGAGCAGGTCGACCTGGAGCAGGTTCAGCGGGTCGACGTACGGGTTGCGCCGCTCCAGGTTCTCTGCGACCCACGCCCGCGGCGGGAGGCGGTCGCGCCCGACGACGGCGAGCACGAGGTCGACGCTCCGCTCGTACTCCGCGGCGATCCGGTCGAAGAACTCGTCGCGCAGGTCGGGCGCGAGGCCGGCGTACTCGCTCGCGATTCCGAGGTCGGTCCGGGCCAGCGCCAGCGCGGCGTTGTCGAGCGTCGTCCGGAAGAACGGCCACTCCTCGTACAGGCGCCGGAGTTCGTCCACGTCGCCGCCGTCGTCGAGGTACGCGTCGAGACCGGCACCGAGGCCGTACCAGCCGGGGACGATACACCGCGCCTGCGTCCACGAGAACACCCACGGGATCGCCCGGAGGTCCTCGACGGTGCGCTCGCCCGACCGCGAGGCGGGCCGGGAGCCGAGGTTGAGCTCCTCGATGACGCGGATCGGCGTTGCCTGCTCGAAGTACGAGACGAACCCGTCGGCGTCGAGCAGGTCACGGTAGGCCTCGCGCGCCGCCGCCGCGGCGGTCTCCATCGGGTCGTGCCACGCCGCGGGCGCGCCCTCGTCCGCGCCGGTCAGCGCCCGGTAGCGCGCACGAATCTGGGCGTCGAGCATCTGCTCGAGGTTCCGCTCGGCGATCAGCGGGTTGGCGTACTTCTCGGCGATCGCCTCGCCCTGTTCGGTGAACTTCACCTGTCCCGTCACCGTCTCGGGCGGGAGCGCGAGGAGCGCCTCGTTCGTCGCGCCGCCGCCGCGCGAGATCGACCCGCCGCGGCCGTGGAACAGGCGCAGGTCGACGTCGTGGTCGGCGGTGATCGTCGCCAGCCGCTTCTGGTTGCGGTGGAGCGACCAGTTGGCCGCGAGAAAGCCGTTCTCCTTGTTCGAGTCGGAGTAGCCGAGCATGATCTCCTGGACGTCGTCCCGGGCGCTCAGGGCGTCGGCGTAGGCGTCGTTCTCGAACAGCGTGCCCATGATCCGACGCGCGCCGGAGAGCGCCGACTTCGTCTCGAGCAGGGGGACGACGTCCAGACCGGCGTGGTCCGGCAGGTCGACGACCCCGGCCTGGTCGGCGAGGAACAGCACCTCGAGGGCGTGGCTCGGCTCCTCGGCCATGCTGATACAGTAGGTGTCGATCGCGTCGGTGCCGTACTCGCGCTGCCAGTCCGCGAGCGCGTCGAACCGCCGGAGGACACGGGCGGTCGTCCCGTCGAACGCCCCGTGCGCCCCGACGTCGACGATCGGGTCGTCCTGGTCGATCGCGCCGGTGAGCAGGTCGACCCGCTCGTCCTCGTCCATCCCCGCGTAGTCGACGCCGTGGGCGTCGAAGACGGTCGCGACCGTCTCGGTGTGGTTCTCGCGGTGGTCGCGCAGGTCGAGGCTGACGAGCGAGAAGCCGAAGGTGTCCGCCCGGCGGACCAGCGGGTCGACGTCGACCTCGGCGACCACCCCGGCGTCGTGGTCGCGGAGGCTGTCTGCGATCGCCGCCAGGTCCGCGACGAGGTCGTCGGGGTCGTCGTAGCCGCCGGGACGGACGTCGCCGACCCGGTCGATGCGTTCGCGCATCAGCTTCAGGATCTGGCGGTACGGCTCGTTCGGGTAGCGCTCCTCTGCCTCGCGCGCGACGCCCGGTAGGCGCTCTTTGTGTGCGGTCAGCCGGTCGCCGAGGGCGTCACCGACGTCGAAGTCCCGGCTGTCCTGGCTCAGGACACCGGAGAGGCGCTTGAGTTCGTCGCGGTACATCTCACAGACGACGTCGCGCTGTCGCTCGAGCGTCTCGGCTGTCACCTCGACCGTGACGTGGGGGTTGCCGTCTCGGTCGCTCCCGGCCCACGACCGGAACTCGAACAGCTTCGGCGCGTCGACGCTCGGGTAGTGCTCGGCGAGCGCCCGCTCCAGCGACGCGTACACGTCGCCGACGACGTCGAACAGCACGTTTTCGAGGTACCACTGGACGTTCAGCACCTCGTCGGTCACCTCCGGGCGGCGGTCGCGGATCTGTGGCGTCTGCCAGAGCGAGGTCAGCTCCGCCTCCAGTTCGCGGTCGTGACGGGCGCGCTCGCGCGCGGTCTGCCGGCGCTCGTCGAGCGTCTCGATCGTGCGGGCGACTGAGCGGAGCTTCGCCTTCACCGTCTTCCGGCGCGCCTCCGTCGGGTGGGCGGTGAACGTCGGCTCGATGAGCACGTCCGAGAGCACCCGTTCGACCGTCTCGGCGTCGGCGCCCGCGTCCGCGAGCCCCTCGAGGGCTGCCGCGAGGCTGTGCTCCAGCGTCCCTGACTCGTGGCCCTCGCGGATTGCCCGCACGCGCTCGCGCTCCTCCGCGAGGTTCGTCAGCTCGAAGTACGTCGTGAACGCGCGCGACACGACCTCTCTGGTCTCCGCGTCGAGGCCGCGAATCTCGGTCCACAGCGTCTCTCGTGAGGTCTCGTCGTCGCGGCGGTAGTCGAGCGCACCGGTGCGGATGCGCTCGACGGTGCCGAGCGCCGCCGGAGACGTCTGGTCTGCCAGCACGTCTCCGAGGAGCGTGCTCAGTTCCCGGACGTCCTGCTCAACGGCGCGCGTGTGCAACGTCACGGCTGTCCGCGGAGCGCCCGGAACAAGAATTTCCGGATCTCCGGAGCGTCTCTCCGGGTGTGAGCTACCGCGCGGTGCGTGAGGTCACCACAGCCCGGGAGCGTGACCGAACTCGCGGGCCGGGGCGTGGTCAGTCTGCGTCGCGTGGGTCGCCCCCGTCTGCCGGTGGCGCTACCCACGTGCTGGACGCCTCCTCGCCGGACGCTGTCGGGATCCCGTGTCGTCGTGTCGTCCGGCTGTCGGTGCCGGGGAACGGTCGAACAGTGTGTCGGGGTCGCGGACTATCCCGACCGTCTGCCGGCTGCGGTCCCGATCACGAGAGGAGGCGACCCACGGGCGGGGTCGCCCCGGCGTCGACGTCGGGGCCCTCGCCGCACCACGGAGCGCGGGGGCGTTCCTCCGGCACGGCGCGGCTCCGTCGCGAACGCCGAGAGCTCCCGTCCGGCGGAGACACCGACTGCGCCGGCGTGTGGCCCGGGGCTGTCGTGTCCCGACACAGGTTGATTCACCGGTGTTCCGGGGAGCGAGCGTAAACACGATCGACACGGGAGTGTGAGTGAGCCTCTGCCGACACGAACGGCCCACGACGGGGCGTGGCCACCGAAACTCGACCGGCTCGGCGGGAGCTCGCGCGAACGACGGCGGGGATCGTCGATAGTTTACTGACGTCTCCCTATTGTTAGTAATCTTTAATACGATACGACGAGGCGTGGGTGAGCACGGCGGCGGCGCGGGGAGCCCGTCGGCCGGAGGAACGCACGATGCCAGACACATACGTCGGCGCGATCGACCAGGGCACGACCGGGACCCGGTTCATGATCTTCGACCACGACGGACAGGTCGTCGCAAACGCCTACGAGCAGCACGAACAGATCTACCCCAAGCCCGGCTGGGTCGAACACGACCCGGTCGAGATCTGGGAGAACACACAGGAGGTCGTCGCCGCCGGCATAGACGAGGCCGACCTGGAGGCAGCCCAGCTCGAGGCGCTCGGGATCACGAACCAGCGCGAGACCACGGTCGTCTGGGACGAGGAGACCGGTCGACCGGTCCACAACGCCCTGGTCTGGCAGGACCGGCGGACCACGGACCGCGTCGAGGAGCTCAAGGAGGCGGGCATGGCCGACGAGATCCGCGAGACGACCGGGCTGGAGGTCGACGCCTACTTCTCCGCGACGAAGACCGAGTGGATCCTCGACAACGCCGAGCCGCTGAAGCTCCAGAGCTCGCGGGCGCGAGACCTCCGGGACCGGGCGCGGGACGGCGAGCTGCTGATGGGCACCATCGACGCGTGGCTCATCTGGAATCTCACGGGGAACCACGTCACCGACGTCACGAACGCCTCCCGGACGATGCTGTTCGACATCCACGACTGCGCGTGGGACGACGGCCTCCTCGCGGAGTTCGACGTGCCGAGGGAGATGCTCCCCGAGGTTCGGCCCTCGTCGGACGAGGCCACCTACGGCTACACCGACCCGGACGGGTTCCTCGGCGCGGAGGTGCCCGTCGCGGGCGCACTCGGCGACCAGCAGGCCGCGCTGTTCGGTCAGACCTGCTTCGACCCCGGCGACGCCAAGAACACCTACGGCACCGGTGCGTTCTACCTGATGAACACCGGCGAGGAGGCGGTCGCCTCCGACAACGGCCTGCTCACCACGATCGGCTTCCAGATGTCCGGTGAGCCCGTGCAGTACGCGCTGGAGGGGTCGATCTTCATCGCCGGCGCGGCGATCGAGTTCCTGGAGGATATCGACCTGATCAACAACGCCGCACAGACCGCCGAGCTGGCGAGTTCTGTCGACTCCACCGACGGCGTCTACGTGGTGCCGGCGTTCACCGGCCTCGGCGCGCCACACTGGGACGGGCGCGCCCGGGGGACCATCGTCGGGATGACCCGTGGCACGCGGAAGGAACACCTCGTCCGGGCGACTCTGGAGGCGATCGCCTACCAGACCCGCGACGTGGCCGAGGCGGTCGCCGCCGACACCGGGGACGAGCCGACCCTGCGGGTCGACGGCGGCGCGGTCAAGAACGACTTTCTCTGCCAGCTCCAGGCCGACATCGTCCAGACGCCCGTCGTCCGGCCACGGGTCGACGAGACGACGGCGCTGGGCGCGGCATACGCCGCCGGTCTCGCGGTCGGCTACTGGGAGGGTGTCGACGACCTGCGCGCGAACTGGCGGCTCGACCGGCGGTTCGAGCCGGAGATGGACGCCGGAGACGCAGACCGGATGTACAGCCGCTGGGACGACGCGATCGAGCGGTCGCTCGACTGGGCGCGCGAGGAGGACGAGTAGATGTTCGTCCCCCTGCAGCAGTTCCTCGGGATGGGGGTTCAGGAGTGGCTCGCACTCGTCATCGCCTCCTTCGCGGGGGGCGCGTTCGGCGCGGCGCTGGGGGCGCTCCCGGCGTTTATCTTCACGGGGTTCATGGTCATCGCCGGGGAGGCGGTCAACACGCTCGCGACCGACCTCGCGGGCGAGGTCGAGGCCGAGATCGGCACCGGTATCACGGGCTTCGTCGCGTTCGGCCCGGTGTTCGGCCCGCACGTCTCGTTCGCGGCCGGCGCCGCAGCCGCGGCCTACGCCGCACGCAAGGGCTACATGGACACCGGCTTCGACTACCACGAGGCGAAGAACATCGCCCACGCCCTCGGTACGAAGCCCGACGTGCTCGCCGTCGGCGGGCTGTTCGGCGTCCTGGGGATGGCCGTCCGGCAGATATCGGGCGGCTTCCTGAGCCTTCCGTGGGACCCGATCGCGATGGGCGTCGTGCTCTCGGCGGTGTTCCACCGCCTCGTGCTGAGCTACCCGCTCGTCGGCAACGCAGGCGGCGGCGGGCTGTTCGACATGGGACCGTTCGAGCGCGGCGAGACGGCGGCGGCGACGGACGGCGGCGAGACCGCCACCGACGGCGGCACGGCAGAGGAGCGCCTCGCCGTCGAACCGTGGCTCCCACACCAGTACAAGTGGTCGGGCGTCGCGACGATCGGGGTCGTCACCGGTGTCCTCGCGGCCTACACCACCGTCCAGACCGGGAGCATCTTCCTCGGGTTCGGCATCAGCGCCGCCTCGCTCGTCTTCCTCAACTGCGGGGTCGACCAGATCCCGGTCACGCACCACATGACCCTACCCGGCGCGACGGCAGCCGTCGCGTTCGCCGGCGGGGTCGGGTCGATGGCGATCCTCCCGTCGGTGCTCATCGGCGGGCTGTTCGGGATGACCGGTGCGCTGGCCGGCGAGGTCATCCAGCGGATCTTCTACTCGCACTCGGACACCCACTTCGACCCGCCGGCGGCGGCAATCGTGGTCAACACGTTCGCCATCGCGGTGCTGTCGGTGGTCGGCGTGTTCCCGTCGTCGTCGTGGGTGCCGGTTCCGTTCTAACCCGCCACGACTCCTCACCACCGTGTCATACCGTTCCCGCGACGGCGTGCGCCTCTCCCGTGATCACGAGGCTTTTGCTGTCGTGGCGCGTTTCGAAGATACGACGCGTCCGAGACGATGGACATCGACGCGCGGATAGACCGGCGACGGCGGCGTGACGACGGACCACGGCTAGTCCGGAGCTACGAGTCGCTGTCACCGGTCGCCCACCTCGACGAACCCGTGGGCCGCGCGCCGGTCTTCGAGCGCGTGCTCGACCACCTCGACCCGGTGTTCGACGGCAACCTCCCGCCGAACGCCTACCTCCACGGCGAGGTCGGCGTCGGGAAGTCAGCGGTCGTGGCGGCCCTGTTTGCTCACCTGTCGCAGCTCGCGACGGAGACGCGGTCGGTGATCCACACCAGCACCCGGGCTGCGGAGCCGGCCACGCCCGGGTTCGTCTACGTCGACCTCCGGGAGACCACGAGCGAGTTCGCATTCTACCACACCGTCCTCGACGCCCTCGTCGACGAGTCGGTGCCCGAACACGGGATCAGCACGGCGGAGCTCACAGACCGGCTCCACGCGCTGCTCGGCCGGTCGCGCACCGGCGTCGTCGTCGCCGTCGACCACGTCGACGAGGCCGTCGACGCCGAGACACCGGCCCTCGTCGACCTGTTCGCCGGCCTGCCGAGCAACCTCAGCTGGCTCGCCGTCGGCCGGGCCGACCCGGAGGCGACCGGGCTGACGACCTACACCGCGACGTCGATTCACGTCGAGCCGTACCGGCCACAGACGCTCGTCGACGTGCTGATGACCCGCGCCTCCGACGGGCTGACGCGACAGGCGCTCGACCACGACCTCGCCCGCCGGATCACCCGCTGGGCCGACGGCAACGCCCACGACGCGCTGACCGCGCTGTTCGTCGCCGCTGACCGCGCCAGCCGCGAGGGACGGACGCGGCTGACCGACGCGGACGTCGACGACGCGGTCGAGGAGATCCCTCGTCCCACTGTCTCGCTCGGACGCGTGTTCGCGCTCCCGGCGAACAAGCAGCTGGTGCTCCGTCACCTCGTCGACCTCGGCGAGACGGAGCGCGAGTCGGTCACCACGGCGGCGGACACGATCAGCAGCCGACCCGGTGTCGACCTCTCGCTGGGGACGGTCAAGCGGTTTCTCTACGAGATCGCCGAGGCTGGCGTCGTCGAGCGCGTGCGCTCCGGCGCGTCGAGCGGCAAGGGTCGCCCGCCGAGCCGGGTCGAGCTGCGGTTTCCGCCGACGCCGTTCCGGCGGCTGTACGACCTGTGAACGGAGCCGACGCCGTCGCAGCGGAGCGGGTCGAAGTCGGCCACGAGTTCGCCGACCGCGTGGTCACGGCGCCGCTGGCGGAGCGGAAACTGTTTATACGAATCCTCGATAGACGTTCGAGATAGATCGATGGCTGGAGTGTCATGACCGAGACCTACGTCGGCGCGATCGACCAAGGGACGGTCGGGACCCGGTTCATGGCGTTCGACCACGACGGCGCGGTGGTCGCCAGTGCCCACGGCCGGCACGAGCAGGTGCAGCCCGAGCCCGGACGGGTCGAGCACGACCCCGTGGAGATATGGCAGACGGTCGAGCGCGTCGTCGACCGGGGGCTGACCGCCGCCGGTGTCGACGCCACACGGCTCGAGGCGCTCGGGGTCGCGAACCAGCGCGAGACTGTCGTGGTCTGGGACGAGGAGACCGGTCGACCGGTCCACAACGCCCTGGTCTGGCAGGACC